>NZ_AP026695.1:0-355010 GCF_025998175.1 Nitrosopumilus zosterae
TCCGAACCTACTAGTAAGATAACATCTGGAGAAGGAGTTAAAGGATACAATGCATTATTTTCTAGCCGTTTTAACAAACTAAAGCGAATTATTTCCGATAGGCCAGAATCAAAAATGCTAAAATCTGCAGCTTCTGTGAAAACTGCAAAATCAGATGATGATATCTACGTGTGTGGTCTTGTCTCAACACGAAATTCTGAAAGAAATATCACCAAACTGATCTTGGAGGATCCTTCAGGTTCTTTTGAAGGGATTATTTTCGATAATGAATTACAAAAGACAGCAAATGCTCTTTTGATGGATCAGTTTGTCATGGCCAGAATCAGTTTAGGAAAGAATTCAGGCTATATTATCAAAGATTTGATTCTTCCAGATATTCCTGATCAGGCTAAAAATAAATCAGAATCTGAAGCATATGCTGTATTTCTTTCAGACCTACATATTGGAAGTAAGTACTTTATGGAAGATGAGTTTTCTGAATTTGTTTCTTGGTTATCAAGTCCTGATCCAGTTGCAAGAAAAATTCGTTTTGTCCTAATAGGTGGAGATGTTGTAGATGGTGTTGGAATCTACCCTAATCAAGACAAAGAGTTAGTTTGTCAAACTATTCAAAAGCAGTTAAAAAAGGTAGAGGAGTTAATTGATAAAATTCCAAAAAATATCAAAATTATCATTATGCCGGGAAATCATGATCCTGGAAGAAGGGCTTTGCCTCAGCCAGCAATCCCAAAAAAATACAATTCTGGCTTATGGGAAAGGGAAAATGTAGTAATGGTTGGAAATCCAGCATTTGTATCATTAAACGGTGTTAAAATCATGATGTTTCATGGCCAAAGTATTGATGATATTGTCAAGACTACACCTGGTCTAAGTTATGACAAACCGACTAATGTAATGCGACATCTTCTAAGAGCAAGACATCTTAGTCCAATTTATGGAAGTCAGACGCCAATAGCACCAGAGATGGAGGATCTTTTAGTAATTGAAGATATTCCAGATATTTTTCACGTCGGCCATGTTCATAGAGCTGAATTAGATATGTACAAGGGAATTTTACTAGTTAATTCTGGTTCCTGGCAAAAACAGACACCCTTTCAAGCTAGTGTTGGAATGACTCCGAATCCAGGAATAGCTATTATGGTAAATCTAAAAACTTTTCAGGTTTTCCATGAAAATTATAGTTCAAATTCAGACAATGTCTTGCAAAGTTAAATCGTCTTTGAATGTTTTTTTTATCATTTCAGATGAGACAGTAAGTTTGTATTTTTTTGTCCTTCCATGAATTCCTTGGTGGATTAGTCTTCCAGTAATAATACCAGATAGTTCAATTTCGCTTAGCATTTGTGTGATTCTTCTTTGAGTTAGCTCGTCTCTCCCAACTATTTTACAGAGATTTTTGTATGAAGAATATATTTCCCCTGTTGAAGAGCCGTTTGCCTTCATAATTGCTAGAATAAGCAATTTTTCATGGAGAGGATATGATTTGAGGGATGTTTCCTCCTTATTTTCTTCAATTTTTTGGGTGGCTTCCCTTACATGCTCAATTGTCACTTTTTCAGATTGTTGCCTCTCAGCAATCTCACCTGCTACACGAATTAGATCAATTGCTCTTCTAGCATCACCGTGTTCTCCTCCTGCTAAGGCCGCACATAGATTTAGGGCTGGTTCTTCAACAGAATTCTCTATGAAGGATTCATGAATCCTTTCTTCAAGAATTTTTTTAATTTGTTCTACATTATAGTTTGTAAATACTATCTCTTCTTCTCCAAGACTACTGATTACTCTAGGATCCAGTTTTTCTTTAAACGTCAAATCATTTGAAATTCCAACTAAGGTTAGAGACCCTTGTTTTATACGCTCATTTGCCCTTGTAAGTTGATATAAAATATCCTTACCGGTTTTAGCCACCAATTGAGCAAGATGATCAATCTCATCAATAACAAAAATGGCATTTAATTTTCCCTCATCTATTTTATTAAGCAATCTTTTGAAAACTTCACTGGTAGCCAATCCACTTGATGGTAATTCCTTTTCAGATAGGTCTAATTGTCTGCCTAAACTTACCAATAATCCATAAAGGGTTGTTTCATCTTTGGAGTTTGAATATACTAATTTAATTGGAAAATTAGATTTTTCAACTCTTTCTTGAATTTTTGAGAGTACTTTTTTAACTACAAGTGTTTTTCCGGTTCCTGGTTTTCCATAAACCAGAAGATTAGATGGTCTGGATTGTTTTAGAATTGGTAATAATGATTGGGTAACTTTTTCTTGTTCAGAATTTCTATGAAGAATAGTATTTGGAATGTAAGTAAAATGTAAAATATCCCTATTTTTAATAATTGATTTTCCAGATTCCGCTGCATCAAGCATTCTATCTATAGGATCAGACATACTCACACACCTTCATTTCCATTCAATACTAACATAATGATATCTGAATTAAGAGAGTATAGAATAGAATAGTTATTGTAGTTTAGTTTGTAATTAATTATTTTTAGTTAGTTTTAGATTTTCTTAAAAAAAATAAATTTTAAAAAAATAGAGTGGAAATATTGGTGTGTGGGTTAATCCTAGAGTTAACAGTTTTGTTAATGAGATGTTAAGAAAAACCCAAAAAACACCATTTTAACCCCTTTATTTCCACTCCAGGCGTTAAGATAGGTGTTAACAATGTGAATATCGTCAAAATACCCCTTTATTTCCACTCCAGGCATAAAAATAACCATAAAATTGGTTATGTTTTTAGATAGTTGTTAATAACAAAAAATAGGCTAGGCGTGACCTAGGCAGTCAACGTTAACAAACTAATTAGTTAACAAATATTCTGGGATCTATTGAACTGTTAATTGTTATTCCAATAGATCTCTAAGATGACAAACAAACGAATTCGTATAGGTATGGAAGATTCAGATGGCGCAAAATATGATATTAAATTAGAGGGTAATGTGACTAGAGAAAAAGTTCTTAAAATATTTGAAATGATGGATTTGATGAATATTGAAGAACAATCTGAAACAACAAACATGGATTCTATGGGTTCAAAAATCTGGCATATTATTGACAAATTCTTCCCTATGGGTAAATTCACATCCACAAATATTCTTGAAAAATATGAAGATGAATTTAATGAGCCTATAAAACTTAGTATAATTTCCACTTATTTATCAAGATTCTCTGCAAAAGGTAGGGTAAATAGAACTAGAACCGGTCGAGAATGGATTTATCAAACTATTAAAATTGGCCAAAAACACGAATTATTTTCTAAGAAATAGTTACTTTTCTAATTAACAACCTATCTTTACCAAGAATCACCTTGACGTATTCACCTTTCTGAATATCCATATATTTTCTAAATTGTTTAGGAATTGAAATTGTTCCTGCAGAAGTGATTTTCACTAAAACTTCATTATCTTGTACAGACATAATAAGATTATAATTTAATAATATATATAATTTATTAAATTATATAATTAATATATTATAAGAAATTAAGGCTGTTTTTGAATGACTTGTAATAAAATATTATAAAATAAATTCCTAAAACATTTGAAATATTTTTTAAGCGATAGAATGCTTGGTTTGAACTTCTTCAACCTTTGCCAAACCCTTTTCAGTAATTGAATAAGTATATGGTTTTGATTCTGTATTTCTTTGGACATAACCATCTTCAAATAATTTCTTCATAAGTCTTGATGTGTGTTCTCTACTTCTCTTTAATGTGATTTGTATATCACGTGATGTCATAGCTTTGTTTGTGATTAGTTGCAACACATAGTTTGTTGGGTTTGAATGTTCTATAGGTGAAATATTAGGCACAGAAATTGGTTTTTCATGTTCAATTTTGGGGATAATTTGTTCCTCTACTAATTCCTCTTTTACATCACTTTTGGCTAGTTTTTCTAGAAATTGTTTTAGATCAATATCTGGATCTTCGGATTTTTCCTCAATTCCCTGTATTTCTAATGCATCCAGGCGTATTTTCATATCAATTAACTGTCTTTCATAATATTCTAGACGTTCAGATTGTGATGCATCAAACACTTCATTCTTATTTTTAATAAATGGTCTAATTTTATAGTAGATATACAATCCACCCAAACCCACTATGAAGGCTAAAATCACACCTAAAATCACTTCAGGTTCAGGAATCTCTACTAACATCACAACTTTAGCGCCTATGACGTGATTTATCGTGATTGAACAATATTATTTCACACTTTAGATTAACTAACTCACACACTTTATCACAATAAAATCAAACAAGTTCAATTCACTATAATCACACATATCACATATTGCATGCCTGTCGAACGAGCCTATCTATCACACTTATCACTTCATCTTCTCTTTCTGGGAAAATATCACTATCATTAATCACACTAATCTGTTCAGAGAGTTTCGATATCACATCAATATCATCAGGCAAAAGTATGCCTAAACCACGTAAAAGTATGATTGAATAGAATAATCCAATTAATTTTTCTCTAGATTGCCCAACTTGTCGATAATAGGCTCCTTTAGTTATGGAAAAATCAGATTCTAAAAGATTCTTCTGATTTAAAATAATTTCAATTTGTCTTTCTGTAAATAGAGATTTTTTGATAATTTTACGTATAATATTGTTAAAATTAGATCTTTCTAATTCTGTCATAGCTATACAAATCTGTATACTGCATTCCAATTAAACTTTAAAGAGCCATCTGCAAATTCATTTTATGACTAAAAACCAAGTTGAAACGTTCCTAAAATCAGAATTAAAAAAGAAAAATGCGTTATTATTTGTATTAATCGATTCAGAAGTATCTAATCTTGATGAATCAGCCAAACTTGCCAAAGATGTTGAAAAGATAGGGGCATCAGCAATCTTGGTTGGTGGCTCCTCAGCCACTGATCAAATTGAGATGGCTCAAGTTGTCAAAGGAATAAAAAAAGGAATTAAAATTCCAATTATTCTGTTTCCTGGAAATGTTACTGGTGTTGTACCTGACGCAGATGCAATCTTGTTTAGTTCTTTAATGAATTCAGAAAATCCATACTTTATCACCCAAGCTCAAGCCTTAGGAGCTCCAAGCGTTCTAAAGTTTGGTTTGGAGCCACTTCCTACTGCCTATTTGGTAATAGGAGAAGGGACGTCTGCCTGGTTTGTAGGTGCAGCCAGAGGAATTCCATTTGAAAAACCAAAAATTGCGGCTGCATATGCATTAGCTGCCCAATTCCTTGGCATGAGGTTTGTTTATTTGGAAGCAGGCTCAGGAGCAAAATCAAATGTTACTCCTGAGATGGTTAAAACTGTCAGACATGCATTTAATGGATTTTTGATTGTTGGTGGGGGAATTAAAGATGTCAAAACAGCCGAAAGTTTAGTCAAAGCGGGGGCTGATGCTTTGGTTATTGGAACATTCCTTGAAAAAGGTGGAAGTATCAAAAAACTCCAAGAAATAGCAAAAGTAATTCAAAGAAGCAAGTAATAGGACAATATCATGTCTGAAAACGACGCAATTTCTCGTATTAGTGGAATTAAAATGCCAAATTATTATCTGGATTATTATACTGATCTTTCAACTTATACTTATTCGATTTTTGAACATGCTGCAAAGGCAAAATCTAGCTTGGTTGATTCTTCAGGAATAATTGAACCAAAAATTGCTTTTGATCTTGCAGATCGTGTTGCAAAAATGCACGAAATTGATATTGCTGATCCATTACGAGAACTTTTAAAAATTAATGGAAAAGAACTTTCTGCACTAATCCTTTCAAAAGAGATTGCCTTGGGAAAATACACTCTTCCTGATTCATCCATGGAGGAAAGACTTGATCTAGCAGTTAGAGTTGGTTTAGCAATTGTAACTGAAGGAGTGACTATTGCACCATTGCAAGGTATTAGTGAAGTAAAAATCAAGAAAAACAAAGATGGCACAGAATATCTTTCCGTTTCCATTGCAGGACCTATGCGTTCAGCTGGTGGAACTGAGTCTGCTGTAACGATGCTGATTGCAGATCATGTAAGGAAGGCCGCTGGATTAGCCAAATATCAAGCAAATTCATTTGATGATGAGACAGGCAGATTTGTAGAAGAATTAAGAATCTATGAAAGAGAAGCCAGCAGTTTTCAATTTCATATTTTAGATGAAGACATCGAACATGTAATATCTAATTTACCTGTAGAACTAGATGGAGTAGATACTGATCCTTATGAAGTTGTAAATCACAAATCCATGACTCGTATCAAAACTGATAGAGTTAGAGGTGGTGCATTACGTGTGTTAAATGATGGATTGATTGGCAGATCCAAAAAACTCCTCAAAAGAATTGAATTGTACAATTTAGATGGTTGGGAATGGCTTAATGATCTTAAAGGTGCAGTCCAGACTGGTGAGAATCAAGAAGATGCTGCTGCTAAGAGAATGCGTGAGGTAATTACTGGAAGATCAGTATTATCAATGCCCAACAAATTAGGCGGATTTCGATTAAGGTATGGAAGAGCATGTAACACAGGATTTGCAGCAGTTGGAATTCATCCTATAATTGCTGAAATTCTTGATCACACAGTAGCTGTTGGCACACAAATTAAAATTGACATTCCAGGAAAGGGAGCTACAGTTGCATTTGTTGATTCGATTGAAACACCAACTGTTCGTTTGAATAATGGAAATGTAATAAAAATTAAAGATGTAAAACATGCATTAGAACTAAAAAATGAAATTGAAAAAATACTACATCTAGGAGACATCCTAATTTCGTTTGGAGATTTTCTTGAAAATAATGCCCAACTAATACCATCCGCATATGTTGAAGAATTCTGGATTGAAGAATTAAAACAAAAAATTCAAAATGTAAAGTCTGACGTTCCATATCTGGAACAATTCCTAAATAAAACACCTTCAATCGACGAAGCGATAAAAATATCTCTTGATTTCAAAATTCCACTACATCCATACTATCTGTATTTTTGGGATAAAATTTCACATGAAGATCTTAGTGTGCTTCTAGAACCTACAAAAGTCAGTGCGGCATTAATTGAATACCCCTTAAAAACTAAAAAAATACTTGAAAACCTTGGCACTCCTCATACAGTTGAAAACCAAAAAATAATTTTAGAAAATCAAGAAGCAAAAATATTTTTTAACATATTATTTAGAGAAAAACCAACCATTGATGATTCATCTGTTCCTACAATAATTTCAAAGTCATCAGGAATCCAAATTAGAAACAAATTTTCTACTTCTGTTGGTGTTAGAATAGGAAGGCCTGAAAAAGCAGCTGCAAGACAGATGAAACCACCAACACACGTTTTATTTCCTGTCAGTGACAAAGGCGGACCTACAAGAGATATTCTCAAAGCATCTAAAAGTGAACACTTTTTTGCAAATATTTTCAATAGAATTTGTAATCAATGTAACGAACCTTCAATTGGAATAAAATGTTCCAAGTGTGGTGTAAAAACAACAATTGCCTATAGGTGCACTAATTGTAGAGATACGCTGAATGAGCCGTTTTGTGAAAAATGTAAACGAAAAGCTCCTGCACATTCACATAAGGAATTTCCATTAAAGACAAGATTGTTTTTGGCTCAAGAGAAAATGGGACTTCGTGCAAAAGAGCCATTCAAAGGAGTAAAAGAATTAATTAATCAAGATAAAATTGCCGAACCTTTAGAAAAAGGATTAACACGGCAAAATTTTGGATTAACAACTTTCAAAGACGGTACTGTTAGGTTTGATGCAACAAATTCCCCCCTGACTCAATTCAAACCATCTTGGATTGGAACTTCAATTGAGAAACTAAAACAACTTGGATATTATCATGATGTTGATGGAAATCCTCTTGAAAACTCAGATCAAATTGTAGAACTTCGTATGCAAGATGTGATAATTCCTTATGAAAGTGGGAAATATCTTGTTTCGACTTGCAAATACATTGATACTCTTTTACAGAAATTTTATGGTGTACCTCCATTTTATAATGTAAATAATTTCAAAGAATTGATTGGTCATCTGATTATTGGTTTGGCACCTCATACTTCTGTTGGGATTGTAGGACGTATTATTGGATACACTGAAACTCATGTTTGCTTTGCAACACCAAACTGGCATTCAGCAAAAAGAAGGGATGCTGATGGTGATGCTGATTCTATAATGCTTCTTATGGATAGTTTACTAAATTTTTCAAGACAATTCCTTTCTGATAGAATTGGTGGATTAATGGATGCTCCATTACTTGTTCAACCATTAGTTTTGCCACACGAATCTCAACCACAGGCGCACAATCTTGAAGTTACAAAAATATTTCCTCTAGAATTTTATGAATCCACATTTCGTCAACTTAAAGCATCGGACATCACATCTGTTGATATTATAAAATCAAGGCTAGAAACTGAAAGACAATTTTATGATTATTTCTTTACACATTCAACTTCATCTCTAACCACATCAAAATCTCGTAGTGCATACTCCACTCTTGGTTCTATGCTAGATAAATTTGACATGCAAGTTAAAAATGCAGATTTGATTGATGCTGTAAATACCTCAGAAATTGTTTCAAATGTAATTTCAACACATCTTGTTCCAGATATTATGGGAAATCTTAGAGCATATGCAAGACAAAACTTTAGGTGTACTGGATGTGGCAGATCTTATCGGAGAATGCCTCTTATTCAGACATGTATTTGTGGTCATAAACTGATTGCTACAATTACAAGGGGATCTGTAGAAAAATATCTCAAGCTTGCAAAAAGACTAGTTGAAAAATACGATGTTAGTGAATATCAACGAGGAAGAATTCATGCATTATCCGATGAAATTGAACTGGTATTTGGTAAAAACAAAGGAGATCAATCACTACTTACTGATTATGCCTAAAACTATCTTAGTTTAACGTATTCGTAAGCCCCTAACTTGTTGTCAAAACAGAATTTAACTTTTTGAAAATTCTTTCTGAAAGATTTAACTTTTGAAAGTATTTTCTTTGGATCTTTTTTCTCAATCACAATATTTTTAATTAGAGATGCAATTTCCTCCATTTCATTTTTCTTCATTCCAAGTCGTGTAATTTCAGACACTCCTAATCTAATTCCACCTGGATGGAAATAATTTCGCCCAGCTTTGATATCTCCTGGAATCAGTTGTCTGTTAACAATAATGTTAGCTTTTTCTAAATCAGATTCTACCTTGCCGCCATCAGAATAATCTAAAACATTAACTGCAATCTGATGAGATTTTGTAAATCCTTTGTTTTCACCTAAAACTTTGAATCCCATATCACTTAGCGCATCAGCTAATGACTTTGCATTTTTTATTACTGCAGATGCATAATCCTTTCCAAATTCTAAAGCTTCCGCAAAAGTTACTGCCTTTCCTGCCATATGGTGAATGTGGTGACTACTTGTAAGACCTGGAAATGTTGCTTTTTTAATAACCTCTTCGTGCTTCTCTGAACCTAAAACAAGACCTCCTTGAGGTCCAAACAATGTTTTATGAGTACTCATAGTCATAGTATCTGCACCTTCACGCAATGGATCTTGGAATTTGCCACCTGCAATTAATCCTGCTACATGAGCTGCATCATAATTAATGTGAATGTCGTAACTTTTTAGAAAATCTGATAACTCTTTGACAGGATGTGGAAACAAGAATAGTGAACCGCCAAACATTGCCATTTTTGGAAGACGACTGTCTTTTTTTAACTCCATAATTTTTTGCTTGGTCTTGTCTACGTCAATTGTCATTTCTTCTGCATCAAATGGATAGAATTCAATTTCTAATCCATGAACTAAACCAGCAGTTCCAAAATGCTCTTTTTTACCATGTGAAATATGACCTCCAGCAGGAATAGATGGTGCTAACATTATGTCGCCAGGATTAGTAAATGCAGAGTATATTGCTAGATTTGCAACTACTCCTGAAATTGGTCTTACATCGGCAAATTTTGCTTTGAATAATTTTTTAGCTAATTTCATACATTCAAACTCTACTTCATCAATGTACACACAACCTGCATAGACTCTCTCCCCGGGCCATCCTTCAGCATACCTATTTCCAAAATCAGAAATGATTGCTTCACGTACAGCAGGACTTGGAATATTTTCACTTGCTATTAATGGAATTGAATTTTCAAACCATTTGTGATGTTCCTTTAATTTTGTAAAAATTTTATCATAAGCTTCTCTATTTTGAGATTTGGCCATATTTTGCAACTTTATTTTCCCAATTTAAAAACACCGATAATAATCTAATTTTTCACATCTTAATCTGGAAGGTATAAAAGGGGAATCTGGGGTTTTTGCAACTATGGGTATGCAGGCTACTTCAAAGGGAACTATGCCGGTAGTATTGCTAAAAGAAGGTGGTTCGGAAACCAAAGGTCGAGAAGCACAAAAGAACAATATTGCTGCATCTAAAATTATCGCCGAAATCGTTCATACCAGCTTAGGTCCTAGGGGAATGGATAAAATGTTAGTTGATTCCCTAGGTGATGTTACTATTACAAATGATGGGGCAACCATCCTTAAAGAAATTGATGTTCAGCATCCAGCTGCAAAAATGCTCGTTGAAATTTCCAAAACTACGGATAATGAAGTTGGAGATGGAACAACATCTGCAGTAGTTTTAGCAGGTTCATTACTTGAGCATGCAGAATCATTAATCGATCAAGATGTGCATCCAACAATTATTGTTGATGGTTACAGAAAAGCTGCAAGAAAAGCTAAGGAATATCTTGAGAGTATTGCAGACAAAATTTCTGCCAATGACAAAAACATTTTAACCAAAATTGCAAAAACGTCAATGCAAACTAAACTTGTTAGAAAAGATGCTGATCAACTTGCAGAAATTATTGTAAAATCTGTACTTGCTGTTGTAGAAAAGAATGGTGAAAACTATGATGTTGACATTGATGATATTAAAGTAGAAAAGAAAGCAGGCGGATCTGTTAAAGATTCCATGATTATTCAAGGTATTGTACTTGATAAGGAAATAGTTCATGGCGGAATGCCAAGAAAAATAACTGATGCTAAAATTGCTTTAATCAACACTGCATTAGAAATCAATAAAACTGAAACTGATGCTAAAATTAACATTTCAAATCCTCAACAACTGAAATCATTTCTAGATGAAGAAAATAGAATGCTAAAAACTATGGTTGACAAAGTAATTGGTTCTGGAGCAAATGTGGTGTTATGTCAAAAAGGACTTGATGATATGGCACAACATTATCTTGCAAAAGCAGGAATTATTGCAGTTAGAAGAATCAAAGAGAGTGATCTTACAAAACTTGCAAAAGCAACAGGTGCACGAATAGTGACAAATCTTGATGATCTCTTTGAAAAAGATCTGGGTAGTGCAGAAATTGTTGAAGAACGAAAAATTGAAGAAGATAAATGGGTATTCATTGAAGGATGCAAACATCCAAAGTCTGTTACATTACTTCTACGTGGTGGTTCACAAAGAGTGGTAGATGAAGTTGAACGTTCAGTCCATGATGCTCTTATGGTAGTAAAAGATGTTATTCTGAAACCAGAAATCGTTGCAGGTGGTGGTGCACCTGAAACATTTGCTGCAACAAAACTTAGAAGTTGGGCAAAATCATTAGAAGGAAGAGAGCAATTAGCTGCAGAAAAATTTGCTGATGCTTTAGAATCAATTCCATTAGCACTTGCTGAAAATGCTGGAATGGATCCAATTGATACACTTACACTCCTTCGTTCAAAACAACAAAAGGGTGAAAAATGGACTGGAATTGATGTAATGAAAGGTAAGGTTGGAAATATGAAAACTAGTGATATTATTGAACCACTCGCAGTAAAACTTCAGATAGTATCTGCAGCTTCTGAAGCTGCTTGTATGATTCTTAGAATAGATGACGTGATTGCCACTCAAAAATCTGGAGGAGGTCCACCTGGTGGAGAAGGTGGAATGCCACCTGGAATGGGTGGAATGCCACCTGGAATGGGTGGAATGCCACCTGGAATGGGTGGAATGCCTGATATGGGCGGAATGATGTAAGCTAGTTTTAAAAATTTTTCAAAAGTTTATTTGATTACAATATTTACGAACAATATTGAATAAAACGTCGTCCAAAATCCTAACAGGTTTCAAGTACATTTACCTTGTTGCGTTCTTTGCATTGTTGGCAGGTTTTTTTCATCCGTTAATTACTAACACAAGTTTTGATAGTGTGATAATTGGAGTTTTGATATTGTTTGTAGGCCTTGCTGGAGGAATTTTACTCTATAAAGCTGCTACATCTGAAAAGAAACGAGAAATATTTCTTGGAGCAGGTTTTACATTAATGACAATTTCACTATACTACATCATTGCAATTGCTGGAAGAATCTAAACATCAAAGTATAGATAAAATTCATGCGGATGTGGCCTAATAGCTATTTCACGTTGGTCACGTCTTTCTAGCTCTATGATTTTATCAATTACGTCATTTGTGTAAATTGTGTTGAGGAATTTTCTATCACTTTCTAATTCATCCAAAGCTTCTCCAAGACTTTTTGGAAGAACACCTATTCCTCTTCTTGATCTATCTGATTTAGTCATCTTGAAAATATCGTCACGTACTTCATCTCCCGGATCCATTTTCTTTTTAATCCCATCCATTCCAGCTGCAGTAACAGCTGCAAATACAAGATATGGATTTGATGAAGGATCAGGAGCTCTAAATTCCAGTCTTTTAAGATAAGAATAATTTTTCCCTTTTAGATGCTTTGGAACTCTTACAATAGCTGAACGATTTCCTGAACTCCAAGCGATATATGCTGGAGCTTCATAACCGGGTACTAATCTATGATATGAGTTAGTTGTAGGATTACATATTGCAGATAATGCTTTTGCGTGATTAATAATTCCGCCACAGAAATATCTCCCAATTTGACTCAATTCAATCTCATCATCAGGATCAAAAAATGCATTTTCCTTTCCTTTCCATAAACTAACATTCACATGCATTCCAGAACCGGAATCCATCGCAATTGGTTTTGGCATCATTGTTGCTACTTTTCCATATTTTTGGGCAACATTTCTAATCACATACTTGTATGATTGCGCAGCATCAGCAGCATTTGTTAAATAATCGTATTTTATGTCAATTTCACATTGTCCAGCAGTCGCAACTTCATGATGATGATTGTCACATAAAATTCCAAAATTATTTTTAAGAATATTGACACATTCATTTCTATACGGAGTTAGAGTATCTGATGGTGTACTTGGATAGTACCCTTCTTGTAATCCCATTGGGTATCCATCACCTTCTTGACTCCATGGAGCTTCTTTTGATTCAATTGAATAGGATTGCCCTTTGTATGGAGTTAGAACATCCCAATGAACTCTATCAAAAACAAAGAACTCTACCTCTGGACCCCAAGTACTAAAATCAAATCCCTGCGATTTGATGTATTCTTCAGCTTTTTGAGAAATTCCCCTTGGATCTCTAGATAATCTTCCTCTATTTTCCCCCCAGTAAATATCACAAAGAAGTCTGGCAGTTTTGTTTTCTGTCATCCAAGGAATTATTGCAAATGTATTTGGGTCTGGTTTTAAAAGCAGATCTGAATCATTAATATTGGCAAAACCTACTATGGACGAACCATCCAATTTTGGTAATCCGTCTCTCATCTGTTCAGGAGTAAACGTGTCTGCTGAAACTGTAGTATGATGAAAATGACCTGTTAACCCGGTAAATTGTAAATCGATAAATTGGATACCTTCATGTTGAATTCTGGAGAAAACTTCATCTGGTGAATATGTTACTTGTATTGCTTTACCATGACTTACTTTATAGGGCAATTTTGTACTTCAATCAAACACAAATACATCCAGCATTTAAGGATTAGGTAAGAAATGTCTGAATCAAATCAAATAGATGTCAATTCATTACACCATACAGTTTTACGAGAAATTGAAAATGACTCGTTGTTAGAAATTGATCCAAATTTTTATCGAGATCTTGCTGATTTCATAGGAAATTTAAGAAAACAAGAATTTGATGGTGTAGAAAGTAAAATTAAAGATACTATGATTGAAATGGTAACTGAACTATCATCACTATTGATAAACATCAGATTGGATAAAATTTTACACTCTTCTGAAATAGAAATTGGATATCTTTTGGATGAAGAAAAATTCATTTTAGATTCCAAGGAGGAACAGAAAGAAAGAGTAGAAATGATAATTTCTGCAACGATTCATGGTAAATCAAAATTTCTTGAATCCTTAGCTCAAAATCACAAAACCAAAAAAATTGTTATTAGATTTCTCAACGAAGTAGATGAAATTGTTGGAGCAGATCTTGAAAAATATGGTCCTTTCAAACCTGAAGATATTGCAACAATTCCATATGAAAATGCTCAAGCCTTAATTGCCAAAAACATTGCTACCAAAGTTCGTTGGGAAGATTAAGTAGAAATTATGCCTGTTTTCTTTTGATATTAAATGTCTCACACAGGCGTAGATGTAATAGATTTTTTATTTTACACAATTTATCCAGTAATTGGAATTTTTACTGTTGAAGCCATTAGTAGATTAATCAAGGCTCCAAAATGGATAAAATTGTGGGTGCAAGCAGCTGTATCAATGGGTTTTGGAATATACTATTGGTTTGTTTTACCTGCACCACAAAATTTTCCATTAACCGCAATGGTGATGTTTGCACTTGCTATTGCACTAATTTATCAAGGAAGACGTGCAAAAATATCTCCTGATAAAAGTCCTTATTGATTTTAGAATCTTCCAAAAATACGTTTGAAAATATTAGGTTTGTTAGGTCCACCATCACGTATGACTTTTTTCTCACCAAATCTTTGTGCTCTAATTTGGTTGAGTTTTACACATCTGTGTTCTTCAGGAAGTCTGTGTTCTGAACAAAATGGATCCTTACAATAATTACATTGAAAAGGCAAATCTGTTAAATCTCCACAATATGCACAATTTTCAGATTTCATAATTTTGTTACATGTTTTCTTTTAATAAATATGCCACTAGTTTGCTTAAAATTTGATTTTTTAATGTCTAAACATTTTTACAATGATAACCTAGTAAGATAATTTAGATGATTAAAGATAAAGTTGCAATTATTACTGGTGCAAGTAGTGGTATAGGTTTTGCAACTGCATTGGCATTATCAAAAGCAGGTGCTAAAGTTGCTATAGGAGCAAGAAGAGTTGATCGATTAGAAGAACTCGCCAAAAAAATTTCTACTGATGGTGGTGAAGTATTTTTCCAAAAATTAGACGTAACTCAAAGAATTGAATGTGAAAATTTTGCTAACGCTGTTCTAGAAAAGTGGGGTTCCATTGATATTCTTGTAAATAATGCTGGTCTAATGCCCTTGAGCTTCTTCAAAAATCTAAAAATTGATGAATGGGATAGGATGATTGATGTAAATATTAAAGGCGTATTATATTCCACAGCCTCAGTAATTTCTCATATGAAAGAGAAAAAATCCGGTCATATTGTTAATCTCTCATCTGTTGCTGGGAGAATTGTTTTTCCAGCTGGTAGTGTTTATTGTGCAACAAAACATGCTGTTGCAGCATTTAGTGAAGGATTAAGACAAGAATTCAGTGTGCGAACAAATATTCGAGTTACAAGTATTGAACCTGGAGTTGTAGCAACAGAACTCAATGATACAATTACTGATGAATCATTACAAGGGTTTGTTCAAAATGCAAAAAAAATGGAGGCATTGCAAGCAGAAGACATTGCAAATGCAATTCTATATGCAGTTGACTCTCCATCACATGTTAACGTTAATGAAATCTTGATAAGACCTACAACACAAGAACGATAAATTGTTTAATATTCCACACGTCGTAATTTTAGGAGGTGGTTTTGGTGGATTATCTGCTGCAAACGAATTAAGAAATTCTCTATCATCGTCACAAGTACAAATCACTGTAATTGATAAAAAGGATTGGTTTATGGTAGGTTTTGCAAAATTATGGATTATTAATGGAACTAGAACCTTTGAAAACTCAATTGGCTCGTTAAATAAATTATTGAAAAAAGAAATCAATTTCATTAAAGATGAAATTTTGAAAATTGATCTTCAAAATAAAAATGTAAAAACCATATCTCACAATGTGTCATATGATTATCTGATAATCTCTATGGGTGCTATTTTAGCTCCACAAAAAATTCCTGGATTAGTAGAAAATGGATTAAATCTATATGATTACAATGATCTTTTAGAAATTCGTGATAGATTAGAAAGTATGGAATCTGGAAAAATTGCCATATCTATCATGGGAATGCCTTACAAGTGTCCACCTGCTCCATTTGAGGCAAGTTTGCTCATAGACTCTATGCTAAGAAAACGTGGAATACGTGATTCTATACAAATTGATTTTTACAGTCCTGCCCCTATAGCCCTACCAGCTGCCGGCCCTGAGGTAAGCAAACAAATTCTTGAACTTGTAAATTATGAAAAAATCATTTTTCATAGTTCATGTAAAATAAAATCCATTGAATCAAAAAAACTGATTTTTGAAAATAGCGAGGCTGATTTTGATTTACTTTTAGCAGTCCCACCTCATATAGCTCCAAAAGTAATTTATGATTCCGGATTAGCAACAGATCCGGGATTCATTTCAATTGATAGAGATTGCAAGACATCTTTTGAAAATGTTTTTGCAATTGGTGATGTTACTAATTTAACAGTTTCAGAAACAATGGCAGTTCCAAAAGCTGGAATTTTTGCAGAAGGAGAAGGTATTACAGTTGCCAAGAACATAATTTCGAAAATTCAATCTAAAGAGGAATCTGAACTATTTGATGGAAAGGGTGGTTGTTTTATAGAATCAGGTAGGAATACAGCTTCAATTATTGAAGTTGACATGTTTTCACATTCAAAACCTTCCACAAATCTTACAGAATCAACTTCAGATAATCTTTCTAAAAAAATAGAATTTGAAAAGGAAAGACTGTCAAAATGGTTATGATCTATCCTGATCATCTTTTGTTTTAATGAGATGCTCCAAAATAGCTCTTACTTCAACTCCTAAATCTTGGGTATTTTCTGATAGATTCAACCTTTCGGGAATATTGTTTTTGAAATCTTCATCTAATAGTTCGATATTTCTTTTTTGAATACAATCAAGATGATCTTGATCAGTTGCAGAAATTTTATGACAAATATTACAAATCTTCATGAATTAGACTAATCAATACGACGATTTAATAATTTCATTTTAAGCTTCTGAGACAAGGGATTGTAGTCTAGCTTGGTATGATACTAGTCTGGGGGACTAGTGGTCGCAGGTTCAAATCCTGCCAATCCCACTTTATCAATCATTAAAACAGTTCAAATCTTATAGGACTCAAACTAAATTATTCTTTTAAATACTCAAGGATTTCTTTGAGGCATATCGTCATACATCGTAATTTTGTCAATACGAGGATCAACAATAGGAGTCTAATCTATAAAAAAGATAGAAAGAAAGGAGCTTTGTATGGAACAGCTATAGTAAGTGGGATAGGATTCATTGCTGATATTGTTTCAACATATAATAAATAAAAAAATTCATAATGTTTTGTTATTGATACCAAAATAGTTAGCAAAATAGTTTTAATTTTATAGAATTGCCCTAACACTTGTAAAACGACCATTTGGTGTGTGACTCAATTATCTCAAACATCTGTAAACCTCTTTGAACAAAAAATCTGCTTTTGGGATTCAGGCGTATGCGTATGTATATCTTGAAAATATGATTTAATTATTCAAAAAATTAATTGTTAACGTGGTTTCTGCAGAGATTACTGAGTTTATCTCGTTGCTTACTGTTCTCTTGGGTGGGGGGATGATCGGTGCATGGTTAATGCACAAAATAAAATTCCCTACAATGATTGGTTTTATACTGATTGGAATCATAGCCGGTCCATTTGGTTTGGGGATAGTAAAAGATACTGAATTAATCAACCTTCTTGCAGAGTTTGGAATTGTGATTCTTTTGTTTGTAGTTGGACTAGAGTTTAGCTTAGAAAAACTGCGTCGTATTGGAAGTCAAGGAATATTGGTTGGAACTATTCAGCTCTCAATTGTCTTTTTCTTAGGTTATGTAACCGCACTTTCGTTTGGCTGGACGCACATAGAAGGCTTGTATCTTGGCAGCATTCTGTCAATTACCAGCACTGTTGTGTCGCTTCGACTCTTGCGTGACATGAATCTTGTCAAAACCAAAGAAATGGGAACCATAGTGATGATACTGATCATTGAAGATTTGGCAGCAGTTCTTCTCTTGGCAGTTTTGGGAAACGTGTCAAAAGGTTCAGGATTTGAGATGTTTGATATTGGTATGATGATTTTGCAAAGCATAGTATTCTTTGTCCTTGCTGTGGTTATTGGCACAAAGATAGTTCCAAAGATAATCGAATATGTAAGCAATATGAAAATGGAAGAGGCAGCATTCATTACGTCTCTTGCACTTGGATTTGGACTGGCGACCCTTGCTCATTTTATGGGATTGAGTACTGCAATTGGTGCATTTTTGATGGGCCTGATAATAGCATCTTCCAAACAGTCAGAATCGATAATAAAAAAAATATTACCAATAAGGGATTTTTTTGGAGTGATATTTTTTGTATCCATAGGCATGTTGTTTAACATTTACTTGTTTCCCGAGGCAATATGGATTGCACTTCCAATAATTGCAATTGCGGTGTTTGGAAAGTTTCTGGGAAACTTTTTTGCAGCATCCATTGCAGGAAACAATCTGGTAAGTGCAGCTACAATTGCCACAGTCATGGTTCCCATTGCCGAATTTTCATTTATACTTGCAAAACAAGGGGTAGATACAGGAAGTCTCAGAGAATCCATATACCCTGTTATACTTTTGGTATCTCTTGGAACCATGTTTGTAATTCCTCTCTTGTTGAGAGTGACTCCCACATTAGCTGACTCACGTTCAGCAATACCGATGGGATTTCTAAACTCAGTCTATATCACAGGACAGTTTTTCAGAAAGACGTTCTCAAACAGTTCTGATGGAGAGAGTCACATGTTAAACCAAATCTTCAAAAAATATGGGTCACGGTTTGTCGTAAATTTGGTGATAATCATAACCATACTTTCTGCAATGGATTATTTTGCACCAGAGATTGTAATGCTTCTTGAAGATCCAAACGTGCCATTCTTTATGGATTCATCAGTGTTTGTTTCAATCATCACTATTCTGCTTCTGGCTTATCCTGTCTTCTCTCTTGTGGGAAGAATGGAAAAAGTAGTTACAGCAATTTCAAATTCGATTACCATGAACATCGGCTCGCAGTCTACTGCAAAACCAGTACATAGGATAATCCGTAATATTTTATCTATTGGACTTGTACTGCTTCTGGTTGCAATATTCATAACATTTACCACTAAAATCGAAGACATCCCAAACATGCCAATCATAATATCTACAATTGGACTGCTTATCTCAGCACCACTGATCTTGGACACGATCCTGACAGTTCAGAAAATCACTCACTCAAACATGGTTGGATTGTTAAGTGATGACGTAAATGAAGACAAAGATGAATGATTCTGTTATTGTGTTGGTTTTAAGACTGTCTTCTTAGTTCTACATCTAACCGTAAAGGTATCTTTAACATGATTCCTGCATTGTGGTTAAATACAAATTTTGTATAATGGAACCATGTTCCAATCCATTACTAAAAAGATATTCAAAATAATTCAAAATCAGTGGGATCAGTTAGAGGATCCTGACCAAGAATGGATAGAACTAGAAGAATAATTGACCTATACGATACTATCTTGATTTTGTTCTAAAGGTTTGATCAAGTATTGCTAACCATATTCGACATGCAAACCTGCCTAATGGTACCAAAATAGTTGGTAAACAAGTTTTAATCCTGCCAATCCCATCATAATTTTAGAGTTTTTAGTAATTTTTCAAAACTTTCTCTTGTTTTTTCTTGTTTGTATTGTTTTAACGCACTAATTATTTGATCTTTAGATGAATTCCTGTAAATTTTTTGAGCTTTTTTAGCTATTCCTGAACCAATGAAAAATGCTTGAGTAATTGATGTAACATTTGATGGTCTTCTCTTAGTGCTAGAACTTTCAAAATCAATAAGGGTCGATTTTGTCTTACTTACTATAACATGTTTGGATATATTACTTAATTCACCATGATCAAAACCTAATTGATCCAACCTATAACAATCTTCCAAAATTTTTCTGATTGTAGACTTTAATTTTTTTGCACTACCAACACCTTTTAACAAATAAACCCAATCACTGATTTTAACTCCTTCAAGATATTCCATCACAAGAAAATTTTTACTCGATTCTAACATTTTTGGCCCAACATTTACAGAATTTACTAATTTCAATAAATCAGCTTCATTTTTCATTTCTTTTCTTTGAGAATCAGTTCTTCTAATTTTTAATGCAACCAATTTATTATTTTTTTTTGCTAGAACTACAACACCTACATATCCCTTACCCAAAATAGACAAGCTACCAATTGTTGTAGGACCCACAAATGAAATTGATTTTATTTTTAATTTTTCTAATTCATTAATTCTTGATTTTATTTGACGACTAGTAGCTTTTGGATATCCAAGAATTTTTGAGTATGGCTCATCAGAAAATTTCTTAATTGAAATAAATGAGTGTTCCATCTGTTGAAATCAACTCACTTGCAGCCTCTTTAATTGATTTGCTTAAATTTTTCTTTCCTACTGAAATCTTGTAACCTCGTTTAAAGTCACTTTGTAGACCTTTTGGTATGCATGTCTGAAGATTTTTTTTCAAAAACTCTGACATAAATTTAATGGCATCTACGTGCTTTCTCTTTTCCAATGAAATTATTTTTCCATTATTTCCTACCCACATTAATTCTGAATTTTTAAGATTTTTAGAAATAAAGCTCTTGGAACTATCTTCTCTAAAAAAATCTGGTCCGTTCTTTGAGTATATTTGAACAATTTTTGAAGATTCTAAGAAGAAAAAGAGATAAACTTCCTTTTGTTGATCTGTATACGATTTACTTCTTAGTACATTAAATCCCGCTAATTCTAATTGCGTTGACAATGATGAAGTTGCTCTTTTAATTTGTCCCCAAATTATATCTGGACTTCTAATTTTAAAATTAAATTTAATTACTAACAAATTTTCCCAATATTTTTTTGATGTTCTTAATTTTTTATTCTTAAAGAATGTTAATGTTGCTTTGTCTTTAAAAGCTCTACAAATAAGAATAAATTTTCCAATGTTCTCGTTAGATATCGCAGCAGCCAAATTTCTGTTACTATCAATGGGATCAATCACAACAATTGGTGTTTCAAAATTCTTTGAAGTTTTTCCTATCACTTGATTTTCTTTAATTTGTGAGATTGATTTTATAACATTTTCAAAACTTCCAAAATGTAAAATCAAAACTTCTGATACATATCCGCTTAAACCTTGTTTTGCAATTTCTGCACCGTAAATATTATTTGATTTTAGAAATGTTTTTAGAACTCTTACCTCATTCTTCATTTTTAATGTCAATGATTTTTGCATAAATTTTGTATGAAAAGTAGATCTATCTGCAGAACTTTTCCATTCACCGATTTTTACATCATAAAATGGTACAACATTGATTTTAGTATTGTTAATTTTAGCTTCAACATATGGATGTTCTGAGTATCTGACATATGGAGAATATTCTTTTAATGAAGCAAAACCAATCTTTTTTGAAATTTTTTCAAACTTTTCTTCAGAAGTAGATTTTTTGAATCTGACAAAAATATCAATATCTGCATCTTTTGATAACCAAGTACCTTTTGCATATGATCCTCCAAATTCCAATCCTATGACTTCTGGAAATTTTCCAATTTCTCTTTCTACTAACTTGAATGCTAAATCAGCAATTTTCTTTTTTGATTGCTCAATCACTTTAGATGGGATTACATCTTTGGTAACTTTGTTAATTACTTGATTCATTTTTTAGCTTTAATCTCCTCCAAATCCGAATAAATTGGTCCACTAAATGTAAGTTCACTTTTTTTCAATTTGAAACTAGTTATTTCTTGAATGCCAAAGTCTATCATTTTTTGACTATCCAATTCTTTTGTTATATCTCCTATCTTCTTTTTAATCCTAAATACTGTAATGTGTGGTTTGAATGGTTTGTCAGGAGAAAATCCTAATGGTTCTAAGACTTTCTCTACTTTTTTTGCTAACTGAGTTAACATATTGCCTCCATTTTCATCCGTACCTATCCAAACCACTCTTGGAAATTTAGGTTTCGGGAATGCACCAATTCCTATCAAATTAATATTAAAATTTGAAAACTCTATTGTATTAAGAGCATGAATAATTTTCTTAGATGTTTCGTCTGAAATTTCACCTAAAAATTGTAATGTAAAATGCAAATTTTTCACATCAATAGGTTTTGCATCGATCTTGATTTTATTTTGAATATTTTTTATAGAATCAATTACTTTATTATTTGAAATTTCTATTGCTACAAAAGTTCGCATCACAACATTCTTTGATATATCTTTATAATAATTTCCGGTAACTTCATAGACGAGTCTTTTTTCTGACATGTATTGGCAAAACTAATTGTATGCCTAACAGGCATGCCTGGTGCAGGAAAATCTACTATTGCTGAAGGTTTGAAATCAAAAGGATATGATATCATCAATATGGGGAATGCTGTAAGAGAAGAAGCAAAAAAAAGAAATTTAGAATTAACTAGAGCAAATCTTGGCAAATTAATGCTTGAATTAAGAGAACAGAACGGTCCTGGTGCAGTAGCAGAATTAGTAAAACCACAAATAGAATCATCCACATCAAATGTGATACTAATAGATGGAGTAAGATCAAATGATGAAATTCAAGTCCTAAAAAAATTTGGTACTGTTAAACTATTAGCAATTCATGCTTCAACTGATACAAGATTTGACTTTCTACAAAAAAGAGGAAGATCCGATGATCCACAAACAAAAGAACACTTTGATGAAAGAGATAATCGTGAATTAGGAGTAGGCATAAGCAATTCAATTGCTTTGTCAGATTACGCAATTTCTAATATTGGTTTGACAAAAGATGAATTAATCCACATTGCTTATGAAATTATACAAAGTTGGATAGAATGAAAACTCCTGATATTAACTGCAAAATTCAAATGATTACTCCATTGAATTCATCTGAAAATTCTGAAAAAGTAAAAAAAGCAATTTCAAATATTTTTCCATATTCAACAATTAATTCTGACTCTTTCACAATTTCTGCACAATCAAAAGAATTACGATCATTTGAAAAAATTTATGAAGTAATTCATTCAAAAAAATCTCAAAACACCTATCGCAGATATTTAGAAAGAAATTTAGATAATAATACAACGTGGTTTTATCTCAACAAGCAGGCAGCCTTTGTTGAACAAATAGCAATTTGTGAAGAAGAAGGTGAATCTCCATTGGGACCGATCAAAGTAATCATTGCTTCGTCTAATATTGATGAAATAATTGATTGGATTGTTTTTGGGAATTAATCAAACTTGGTTAAGAAAATTAACTCAATATTGACTATTTTTTTTAGTTTGAATCTAAAATCATTTTTTTAGAATAATTATAAAATGTTCATAAAATTAGGCATAATTGCAGGCATTTTGATATTGGGAGGCATGATATTTTCTAATGAGATTGGTGTCTTATTTCCTACCACTTCTGCTAGTGTAATTGATTCTTTAAAAAATGACGTGTCTAATTTTGGTTCGAAAGCATCAGCTTCAGTAGAACAAAGAATTGATGGGTCTGTTGATAAAATTATAGATAAAACAGGCAATACTATCTCTAATGAAATTACTCAAACAGGGGAGAAAATTTCCAATGAAATATCTGATGTAAAAGAGTCCTCCCAAAAAATCTTGAAGGAAGAAATCTCTAATTTTAATCCAATTGAATCTGTTAAGAAGATTTTTTCAACTAACTCAACTTCACAAAATTCAAAATCGATTGGCTCATCCGTTTCATCACCCCCAATTAATCCTACCACAGTACAAACAAATTCTCCAATAACATATGAAACACTTTCTTTATCAACAAAACAGCAATCTGATGATAATATTCTTCTTCATTATTCTGATTCAAGTGGAAAAACAAACAGCGTTAATGTTATAATTAGAACTGCCGAAAAAGAAATTTTTTCTGGTACTTATTTTACTTCAATGTTTGAAACTACTCTAAATGATGCTTCTGGAATTCCTTATTTTGTAGATATGATTATTGATCATCAAGACTATGGATTAGTTTCATCATCAGTGTTTAATCCCGGCGATTCTTCTGATTCAAACATTAATGGTGTATTTTCACAAAAATAATCTATTTATTTTTAAACAATGATACAAATTCAGGTAAAGAAATTGTACCTGTATTTCTTATAACCAAAGTCATTTCTGGTGATATTTCAGTATTATCTGGATTAATTTCTATTAATAATGCATTATTTTGTTTTGCATAGATTGGTAATGTATTTGCAGGTGATACCACAAGTGATGTTCCAACTATTACCATTAAATCACATTGACTGGCATAAATCATAGCTTTTTGCCAAACATCTTGTGGTAAAGATTCTCCAAACCATACTACATCAGGTCTTAGAATATTCCCACATTTACACAAAGGTAGAATTTCTGAAATTTCTGATGTTATCTCTTCATTAAAATTACAAACCGAACATTTGATCTTAATGATACTTCCATGCAATTCTAAAACTTCTGAACTCCCTGCTTTTTGATGCAACCCATCAATATTTTGAGTCAAAACAACAACTTTGACATATTTTTCTAGTTCCGCAATTGCTTTATGACCAAGATTTGGTTGTGCTGCAAAAATGTTCTTCCTTCTTTCATTATACCACTCCCAAACTAATTTTGGATTATCATAAAATGCATCGATTGTTGCTAGTTTCATAGAGTCGTGATTTTTCCATAATCCATCTTTTCCTCTGAATGTAGGAATTCCACTTTCTTGAGAAATTCCCGCACCTGTTACAAATACAACTTTTTTGATATTCTTAATTTGATCTTTGATTAATTCAAACATTTTATCTTATTTCTATTTCTAAAAGATCTCGCGCAGTTATTACTGAACTATGGATTTTTTTTGCTTCTTCTAAATGTCCATTTTCATCTTTGTATCTTGCTGAAAAATGTGTTAAGATTAAATTTTTTACTTTTGCATTTTTTGCTATAGTAGCAGCTTGTTTTGCAGTAGAATGACATGTATCTTGTGCTCTTTGTTTCTCTTCATCTAAAAACGTAGAATCAAAAACTAAATAATCACAATTTTCAAAAAATAGTTCTAATTCTTTAGTAGGCATTGTATCACCTGAAATACCAATTTTTTTACCAGGACGTTTTTCTCCCAATACCTGTTCTGGTTTTATTGTTTTTCCATTGATTTCTATTTCATGTCCATTTTGTAATTTATGCCATAAATCACCTTCAGGAATTCCTAATTTTTTTGCTTCATCAATGTTGAATCTTCCCGGCTTATCTTTTTCTTCAAATAAATATGAAAATGCTGTTATTGAATGATTTGCTTTGCATGTATAAATTGAAAATTTTTTATCTTCAAAAACTTTACCTTCTTTGATAATTGTAATTAATACAGGAAAAGACAATCCGAAATTTAACACCTTGATGTTTGCAGCTATAAATTCTTCAATTCCATTTGGTCCAAAAATTTCTAAAATTTCTGTTCTATTTTGCATTGACATTGTTTGTAATAATCCTAGAATTCCAACACAATGATCTCCATGTAGATGTGTAACAAACACCTTCATTTTTTTATTCCATCCCAAACCAGATTTCATATAGGAAATTTGTGCAGCTTCTCCTGCATCAAACATTAAAATTTCACCGTCTCTTTCTAGACAGATACAAGATAAACCTCTATTCTCTGTAGGTTGTGCGGCTGATGTTCCTAAGAATACAAGTTTCATTTTATCAAAATTGTCCTAGTCAAGCTTTTATGCCTATAGATTTCATATTTTTTTAATCCCTTTAATTTCAATTTATTATCTAATTCTTTTTTGTACATAACTGCAACTTTTTTGCGTTTAGGAAGAATTGAGAAAAACTTCTTTAAGATTACCTCTGGGTTTTCTGATGTTTTTGAAGATCTTCCATATGGTAAATCAGTAACAATTCCATCAAACTCATCAGATATTTCTACTAATTCTTGAAAATCTGTGTTCAAAATTCTCGATTTATACCCATTTACCTTGAGATTTTCTTTTGAAATTGCACACATTTTTTCATCAAAATCTAACCCAATTGCATTAATTCCCATGGATTCAGCCTCTAAGAGAGTTGTGCCTGTACCGCAAAATGGATCACATACAGTTTCTCCCTCCTTCATTCCTGCTAAGTTAATCATAGCTCTAGTCAATTTCCAATCTAATTCATGAGGATATTTAGTGACCTTTTTTGGTTTATTCTCTTCTTTGATTCTCTTTGAGAATCCAAAAAAATTTTCTTTATCAGTAAAAATCAGATATACAGTAATGTCGGGATCTTCTAATTTCACTTTTGCATTAGAAAATTTTGAAATCATATCTCCCATCGATCTCTCTAATTCAGAGATATTGAATTGATTTAATGATAAATTTATTATTCTACAAACAAAGGTTTTAGCATTTTTTAATACACCTAAATTTTCCTCATCTAAAAATAAGCCAGACATCTTTCTTAAAATTTGACCAGAAATTTTTACAAATGATGCACGTTTAGTAATTTTTTCCCAATTAGTTTTTGATTGTATAATTATCAAATTTGAAATAATTTTGATCTTAGAAAACCTATCATACATTTTAGATAATGCAATTATTTCATCAGTTGCAAGTTCAAGATGATCTTTAGATAGAATAAAAAAATTTTCTGGCATTATATTATTGCCTTTGCAATTGTATTTGAAACATCCACTATTGATGTTTTACCTGGAATTGTATTTGCACTAACGATTTTTGTTACTCCTGCTTTCATAATTTTATTTCTTGCATCATTCATTAATAGAGCATGTGTACAGGCAACATAAACTCTGTTGCATTTTTGTTTTTTAAGAAATTGCGTAGCCTTAACTATACTACCTCCAGTGCTAATCATATCATCAACTAAAATTAGATCTCTTCCTAAAACATTAACATTTTTAGTTTGAATCTTAACCTTGCCTGTTTTTCTATCTCTTTTTTTCTCTAAAGCAATGTATTCTGAACCAAATTCCTGTGCAAATTCCTGTGCTCTTTTTTTCCCACCCTGATCAGGTGATACAATTAAAGGATTTTTTAGGCTCAATTTCTTAAAATATTGTACCAAATCTGGAATAGCAGTTAGATTTTTTGTTTTTATTGTAAAGTACTTGAATCCAATTAAACTGTGAATATCAACAGCAATAACTTCTGATGCGCCAGCACCCTTGAATAACTTACCAATAACTTTCATTGTAACAATTTCCCCCGGCAAAAATTCTCTATCCTGTCTTGCATATCCCATGTATGGAATCACGGCAATTACTTGGGATGAAACTTCTCTAGCTTTTGAAATCAAAGATAATGCTTGAATCAAATTAGTATCTACAGGCGGATAGATTGATTGTACTACAACAGATTTCTTTTTAGATAACTTACCATTTAGGGTAATCTTACTTTCCCCATCGGCAAAAACTCTGATCTCTGATCTTACAAGATTTGCCTTTATTTTTTTTGATAGTTTTCTTGCTAAATTTTCTGATGATTTTCCTGAAATTATTGATATGTTACTCAACAAGAAAATGAAATCTGATGGGATTCTTAAGTTTTGAGAAGATCAATCCTCTCCACTACCATGACCAATATCCCCAACACCGAATTCATCTACGATCTTGTTTCTTGCCTCATCAAGTTGTTTAATTTCCTCATCCTCACGTTTTTCATCACCCTGATACACTGTTCTAATTGGCCATGGAATTCTAATATCATATTTTTTGAATTCTTCATACATAATTATTCTGATATCTGTTTTAGTTTTGAATTGTGCACCATAATCTCTAACATAGACCCATAATGAAAAATCCAGTGATGAATCATTAAATTTGTTGAATCTTACTATGGGTTGATTTATGTCTATATGGATATCTTTATCACATCCACAACTTGGTTTGTTGTTATCCAAGTATGGGCATCTTTGCTGTCTAACTAGATGTTTTCCTTTTTCATCTATTACTTCTTTCATTGCACGTTTACCGATCTTTACTAAAATTGCAGCAACTTGTTTAGGGTTGTTGAGATAAGAAACTCCAACTTCAACAATTGCAGGAACCATTTTGATTTCCTTTGAATAATTAATAATTTGAGAATTAACTAGCTGTCTGGTGGGAATTATTGCATAGGATTCATTCAATGCATCACGAATGAATGTAACTCTTGGTGTAATTTTGTGAACATATCCGTTATACCCAGTATCCAGCTGTACACGCTCACCTTCAGCAAAAATCTTATCTTTTCTAATCAAAATATATGCAAAATAATTTTGCATGGTTTCTTGTAATGCTAATCCTATACCAATTGCTAATCCTCCTGTTGCTGTTGCTAGTATGATCAAATCTATTCCCCACCAACTAATTACACCAAGAACTACCGCAACAAATATTCCAATAGGTAAAATCTGCGAAATAGATTTCGGAAGATCTTTCCTTTTTCGTTTTGCATATCCTGGTGGTTTTGTTCCAGGAACTATTGGATCAAACCCGTCAAATCTTTTTTCTTCTCTCCATGTATCTATGGGAAAAATCTCTTCAAGAACTTGTCCAGGCTTTAGCTTTTTTCCTGATTCATTATTTCCAGTAACACAATCATTGTAATATTTCAGATATTTTCCTCTTTCAGATTTTTTCCATTCTTCAAATGGATCTTTAATTAACTGTTCATAACTTCCAATTGGTAATCCTTTTGTTGTTCTAAATTCCTCAAGAAGTTTCATACCTTCTTTTGTTTTCAGATTTCTTGTAAATTCCTCTTCTATCATTTCATCTGGTGTATTTCTTGGAGGAACCCATTTGTAGAATTTATGAAAAAGATCCCCCTCATCATCTGGGAATCCATGTAATTCCTTCCAAGCTTCAAAGTCTTCCTTTTCTAAAGTAGATTTTTCTTTTTTACCAAGAGCTACTGGAATTAAATGTGCAATAGAATATCCTATGACAAGAATATTTATTGTGTTTAGGATCTTTGCAAATGTTTCACTGGGAGTCAAATTTCCATCTTGATATAACGATATATCGTTTTCAAATAGAGCAAATGACTGGATGTACAAATTTACTGATGTAATTAGAATAATGGCAAAAAAAGGTAAAACAGCAACTCTTAGAAATCTTGAAAGATGTGGTCGCACATAATTCAGTCGCTGTTTTTTAACCCATTTTGAAAATGTACGGTAGATTATTGCAATTCCGATTATGCCTACAATTAATACAATAAATGCCGCTTGAAGCGATTCAGATGAATTGAGTAATTGAGAAATACTCTCAAACTGACCTACCTGACTTGAAACTGCATCAATAATTTCATCTTCAGCCATTTAGATCACTGTTTGTATTTGTTTCTAGAATACATAGGTTTAACATGAATTATTATCACTGTTAGAATTTTTTATTAAACTATTATAAAATTTTAAATTTTTTACGCATAAAAAAACCTGTAACCTTTAACAATGGCAATTACACTACTAACTAGGTGACCTACCAAGAAACAATTTGGGATGATACACCATCTTTAAAATCATACACATTGTCAAATTTTCGAACCCTACCTCAAATTCAGACTCTTGGAGAAGAAGCTCAATTTGAGATGGAAGTTGTTGGAAATGTTTTACCTTTTAAAGCAAACAACTATGTTGTTGAACAACTAATTGATTGGAATAATATCCCTAATGATCCTATGTTTGTTCTAACTTTTCCTCAAAAAGGAATGTTAAAACCGGAACATTATGAAAAAATGGCAACTGCTTTAAAAAATAATTTAGATAAAAAAGAAATTGCATCTATTGCAAATGAAATTCGTTTGCAATTAAATCCGCACCCTGCAGGACAAATGGAACTAAATGTACCAACATTAAAAGATGGCACTAAATTGTATGGGATGCAACACAAATACAAAGAAACTTGTCTTTTCTTTCCAAGCCAAAGCCAAACATGTCATGCATATTGCAGCTTTTGTTTTAGATGGCCACAATTTGTAGGAATGGACGAAATGAAATTTGCAATGCAAGAAGGAGAACAACTAGTACAATATGTTAGAGAACATCCAGAAATTAGCGATGTTTTGTTTACTGGTGGCGATCCTATGATTATGAAGGCAAAAATTTTCTCAAAATATGTTGATGTTTTATTAGATGCAAAACTTCCAAATCTCAAAACAATCAGGATTGGAACAAAGGCATTATCATATTGGCCATACAAATTTTTGACTGATTCTGATTCTCAAGAAATGTTGGATGTATTTCGAAAAATTGTTGATAGTGAAATTCATCTTGCAATAATGGGTCACTTTAACCATCTGAATGAATTATCAACTGATGCAGTAAAAAATGCAATTAAACAAATAAGATCAACTGGAGCAATTATTAGAACACAATCTCCTCTTTTAGCACACATCAATGATGATGCTGAAATGTGGGCAAAAATGTGGACCAAACAGGTTCAATTGGGATGTATTCCATATTACATGTTTGTAGTAAGGGACACTGGTGCTCAACACTACTTTGGAGTTCCATTAGTAGAGGCATATCAAATTTTCAAAAAAGCATATTCTTCAGTCAGTGGATTAGCAAGGACTGTTCGTGGACCTAGCATGTCTGCAACTCCAGGCAAAGTACATGTTATTGGAACTGCCGATTTACATGATCAAAAAGTGATTGTTTTGAGATTTTTACAAGGGAGAAATCCTGACTGGGTACAAATTCCCTTTTTTGCAAAATATGATGAACACGCAATTTGGTTAGATGATTTAAAGCCTGCATTAACTGAAAAATTCTTCTTTGATGAAGAGATGAAAAATTTCAAAAAATCAAATCCTATAGATGACTATCCTGAATCTTAGAATTTATCTGCGGAGATTAATAGAAGGTTTTTAAAATCAGATTAATATTTTTTAGTGTTGAAAACAAAACTCTTGTTATTATTTTTATTAATTACTCCAAGCATAACTGGAATTACATATGGACATACAGTTGATTCTGTAGGTGAATATAGAGTAGAAATAGGTTGGATGAATGAACCAGTAGTTTCCGGAGAAACTAATGCAATTGAATTCTATGTTAGCCCACTAGAACCTGGATTAGAACTTAAAGATCAAGTTTTCAAAAATGGGATTACAGATTTAAAAAAGTCAATTAAAATAAAATTAATCTACAAAGATGAAAGTATAACACTTCCTTTATCTCCTGATCATAACATTCCTGGAAAATATCATGCATTTATCAATCCAACTATTTCAGGATTCTACCAAGCGAATATTTTAGGAACAATTGAAGATACTCCAATCAGTTTGTCAATGCATCCGCCCAAAGTTGAAGAACGTGCTTACATTGAGTTTCCTGAACCATCCGATCTCACATTAACTCAAATAATTGATGGACACACTACATTAATTGGAGATATTAATGATTTGAAAGAATCCGTTAGTTCTCTTGAAGAATCAAAACAACAAATGAATGTTGGATATATTGGTATTGGAATAGGTCTAATTGCTATTGTAATTGCTATTTTGTCTCTTGTAAAATCCAAAAAGAATTAACTAGAATTTGATATCTCATCATTTTTTTCAAAAGAACGTCTTAGTAATATTGGTCCAATAATAATCGTGCCTAGTATTACAAAAATCAATGTGGAGAAAATACTTTCTGAGATAATTCCATAAGACAATCCTAATCCTGCAGTAATAAATGCAATCTCGCCTCTTACAATCATTCCGTATCCTATTCGTAGACCTTTGTTCTTATTTTTGAGTAGAATTACTGCTGGAATGCCAGAACCCAGAATTTTTCCAAGAACAGCAATTATCAAAATTATTACAAATAAGACTAGATCCACATTCAAAATATTTGAAATGTCTACGTGTGTGCCAATTATTGCAAAGAAAAAAGGTGCAAAAATAATTTGCAATCTGCCAATAAATTCTTTAACTTGATTAGATAGCTTTGAATCTGCAAGCCCCATTCCTGCAGCAAAAGCTCCAACTATTGGATTAAGTCCTATACTTGCAGCAATTGCAGCTACACCAAATGCTGAACCTAATGCGGTTGCTTGTTTAGTACCACGAGATTCAAGCGAGTTAGGTCTCATAGTTGCTACAGCATGAACTATCTTGGGAAGTAAAAATACAGAACCTAAGAGAAGAACAACCCACAAAATCAATGATTCTGATATCTCAAACAATACCAACTCGACAGATGGTAATGAGTGTGCAATTACAATTGAAATAATGGATGATAGAATTGCCAATCCTAAGACATCATCAAATACTGCGGCATTAACCAAAATATTCCCTTCTTGAGTTTTTTCTTTTCCTAACTCATCCAAAATTGTTACAGCTGCTGCGATACTTGTAGCACTCAATGTTGCACCAATGACCATTGCGACTATCCAATCAATTCCAAGTAAAACAGAAATTCCATATCCTAGAATTAAAGGAACTATGACTCCTGCTGTACCGACTATCAAAGATTGAATTCCTGCTTGTTTTAAACTAGAAAAAGGAAAATGAAGACCAGCTGAAAATAAAATTAAAATTCCTGCAATTTGCCAAAATGATAACATTAATTCATTTAACTCTACAATTGGTCTATCAGAGAATTGTATCAATCCACCTAATGCAAATGGACTTAAAATTATTCCACCAATTACAAAACCGATTATTTCAGAAATTCCAAAATGTTTACAAATTTTTCCAAGTAACATTGAAGGAATCACTAAAACCAGAATTCCAACCAATGTTGGAATCGCATCAAATTCTGTAACCATGGTCATTAAAATTGGCTTGAATTATTAAAACTAATTTTGAAAATCAGTTTTGAGATATGTTAGGAGAATTAGTCGTGGAATTTTTAGAAATTCTATAGAAAACTGCACCTATTCCAATAATTGTTAATCCCACAAGCACAACTTCGATCTCAAATTGAAATCCCATGTAAATTGAAATTCCTAATCCAAATAATGGTAAAATGGGAAATTTACCAATATTTATGGGAACTTTGAATTTTCGTTCAACATTAGGTTCTGTATAACGTAAAACAATCACTGCTAAATTCACTGCAGCAAAAGTTATGACTATTGCAAAAACTGTGATGTTTGCAACAATTACAATATCTCCAATTAATGTGAAAAGCGTTGAAATAATCAAAATCATTACAACTGCTATCCAAGGAGTTTTTGTTTTAAAATGAATTTTTCCTAATATAGAAGGAAATACTTTTTCTCTTGCCATGCCATAAAACATTCTAGATCCTGCAACAAGTGTAATCAAAACAGTATTGGTTATGGCAAAAAGAGCAATTGATGAAAGTAAGATATGTGCTTCTGAACCTAATCCTCTTTCAGCAACCAACGATATTGGAGCAGATGAAGTTGCAAGTTCCTCCCAATTCACTACACGCACTACGGCTAAAGAAACTAGAATGTATATTGTGCCCGAAATTAAAACTGATAAAATTATTGCTTTAGGAATTGTTTTTTTAGGCTTTCTTACCTCTTCAGCAATGTTTGCCATATCTTCAAATCCAATAAATGCAAAAAATATCAAAACAAATACAATAGCAACACCCGTAAATCCTGATGGACTTTCAAGGTAATTTACTGGTTCTGGATTACTGAATGTAAAACCAATTATAATTATTAATATTAATCCCGAAGCTTCTATTATTGTAAAGATAGTATTTGTCCATGATGATTCTCTAATTCCTATAAAATTCACAATTGATAGAATAACTAATAATCCTATAGCAGAAATAATTATTGGAATATCTACAAATTCGGCAAAATATCCACCAAATCCTAACGCAACTGTTGCAGCAGTAATAATAGATGTAATTACTGTTAGCCATCCTATAAGAAATGCAAAAAAATTATTTTTGAAAGCATTTTTAATAAAAATATATTCTGCAGCAGCTTTTGGAAATACTGATGATAATTCTGCATAACTAAATCCTGCAAACAACGCAACAATTGAACCTAAAGCAAACGAAATCCATACAGCATCTCCTGCAATACCTGTAGCTTCTCCAATTAGGACATAGATGCCAGCACCTAAAATCAAACCAACACCATACATGGTAAGATGAAAAAGCCCCATGTGACGTTTTAATTCAGACATGATCCCAAATACTAAGAAATCAGAAAATTTAATCCATATCCTATTATGTATGCAACACCTGCTGCAAGTCCACCAATGATTAATGTGATAATTCCTGAACGAAGCATAGAATGCCGAACAATTTTTCCTTTGAACATACCTACTAGAAAAAATGCTAAAAGAACAGATATAGTAGAATAAATAAATGCATCCGAGTTTGATTCAATACCAATCATTAAAAAAATCATGAATGGGAGTAATGGAATTAATCCAATTAAATTAAAACCAACAAAAGTACTTACAGAACTTTCAAGTGGATTCTTTTCATCATCAATTAATCCCAGTTCTTCTTTCATCATTGTATCTATCCAAACTTTTCTTCTAGATGTAATTATTCGAACAACATCTTCCAGCAATTCATCCTTGAATCCCTTTTCCTTGTAAATCTCTCTAATTTCATCTCTTTCTTGTTCCTCCAAATTATCGATCTCCCATTCTTCTTGTCTTCTCTTCATTTGAACAAATTCATTTCGTGCCTTTGATGCTTGATAATTTGAAGTAGCCATTGAAAATCCATCTGCAAACAAATTTGCAAATCCTAGAATTATAATAACTCCTGGGGACAACGATGCACCAACTACTCCTGCAACTATCGCAAAAGTCGTTACTGCCCCATCAATTGAGCCATAAATAAAATCATCAAAATGCCATTTCATATTGATGCAAGATCTCTTGTTATCTTAGTTATTGACATTCTTTTTTTTGAGAAATTTTTTGTATAAAAACTAAAGTATAATTTCCATTTTTGATTATATTTTAGAATTTCAATACTGGGAATAATGGCTCTTTTTATATTGAAGAGTTCTGAATTTTAAACATGGCTAAATTCAATAAAATTCTAGTACCTCTTGATGGTTCTGCAAACTCAATTAGAGGATTAGATAGAGCTATTGACATTGCTAAAGGTGGTAACGCTGAAATAACTGGATTCTATGTTTTTCATTTACCATTAACAGCAGGAATAAAATATACACAAAAAATGAAAGATGACGCACAGAAAAAAGCTGTCAAAGCAATTGGCCCTGCAATGAATAGAGCTCAAAAGGCTGGTGCTACATTCAAATACAAAACAGGCGGCGGTCATACCGGATCTGAAATTGTCAAATTTGCACAAAATGGAAAATTTGACATGATAGTAATTGGTGCACGAGGTATGGGTGGTGCAAAGGAAGCATTCCTTGGAAGTACCTCAAACTATGTAATGCATAAAACAAAGATTCCTGTATTAGTAGTAAAATAGTTCCTTCCTAACTTTTTCCATTTTTTCATATCATTGATATTCTATACGTAACAACCTACAAGTATAAGGAATATGAAAAATTAATTTTGATGGTGTAAAACATGGTGGAAAATAATTATGATATTTTAGGGATTGTTGAAGGATCAACAGAAAAGGAAATTCGTGATGCATTTAGACGATTAGCTCTTCAATTTCATTCAGATCGTGGGGGAGAAAACGATCAATTTATCAAAATTAAACAGGCATACGAAGATCTCAAAATTGGTAAAAAGTATCCTGATACGGACATTGAAAAAATAAAAAATTCAAGGGTATATTCTGGTGATTCAGAAGCTGATATTAGAAGAAAAAATCAGATCTTAGGTCAAGAACTATCTAAAGAAATGAAAACTGCCGAAGAATGGGCATCTGCTTTGAACAGATCAAATATGACTGGTAGAAAATTATTTGGTTCAAAAACTCTTGGAGAAATTGAACTTGAACGAAAAGCAAATGGCGCTTTATCAATCAAAGGAAATTTCATGGCTGGAAGTCTTACTTATGATGGTCCTATCATTATGCAAGGTAGTATTACAAGTCCATCATGGACACAGGAGTTTAAAACAAACATCCATCTTACTTCTGGAGATTTCAAATTTCTGGATCCTATAGAAAATAAATATAGAATTGATAATGGTGCTACAATTATTGTCGATAATGGAAATATAGTAGTTGGAAATGTTTTTGGTAGGAAATTTAGAGTAGAGGATCCTGAAGGAAAAGTTGGAGTATTTCAAATTCAAGAACACAGAACACATCTTTCAGCTCCTAAAGGAAAAATCATTGCTGAAAATCTTGTAAATACTGTATCAATTGATGCAGATTCTGTAATTGTTCTTAATGTGGAAGATGATGTGATGATATCTGCACGTGAAATATTATTTTATGGAGGAAAATTCACCTATGATTCTTTAATTGAATTAAAAAATGGTGGTTCAATACGATTTTTTGAGAATTTTTCAATTCAAGGATTAAGTGGTGATGCTATTATCCAACTTGAAAATGGTAAAAAAATTCGTTTATTTGATCTAAAAACCAAAAAAATCCGAGATTTATCTGATGAGTATGTGCCTAATAAAGAAAATTATGGTAAAGAAGATACAATGGTAGGACATGGATTTACAATTACTTATGATATGTTAAATAATATCTCAAAAAAACCAACTAAAAAACAAAAAAGTTGGACATCTAAATTTAGTTTTTCAAAAAAATAATTAACTAATGCATCTAAATCACTGTAAATTTAATTAGAGATTATTTTTTCCAAAACTATCTAATCCTTTTCTTCTAACTTCGAAAACATTGTAATCATATTTCTGTTTTAGTTCAATGACACATAACTCGACAAAATCATATTCTGTAAGCTTTTTTACCATTTTATAGAAATTTTCACCAATTACGAAGCTGTTTCTTGAACAAAGAGAATTAATTTTGAAACAACGATTAACCGTAGGGCCAAAAATATCACTAATATTAGAAGTAGTGCTTTCAGCTACCTTTACAGAACCATATGTTACACTAATTTTGTAATCTAATTTAGGCAAGTTTTCAGCTGTAAGTTGTTTTTGTAATTCACCATGCGATTCAATCATGAATAAACAACATTCTAAAATGTTTTTCAATACTTTGTCATCTTTTATATCGACATTTGAAAATCTAAACATCAATGCATCTCCAATATTTTTTACTACTTGACCATTGTATTTTTGAATAATTTTTGCCATGAAATTTAGAAAGATTTCATATAACTTGGTAATATCCTGATCAGATAATTTAGATGATATTCTAGTAGAATCAGACATATCAATTACACCAACACAATCATTTTGTTCATGTTGAGAAAATTTCAACAGCATATCGCCCTCAAGCTGTTTGATAACCTCTTCTTTCTGTTTAATTTCAATTAATGATTCTTGTAGTTTTTGTGCCATGGAATCAAATGCATTAGATAATTCCCCAATTTCATCACCTGTTTTTATATTGGTTCTTACATCAAAGTTTCCACTTGAAATTTTATTTGCAGCATTTTTTAATTTAATTAATGGTCTTGAAAGAGATTTTGATATTCCAAAAGCAACAATTCCCATGACTAAAGTAATCACAATTCCTGTTTCGAGAATTCTTTCCTGTAGAATTATTATTGGCTTTTCTACTTCTGCCTCATCAATTTCAACTAGTAAAACAATCCCTAAATCATCTGCACAATAAGATGACCCAAAGATTGGAACTCCTCTATAATCTGTGTAGAATCCGATATATTCTTCATCTTCGTTGAAACATTTTTGAACTCCTAATGTATCCACTTTTTGTTGAAAAACTGCATTTTCAAAAAATCTAGATTCAGATAACATCAAATACTGATTATTTACTATGTATACTTCTCCTGTTTCTCCTAATCCACTTTTATTTATCAAAATATTATCTATCGAGGCTGTTCTCATTCTTGAAATTATCACTCCTATTGGTTCATCATTTTTTTTACTATCATCAGCAAAAACTGGTGAAACTACAATCATTTTTTTACCAGATTCAGCTGGCTCAAATTCAATAAAAGATTCTTTCATACCTCTTTTAAAAAATGGATTTTCACTAAAGTCTGTATCAGCATTTCCCACAAGAGAAAAGAAAATTTTTCCATTGGCACCAATTATCTTTACGTCCTCAAATCCAATTGAAAATCCAATTAATTCTTGAAATGCTTGAATTTGAATTAAGAAGTCTCTACGATTATTTTCTTTTAATCCTTGAAACTCATTTTCAGAAGATTGATTCATTTCAGAAATCAAAAATTGAATCATTGGATCACTTGCAAGAATATTATTTTGTTCTATTCTTGATTCAAAAAGTAATCTAAGCGTATCTCCACGTACTGTTGATTCCCCAAGTAATTGATCTCCTGCTCTCTGTTTTAGAATTTGATCAGCGTAATTGAAACTAAGAAATCCTGTGATTGAAAGAGCAACTACTGACACAATCAGTACCAATATGATGAGTTTTTTTCCAAGATTAAATGAGATTGGCATTTTTATTCTATTGTTTTTATAAGAATATCAAGGCTTCTAAGATTCTTGTGCATTATACATGTGAATGTTCTTTGAATTGATATTACTTCTCATCTATGAAAAAAACATCAATATTTAATTAATGAATTAATGATTCTAAAATGTGAAGTTTCTAATTTTCTCAATAATTTTAGGTATTTTAGTCTCAACTTCTACTGTTTTTGCAGATGAATACGTAATTGATATTCCATTAGGAGCATACAATCCTGAATTAAATACTCCGGCAGAAGTATGGTATGATCCTCCACAACTGTATGCTACAGTTGGTGATACCATTACTTGGTATAACGATGACAAGGAAGGTCACACAGTTACCAGTGGAGAAGGATCTGGAAGGTTTGGATGGATGAGCGATAACTTTGGAACTCCTAATGGAATCTTTGATAGTGGTAGATTCATGCCAGGAGAATCATGGTCTTACAAATTTGAAGAATCTGGTACATTTTCATATTATTGTACTATCCATCCTTGGATGGAAGGTGTTTTAATTATTGAAAAAGCAATTCCAAATTACCCTCATGATGCAACTGGTGCAAAAATTGAATTTCCATTACTTCAATATACTCCAGATTTAGGTATAGAAGTTAACCTTTCATGGGATCCACCTGTGATCAAAACTCATGAAAAAGTACAATTTGTATATCAATTCTATGATCCTCAAACAAATTCTAATCTTGCAGAAATGAAATACAATTTTGTTATATTCCAAAATGGAAAAGAAATTTTTCGAGATGAAGGACTAAGTCAAATTGGTGGTGACTATAGAAATTTTGTCTTTAGTGATTCTGGTTCAATCATTATAAGAATCGAAGGGATTCATACACCATCGATCTTTGCAGAGGAAAGTGTAACTGTATTTGGAAACATAGAAAGTAAAGAACAAAGATCAGTTGATTTTACAACTGCTGTATATGATAATCCAGAAAAAACTACTCATGAAACCTATCATACAAAACCTGCTCAAAGATTAACAACTTATTATGAATTAATGTTAGTAATCATTTTAGTTCCTGGGATTTTGTTTATTGGAGCAATGATTTGGTTAAAGAAAAAACCAAATACTCGACAAGAAAATTCTGGTGCTGTTAAAATCTAAAATAATAAAAAGAAATTAAAAATTGTTGAATTAATCTAATCGATTAATTCGGTCCAACCTTTGACGAAGACTGAATTCTTGTAGAGTGGAACTGGTTGTCCAACAGTAAAGTCCATTGGTCTCATCCAAAAGATTGCTTTTGTTGGGCATACACCGATGCATGCACCATCAGAAATACATCTTTCTGGGTAGAAAACAAATGCTTTACCTCTCTTCCAGCCTTCAACTGGTTTTACTCTAAGGACATCTGGGCCTAATGTTGTACAGATTTCTACACATAGTGCACATCCGATACACATTTGTTCGCTGATGTCTGGAATAATTCCTACTGGCATAACAAAATAAAATCTTGATTTGTTCTTAATATAATTTACCTAAAAATTTCGTCTTATAACGGCGTTTCATATTTTATAACGGCGTTTGAAATCTGATCGTAATGCGATCAAATCTTTTCAATTTTGAATGCTTTTGAATTAGAGCCTTCCATAGTAAAAATCATGTAATTTGGATTTTTTTTAATAAAATAAACACCTGTTTTTTTTGATTTTATGATCTGTTTTCCTCCTGGTGATATAACCCATCCTAAATTTTCTTTCCTTCTTGCCATTCCAGTGACTATTACTGATGAATTTGTTTGATTGGCAAGAGATGATAGTAACATAATACATGAATTGACAAATCTCGCAGATTCAAGATCATCAAACATATTGTATACTCCATTAAACGAATCAATTACAACTAAAAACTTCTCTTTTGAAACTTTGGAAATAATTTCAACTAACTTCTTTTCCCAGTTTTCCTTTTCTGGATGAAAAATTATTACATTATTTTTTTTCTTTATCATGCCAGATTCAACATATCCAGTATAAAGTAAATCCAAATCTACGTAGATTGTTAAGATTTCAATCGAATTCATTAATCTATAAAGAAATTCTGCCTTGTGAAATGGTTCAGAACATAAAACTAAACTTGGAATATTTGACTCAAATTCGTTTTTAATATGTTCAAAACTATTATCTAAAATCAGCTCAGAACTTTTATCCAACACCATCATAGCATTTTACAGATATAATAATGAATTTAACATCAAAAGATATTTCAGATGATTTTCCAGATTCAAACAAAATCTATCTAAATAATGCATCAGTATCTTTGATGCCTTCTCAAAGCATAGATGATATGAAAGAATTTCTAATATCATACAACTCTATAGGTCCTGACTCTAAGGATTCAGAACCATTTGTTGCTGAAAAACTCCAGAATGTTAGAAAGATAATTGCAAAAATCATATCATGTCAACCTGACGAAGTAGTTCTTACTCAAAGTACAACTGATGGAATAAATTTTGTTGCAAATGGTATCTCTTTTGATGATAAATCCAACATCATCCTTCGTGGTATGGGGCATGAACATCATGCAAACTATTATCCATGGTTACAACTCAAAGACAAAATCTCAATAAAAAATCTGCCTATAGATAAAGATGGTTTTTTCAAATTACACGATTTAGAATATTTCATTGATGATAATACAAAACTAGTAATACTTAGTCATGCACTATATAACACTGGCTCAATATTACCTGTTGAAAAAATCGGAAAAATTCTTGATAATAAAATTCCATTTTTTCTTGACAGTGCACAAACTATAGGATGTATTGGTGAAATTGATGTATCTAAAATTAGATGTAATTTCATGTCCTTTAATGGTTCAAAATGGCTTTGTGGTCCAATGGGAACTGGACTATTTTATTGTAGTAGAAAGTCAAGTGAATTGCTAAAACCTATGACTATTGGAGGTGAATCAGCAATAATTTACGATGAAACTAACCTTGCTTTCAAAGAACTGCCAGACAAATTTCAAACAGGTTTTAGAAATTATGTTGGGATAGTTGGTTTAGAATCATCTGTAAGATATTTGCTGAATTTTGGAATGAAAAATATTCGTGAAAAAAATCTATATCTTTCAAACCTATTCAGAGAAGAATTATCAAAAATTCCAAATATCATTTTGCATGGACCTGATGATCCAAATCATAGAACTAGTATTGTGTCTTTTAATCTCAAAGGACAGGACTCGCAAGAAATAGTAGACAAACTTGAGAAACAAAATATTGTTTTAGCAGTAAGGGAAATTATGAACCAAAAAATTATCCGAGCATCCCCTCACTTTTTTAATACTGAATCTGAAATGCTTCAGACAATTGATGCGATAAAGAAATTATAGATTTTCTTGTTCTTCAATTACCATCATGGTCAATGTTGATTGAACTTTACTAATTTTTCTGACTTTGTTGGTGATAATTGTACGTAATTTTTCAGAGTCATCCGAAGTTAATTTCAAGACAATATCATATACACCATAGACTCCTTGAACCTCATATTTTACATCCTCATCTGCAAGAATTTGTTTGACTTCGGCAATTATTGATTCATCTGATCCTAAATCAGAATTTAATAGAACATATGCAGTAGGCACAGGTTGATTTTCATCAAACACTATTTAACTTTTCATAGTTAAAAAACTGATTAATTACCAACAGATAATATCGATATGAAACCTATAGATCTTACACTTACAATATCAAAATCCATTCCAAGTTTTCCTGGTTCCCCAAAACCTCAATTCATTTTATGGTCTGACATCAAAGATGATGGATATAATCTTGAATTGTTATTCCTAAGTTCTCACACTGGAACTCATATTGATGCACCATATCATTTTGTTAAAAACGGTATCAAAATCCATCAAATTCCACTTGATAGGTTAATTGGTAAAGCTATTCTAATTAAACTCAAAAAACTCAAAAATTCCCAAATAACAAAACAAGATATCATGATATTTGAAAAAAACAATGGCATAATCCCAAATCATTCGTCAGTCTTCTTTTTTACTCAATGGCAAAAAAATCTACAAAAAGAGAATTATTTCACTGAAAATCCTGGACTAAACAAATCAGCTGCAAATTATCTTATATCAAAGAAGATCAATTTAGTTGGCATAGATTCTCCAAGTATAGATCTAGGAAATGATTCATCTTTTCCTGTTCACCATATTCTCTCAAAAAACAATATTTTGATTGTAGAAAATTTAACAAATTTGAATAAGATTTCTTCTATAGAATTCAACTTTACAATTCTTCCATTAAAACTTAAAGATGCAACAGGTTCACCTGTTAGAGCATTAGCATCATGACTTTTCTCTTAATTTCGCAATGCTAAAAATACAGCAAATTACATTGCATAATATGAGTAAACCTGGTAATCTTTGGAGAAAAGTTCATGGCAGAATTACAAAAAAACCTACAAACTTTTCTTGGTTAATTGAAGAAAAATTAGCTGGTTCAGGAATTCCCACTAGTTTTGATGAATTTAATTGGCTTTTAGATCAAGGAGTAAAATCAATTGTTACTATGACTGAGAATGCTTTACCTGATAATTGGATACAAGATATTGGTTATCTACATGTTCCAACTCCCGATCTTACTGCTCCTGATATGGACAAAATAGATCTAGCAGTAGATTTTATTCATGAGCAAATTAAAAACAACCAATCTGTAATGGTTCATTGTGCTGCTGGAATGGGGAGAGCAGGTACAATCCTTGCATGTTATTTTGTAAAATATAAAAATTTCACAGCAAACGATGCAATTAAAAAAATACGTGATGAAAGACCTGGATCTATTCAATCTGAAGTACAAGAACTAGCTATTGGTTTTTATGAAAAACATGTGAGAAACTAGTTTAAACAAATTCAGAAACTAATTTTCCATCTACAACTTTAATTTTCAAAGTTTTATTTTCTTGGAAAATCAAAGTAAGATCTCCATCTGAATCAGGATCTTCAACTTTTACAAGTTCTAACATTTTGATTGCATCAAATTTTTCCATTCATATTCACCTATTCTGGAATTGATACGGTCTCAATTTTTCCATCAACTGCCTTGATAAACAAAAACCTGTTGTCTTTTAAGATAAAGGTAATTCCATCTTCTTTATCTGGTTCTTCAACTTCAAGAACTGGTTGTCCTAACAGACCATCGTATTTTGCCATATTAATTACCCAAAAAAGTTCCTTATATCCCTAATTGATGATTATTTCAATTTCGCCGGAGCCGTTCTTAATACTGCCTGTTTCTGTATAGTCATGTTTTTGCCATGATGCAAATGCTTCAGCACTAATCTTGTGTTTTCCTTTTCCCAAATCTGATGCTTTGAAAACAAATTTTTCATCAAAGTCAAAAAGCTCTTGTCTCACTTCTTCTTCAGTTAGTCTGATAAATGGCTCAAAATTTTTAGCTACTTGAACCCAAATTCTTCTATCTTTCATTGGATTGACAAGTTTAGGATTCCTTGTCCAAAATATAGATGCCTTTCTGTAAGTATCAATAGTCCGCCCCAATTCCTTCTTTCTGAATCCGCCTGATGTCAATTTTACCCCATATTTCATCTTGAATGAAACATCATTATTGTTGTAGGCTTTGGTCCAATTTGCTTCATTGAAGGCATTTCTGAGGTCTCCTTCAACTGAAAATTGGACATTAATCACTACATTTTCATCAGATGAGTACTCATCCTTAGAATTTACTAGTTTTATATCTGAAATCCTACTTTCTCCCATTCTTACCGCTCATAATGATTTATATCCGCAATAAGTGCTTTTTCTGAATACATGAACGCACAAGTGATCAGTTCTGAACCCAAAGAAATCAGCCTTTCAATCACTGAAACTGACATAGGAATTTTATACATTATTCAACACGAACTCCTAAAAGGATCAAATATTGACTTTGCAGGAGTTATAGTCAAACATCCACTCACCAATGAATGCTGGATGAGAATTAATTCCAGTACAAAACCGCTAGGAGAAATTAAAAAAGCAACAGATTCCGCAATAAAAATGGCAGAAGAGCTCAAACAATTATTTAATTCTAAGATTAAGGTAAATTAGATTGAAATTTTGCCCCAAATGTGAGGTCAAATTAAAAAAGGGTACTTTAGGCCTTGAATGCTCTAAATGTGGTTATATAGAAGGACAAAAAGCCAAAGAAACAAAAAAAATTATTGATGAGGACGAACCAGATTTTTCACTTTTAGCTTTTGAAGGAAATGAAGGCGAAGACACTAATCCAACGATCAAATTAGAATGTGAAAAATGCGGTCATGATGAGGCAGTTTGGTGGATGTTTCAAACCAGAAGTGCAGACGAACCCACAACTAGATTTTACCGTTGTCAGAAATGTAAATACACTTGGCGTGATTACGCATAACGTTTAACTGGAACTTTAAGACAAGAAAATTGATTTGACTTTTGGGGCAAAAACAAGTGGTTCAGATGATCTAAAGGCAATTATTTCTGCAATATCTACACTTGTTGAAGAAGCTACATTTGTTGCAACAGCAGAAGGAATAACTTTTAGAGGTATGGATCCATCACACGTTGCACTAATTGATATATCCTGGCCAAATTCTGCATTTGAAAAATACGAATGTGATAGTGATATTAAATTTGGAGTAAGAATAGATGAGTTCTCAAAACTTATCAAAAGAGCAGACAAAAAAGATAGTATAGAAATTAGTATATCTGAACAAAACATGTTACTTGTTACAGTTGGAAAAAATAAAAAATACAAAATGCGATTAATTGAAAGTTCTGCAACAGATACTCCTTTACCAAAAATTCCATATGATTCTAAAATTATATTATCTTCTTCAAAGTTTGATAAAATTCTAGGAGATGTACAAGTAGTCTCAGACTATTTGACAATTCATACTACTGATTCAAAAGGTGACTTTTCAGGCAAAGGTGATTCTGGAGAGGTAGTAATTGAACTGGAAAAAGAAGACGAAGAGATTGAAGAAATTTCTTCAAAAGAGGACAGCATTGGAACTTACAGCCTTGAATATCTTAATCCTGTAGTCAAGGCAGTAGGTACGACTGTAGGCTTTATTACATGTGAGTTTTCAAGCGCAAAACCACTTAGAATTGAATTCAAAGTAGCAAATATTGGCAGAATTCACTTCTATTTGGCACCACGCGTAGAAAGTTAAAGCATTTAAAGATTAACTAATTCAAGTACTTTGAATTGAGACTTGTAATAAAATATGGTGGAACATCAATTTCTGCTTCCAAAGATATCCAAGCTATTGCCAAACACATTAACTCATTATCAAAGAAGCATCAAATTGTGGTTGTTTGTTCTGCAACAAGTGGGACAACAGATGATCTAATAGAGATCTCCGAATCCATAAAAAAAGAAAATAAATCAAAAGCTGAACAGCTTGCATCAAAGATTACTAATAGACATAAACAACTAGCAAAACAAACAATCAAAAAACCTGATCTGCAAAAAAAATTATTAAGAAAATTAGATGAAGATTTTACAGAACTTCTTTCATTAATTGATGGAATGGTTTTACTTGGTGAGGTTACATCCCGATCAATGGACTATCTAATTTCATTTGGTGAAAGACTATCAATTAAATTAGTTTCATCAGCAATAAATGATTCAGGCAAAAAATCAATTCCTCTTACTGGAAAAGAAGTTGGAATAATTACTGATTCTAATTTTGGTGAATCAAAACCATTAATGGATACAACTAGACTTAGAGTTTCAAAAACAATAGATGATCTGTTTTCAAAGAAAACAATTCCTGTAGTTGGAGGATTTGCTGGTGCAGATCAACATGGGCACGTAACTACATTTGGTAGGGGGGGTTCTGATTATTCTGCAACAACTATTGGTTCTTGCATAAAAGCAGACGAGATCTGGTTGATGAGTGATGTAGATGGATTAATGACTGCTGATCCAAAAATTGTAAAGAATGCAAAATTACTCAAAGAGGTATCGTACATTGAAGCAATAGAAATGGCAATGTTTGGTGCAAAACAGATCCACCCAAGAACATTTGAGCCACTACTTTCAAAGAAAATTCCAATGAAGATCAGAAATTCCTTTAATACAAAAAATGAGGGAACATTAGTAACCGTATCCCCATCAGAGTCTTCAAAAAATACTGTAAAATGCGTAAGCAATGTCCAAAATAATGGGTTAATAGATATCCGAGGAGGCAGTATGGTTGGAACGCCCGGAACTGCAGCTAAAATATTTGAAACTTTGGCAAAATCGGGAATCAATGTGATGATGATATCTCAAAATCCCTCAGAATCCAGCATTACTATTGTAGTCAAGAACACTGATCTTGATAAAGCAGTAAGTGCATTAGAGATGGAATTACTAGGAAAAATCATCAAAAAATTAGAAATTACTACTAATGTCGCAATTATTGCATTAATTGGTTCAGGAATGAGAGGAACAGTAGGAGTTGCTTCAAGAGTATTCGGCGCAATAGAGAAAAATAAAATCAACATATCAATGATAACCCAAGGATCATCAGAACTCAATCTGGCATTCGTGGTAAAAAATTCTGATACAAATACTGCAGTACGTGCATTACATGATGCATTTGAACTTGATAAAATCAATTAAGACAAATCATTTAAGGGCATAAACACAATCATACTTGTTGAATAAACTAATTGTTTTTCTAGTAATTGGAATTTTTACGATTGGTATAATTTCTATATCTACTATATCTGATCAATTTGCAAACGCAGGTTCCACGAAAAAAGTTCACTTTACTCAAACTATAACATCTTCTCAAGATCCCGGACAAGGACATGAAAATCATCAGTTAGCACTAATTCTTTCTCCAAATGAAGGCACCTTATATGATGGTTCTATGACATTCACCTCAAGTGATCCCGTTCAGATAGTTGTTTTACATGAAATCACTTCACAGGACGCAAAAGGCCAACCAACATGGACAGTTGACGGAAAAACAGTTTATGGATTATCTTTAATTGATTTAAAGGAAAAATCAGGTTCTTTTGAATTTACAGGCGCTGCACTTGCATTACATTCTCCAAATTCAAAAGAATTCACTTCAACAGTAAGTGTAGATGGTTGGATACGGGGACAGCCTACTGAAGTGATAATGCAAAAAATTGAATTAGAAAAAGAAGATCCATCATTATTTCTTTCAAGGGCTAATGTTCCAGCTACAATTCCAATGCATAAAGGAATCTATAATGGGAATCAAGTTCTATACATTATAACTGATGGAAGTGATGAAGATTTTGCAAAAACTATTTCAGGAAAACAAGGATGGAATGTTGAAGTTGCTTCAGCTATTTCAAACATACCAGAAAATACCCTACAAAAAATATTCATTTTTAAAAATGGCGTAAAAGGTGACGGAATATACGGATTTCAAAATGAAGTTTTTTCTAGTACACCTTCACAAGAATCTCAATACAGTGCATTAAATTCTGTAATTGAAGTTACATGGAAAAAAGGACAAAAAGAAACAATATTTGAATCTGCAACCGACATTATCACTGCTCAAGAAAACGGACGTATAGAGTTTGATGAAACAGGAATTGTCCTTAACACTCCTCAAATTACTTGGCCAGATGGAACTATGAAGGTACGTTCTGACAAAGAAATTTTTGATGATATGCAGTATGGTGGAGGACAAATAATTGAAATCAATAAAGAAGAAATGACTGTGACTTTTGTTGCACATAGAGGTTGGGGACCTGATGGAAGAACAATTTACTATATTGTTACTGATGCTACTCCTTTAGGACCTGCAGAGACAATGGGTGTAGTTTCATCACCAACTTCTGCAAATCTTATTGCACATTCTGGCGCAGTTGATCTTTTCCAATTTAAAAATGGAATCAAAGGATCTGGTCCATTAGGATATCAAGCAGGAATTGCAGGCGCTGCACTTGATGATAAAAATTACAGTCCGATGTGGCGAATTTATCTGGTTGAATGGAATGATCCAGAATCAGCTAAAATTTTGGAGACAAAAGCCGACATTGATTCATTTCGTGCTGATGGTTTACTTTCTGTTAGTATTGCAAGACCGCTAAACAGCGATCATATAGTTAATTGCCCATTCATAGATCCATTCCAATAGAATTATCACTAAAGGGATAAATTACTTGGCAAAAAAATTATTTTGAAATTGCCTGGTAAACTCTACATTGTTGGTGTTGGTCCTGGACATCATGATCACATGACATTTAGAGCCAAAGAAGTAATTGAAGAAAGTGATACAATCGTTGGTTATGAAACATATGTAAATTTAGTTCAAGATCTAATTGAAGGAAAAACCGTTTATCGTTATGCAATGACACAAGAAGTTGAAAGAGCTCATCAGTGTATTGACCTTGCGAAATCTGGAAAAATTGTTTCACTAGTATCAAGTGGTGATCCTGGAATTTATGGAATGGCTGGATTAATTTATGAAACACTTGCAGAATCAAATTGGAATCCAAAAGATGGTCTGCAAGTAGAAATTATTCCAGGCGTATCTGCACTTAATTCGTGTGCATCAATTATTGGCTCACCATTAATGACTGATTTTGCAGTAGTTAGTATGAGTGACTTACTAGTTCCATGGGAAATTATTGAGAAAAGAGTTGAAGCAGCAGCACAAGGTGATTTCGTAATTGTCATTTATAATCCAGCAAGTAAGAAAAGAATTCATCAATTACAAGATACAAGGAAAATTCTTCTAAAATATAGAAAACCCACAACCCCTGTTGCAATAATTAAAGGCGCATTTAGAGAATCAGAAACAATTGTTATGACTGATTTGGAAAACTTGCCTAATCATTCTGACAAATTAGGAATGATTAGCACTGTAATTATTGGAAATTCATCTACATACACTTACAAAGATTTGATGATAAATCCAAGAGGATACAAATCAAAATACAATTTAGAAGAACAAACAAATCCTGATCTTAAAGTTTAGAAACTTTTTCGTATAGCATCATTAACTTCTTCGCTTAGATTTAGCTTTTCTCTAATAGGAGAAATCACTTTAACCAAATAATTTCCAACTGTTTGTTTCAAATCTCCTGGATGAAGTTTCTTTTGAGCAAAATCTGTTTCTAGTTGTTCATAATTAGTATATGATACATTTCCACCGAATTTTTCAGGCCTCTCTACTTTTATTTCATCAAAATCATGAAAGATTACAGTTCTTGCAATCTCTAGCAATGGGTTATTTTCAATATTTGCTTCTTCACACCATGCCTTGCTAATCTTTTTCATAATTTCATCATCCGTATTATGAATAAAGATACCTGAATTTGGATCAGATTTGCTCATTTTGCCTAATATTTGAGAATCACTTGTATCTACAGGTTTTGACAGTCCAGGCAATAGCTTATGATGTATTGCGACAGGAACTTTCCATTTCATTTTAGGAAAAATCTCTCGAACTAACATGTGGATTTTTCTTTGATCCATTCCGGCATGAGCAATGTCTACATCCAATGAGTGAATATCTACTGCTTGCATTGCAGGGTATAGTAATTTGGCCAAGTCAATTTTTTTATCATCTTCTGAACGTCCCATAATTGTTAGAGTTCTCATAGTTCTTGCAATTGACATATGTTTTGTAAATTTCACAAGTTCAGACCAGTATTCAGCTTTTTCTTCATACAATTTTGAACCTAAAACAATCTTTGCTTCTGGACAAACTAACTTGAATGCATCTTGATAATATTTTGAAACTTTTGATATTGTTTCCCAATCTCCACCTAACTTATCATTAATCAACGTGTGCCAATCTGCAAGAAATACTGTGCATTTAACACCTGCTTTAACAAAGTCATTAATTTTCAAACCTGTGCTGATTAAACTACCAAGGTGTAAAAAACCAGATATTTCAAGTCCAATGTAATGTTTTGGTGATGAATTTGATTTGAATAATTCAATTAACTCATCATGAGTTACTACCTCTTCGGTTGGTGGTCGTTCAATCAGATCTATTTTTTCTGTAATATCCAAATCAAAACAACTTTTATGATCTAAACGTATAAAGTTATTCAAAAATTCTAGATGAATTTAGAAACTTTGAATATGAGACAATGTCTATTCTCTTTATGACTCTTGAAGATGGATTAAATTTGATAGAAAATTACAAGAAAGCACTTCAAAAATTCCTAGATACATTACCTGAACAATCTGTTCAATTAGGCTCAGAAATGATCCAAACTCTTACAATGAATTCTAAAAATGAAATGAAAAACTTGGACGCTATTGAAAAAGCATTAAAAAAACCACCACAATACGAATCTGGTTTATCAGAATAATTTTCAAAATTTTATTTGCAATTCTTTTTGTGTTTTCTTAATTCCTCTTGAGTATCAAATTCAGTTCCACATATTCTACATTTTTCTTTTTTCTTATTGTGTGCCTTTTCGTTATGTTTCTTTAATCTTTCAGAATCAGAAAGAACTGTTCCACACTTTTTACATTTTAATTGATTACTACTAGACCCAAATAATCCCATGTCGAAAGTATTCACGCATACTAGAAATAGTTTTTTTGAATAATGCTGAATTGCCTACTCTGCTTCAGATATATCCAGGCTTTTTCTAGGCTTTATACTAAGATAAAATGCATGGGCGCTGATGATAAACGCTGCAAGAAATACCTTAGTTGCAAAAACCAAATTCCACGGTCTGTCAGGATCTGGATATGCAACTGATAGTCTATCTATATCTGGAACCATTCCATCGATAATTCCTGCTGTCATTTGTGCATTTAATACTGTAAAATTGTATATTACCTCATAAAGTGTAATAATTGAAAATCCCAGTAACATTAACTGAAGCAACGCCATCTTTATTCCAACAATTTTATTTCCTGCAGTTCTCCTCCAACCTATTCTTGAAACACAATACCATCCAATAATTGTAGAAAAAAATATCCATGTAGATACTCTTGCAAAATTTTCAAATGGGATTGTAGTATTGTGAATAGCCTCTCCCATCACATAGGTTCCATTTTCCATCCATTCTATCATAGTAACATATACGCCAAAAACAAGAGATGACAACATTATGAATCCACAAATATAGAAAACATACAGATAGACTTTGTAACCTGAATCTGTTTTCTCAAGATGACGTGGTTTCATAATGCCGTTTGCCAAATTTTGAAATATAAAAATTCATGTTTCATCGATGAGATTTATAGACTAGTTATAAACAGCATTACTGTTGAAGATTGCAATTAACATCCCAATCGTAGGCAAAGAAGAGATATCTGCTGTTACTAATATTCTAAAAAATGGTGCTTTAACCTCCTCTGCTAGTCAGGGTGGAAAACATGTTCAAGACTTTGAAAGAACTGCGGCTTCTTTTGTTAAATCGAAATATGCTATTGCAGTAAATTCAGGAACAGCTGCACTACAGGCAGCTTTACACGCATTAGACATTAAAAAAGGAGACGAAGTTTTAGTTCCATCATTTACCTTTGTTGCTACTGCAAATGCTGTTATTTCAACTGGAGCTAAACCTATTTTTGTTGATATTTTAAAAGAAAATTATACAATTAATCCAGATGATCTAGAAAAAAAGATTAACAAAAAAACTCGTGCTATTATCCCGGTGCACCTATATGGAAATGCAGCACATGTGGAAAGACTTTCTGAAATTTCTAAAAAACATAATCTTCCAATCATTGAAGATTCTGCACAATCATTAGGAACAACTTACAAGGGAAAACATACTGGTACTTTCTTTGAAATGGGTTGTTATAGCATGTATCCTGCAAAGGTAATGACTTCAGGCGAAGGCGGATTTGTTGTCACTAATAATAAAAAACTTCGAGACAAGCTATTGATGATTAGAAATCATGGAATGGTTCATGGATATGATACTAGAATCTTTGGACTAAACTTACGATTACCCGAAATTAATGCCGCAATTGCAACTGTTCAAATGAAAAAACTTCCAAACTTTTTAAAATCCAGAAAAAAAAATGCAGAACTATTATCAAAACTGATCTCTGATCTAAAACTTGTACTTCCTAAGCAAAGAAAAAATGAAAATGTAAATTGGTATCTTTATACAATTGCTATTGAAAAACGTGATAAAATTTTGAAAAAACTCAATGAAAAAGGAATTGGCGCTGCATCTTATTATCCAACACCAGTTCACAAAACTCCATTTTACAAGCTAAAAACTAAACTTCCTGTTACAGACTGGGCTGCCTCGCATGTACTTTCTTTACCTATTCATCCGGGTGTGACTCAAAAAAATATTGAATTCATTGCAAAAATACTGCATGAAATACTATGAATGCTATAGGCGAAATAATTGGAGAACTCTGCAAGGCTATTTTACCTATACCTGAAGAATATTTCACTGGAAATCCTAACTCATCTATAGCGATTTGCACCCTTTCTAGCATAGATTTACTCAAAAAATTTTCCAATTCTGAAATACTAGATGATATTGCTATAGTAGGACGTCTGTTATCTGAAAATAAAGGAATTGATTCAATCATTGAATATGTAAATAGTAATCAAAAAATTAAAACCATCATAGTTTGTGGAAAAGAAGTTTGGGGTCATAAATCTGGGGATTCATTATTTCAATTACATAAAAATGGAATTGATAAAAATTTTAAGATAATTAATTCTTCTAGTCCTGATCCATATCTTACAGTTTCTGAATCTAAAATAAAATATTTTCAAAATAATGTTAAACTTGTAAATTTAATTAACGAAACTGATTATGAAACAATTCTAACCAAAATCAGATTTTTCTAGTAACCATTCCTCTGCCTTTCTCTGTTGATTTCATTTTTCTTTTTGTATTCATCCACAATGTCGTCTGGTGTAAGATTGAGTTCAAGTGATGCTTGAACAACAAAATGCCATATGTCAATTAATTCTTCTCTAGCTTCAGCTTCGTTAAATTGTGTTGGTGTTTTCCACCATTTCCAATTTGTAGTTCTTTGCAGCTCTACTGCTTCATGCATAATTGCAGTACATAATGCAGAAACTCTTCCTTCGGAATCTTTTGGATATCTATCCAAATTCATCATTTCAGATAACCCTTTTTGAAGTTTGAATATTGTATCTAACCTGTCTTCAGACATTTCTTGTGTCAAGGATAAACTAATTTGAGAAATTATTGAACTTAAGTCTTTTTAGAAGCGGATCATTTTTTCATAAATTTTAACTCGTTTTGAAATATCCTCATTTTTGATCTTTAGTAGTCCATCTAATCCATATTTTTCAACTGCAAAAGATCCTAACACATTTCCATACACAACTGCTTTTTTTATTTCAGACATGCTAGTTGATTTCTTACTTGCAAGATATCCTATCATTGCCCCTGCAAATGAATCTCCTGCTCCTGTAGGATCTACTACATCTTCTAACGAAAAACCTGCTGTTGGAAAAATCACATCATCATAAAACATCAAGGATCCATGCTCACCTTTTTTGATAATTACGTATTTTGCCCCCCAATTCATCATTTTTTTTGCACATTTAATCAAGTTGAATTCTTTGGTAAGGAGTTTAGCCTCTTCATCATTAATTACTACTGCATCAACAGCTTTTATCATTTTAATGACTGCATCTCGCTTGGTCGAAATCCAAAAATCTATAGTATCACACATTGAAAATTTTACTTTATCAAATTCTTTGATTAGTGATGTATTTTGTTCAGGATCATTATTTGCTAGATATACAAATTGAGATTTTCTATAATCTTCAGGTACAGCTGGTTTAAAGTCAGCTAATACATTTAATTCTGTTTTTAAGGTTGATCTAGTACTTAGTGTGTTATCATAACTTCCATCATAGCGAAATGTTTTACCTTCTTTAATAGTAAATCCTTGTAAATCCAGACGTTTGGATAAGATATCGTGATGTCGTTTTGGAAAATCTTTACCAACTACTGCAATCAATCCTGTCTTTACAAAATTACTAGCTGATATCGCAGCAAAAGTTGCTGCACCCCCTAAAACATTTTTCAACGTTTTTTTTGGAGTTCTAATTGTATCTAATGCTGTTGAACCAAAAACAGTAAGCATTAACAAAGAAATTAATTTTGATGTATAAATTCTCTTGCTTGTTCTTCTGTTGGATAATAAACAAATGGGACATCAATAGATGTTATCCATAAATCATATTTTGTAATGCCAGTAATTTTTACTGATTCAGATTCTGCATTATCATTTGAATCTGTATGGAATGTGCCTTTTACATGACTACTATCTAATGGATACAATGTGAATGACTCTAGTTTACCTTTTCCTATCATTTCTTCATTTGAAATAACAAAGAATTCTGTTTCACCTGCAGTCATGATTAATAATGATGGATTCTTAAATTCTAATTCTATGTTATAGTTTGAAGTCTCATCATTTTGGTGTAATAATTCACTCTGAGAAACACTTACTCCTATTTGTGATGCAGAAGCATATTGTGAATATCCAAAAATACTCATTCCTAATACAAAGAGCACAAATAAACCGCCTTTTTTGGATGACTTCATGACTAGTAATTACAAAATTGCATTTTAACTAAAAAGGGAAAAAATACCAATAAATTGTGTAAAAGTTTTGATCTACTCTTTAAGCTCCTTAGAGCTAACAGAATAAATCAAAATTAAACAATAATTTTTTGTTGGCTAGAATTAAAGTAAAGATAGGCGAAAACGAAATTGAAGTCGATTCTAGAGATTTTTATGTTGATAATCAAACTTTAGGTGAAATAATTGACAGTATTTCAAATCATTTACCAGAAAACCAGGCAAAAATTGTTTATGAAACAGAACTCATTCCAAAACCATCTGAAATCAAACAAGACAATCAATACGGTTTGGAATATTTGGATAATGCTGAGGTAAGTGAACCAGAATTTGATGAACCACAATACATTACTTCTAATGAAATCAAATCAAAATTAAGAATTTTAGAAACGAGTCGATTTTTTGATTCCCCAAGAACAGTGACTGAAACTGTTCAACAACTTAGAGAATATGGTTGGTCTGCTAGTCCTTTGGATGTCTCAAAAGCTTTGGCCAAGATGGCCTCAAACAAAGAAATTATGAAAAATTCTTATGAAAATAGAACTCATTACTTTGTTGAAGAAGCATTAGTTGCTAACTAGAATAATTACATTTTTCACAAATTGAAAAAGTTTCGCCATCTAAGTGATCAAAATGTGTATTGCATTGATTACATGTATGATGCATATCAAAATATCCATCCTTCTCAATTTCACTTATTCTATTAGATTCAAGATCAGTGCCATTACACTTTATGCAATGACAGCCACATTTGATTTTCATCCGATATTCATGTATATATCCAATACCTATACAAATCATTGGAAAAGAAAAGGGAAATTCCTATAGAAATTGATGATCATTTCAAGCTTTTTGGAAAAGAACCGTGGGAAGTAGATTACGGTGAAAAATGCCCTGTTTGTGAGGTTAGGATCGATGAATATGGTTTTTGTTCATGTGGTTCTAGCGGAGATTAACTTTTCTAATTAATGGAGTAATAACAATTATCAAGAATCCCATTGCCAATGGAGCTATTATTGGAAATTCAGGAACCACAGTAGTTCCAATAATTGTCACTTCTCCTGTAGTTTCAGGTCTTATGTTAAGCCATACGTGAGTTCCATTGTTGATATATTGATTAAAGTAAATTTTTTCATCATCAAGAAATACTGCATATGGTCCCCATAACAATTCTAATGGGATTATTGTAGTAACAAACCTATTCTTTTCAGAAACATCAAATGTAATGCTCTTTGTTGGTTGATCAAAAACAAATCCGTCTATATTCGAATGACTTCTAATCTCTACAAGAAATTCTTTATCTTCCCATTTTATGTTTTGATAAATTTTTGGTTCATTAATGGAGTATTCCAAAATCATTTGACATCCATGACATGTTATTCCTTTTTTTTCATCAAGATATATTGGTCTTTCATTTGCAAATATCAAATCAGCTTCTTCAGGTAAAATAAAAGAAGTTGTTTCAAGATATCTAAAACTCCATGTCCATACATTATCTTTTTTAGAAATTGCATGATCAAGATCATACTCTACAATAGAATTATTATCAGATGGAAAAATCAATATTCCTGCATTATCGCCAATAACAGAGAATTGTTTTTCTTCTCCTTTTTCATTTGTTACTGATAAATTTGAAACTGTTCCGTAAATTAACTCAACTTGTTTTGGCAAATCGGTTTTACTTATAACATGCTTCACATGCACATCTCCTACTGAATTTATTACTATTTCAACAGATTTTTGTGAGGCTTTTTCACCAAACGAAATTTGAGCGTCAATTGTAGGAATAATTGAAATTATTAATAAAATTACTAAAAATCCAAAGATCTTACTATTCATTTATTCCACAGTTACATGAACCATTTGTGCTTTTTCCAAAGGACAATCATTTCCGTCTCTTTGAAGATTCACGATTTTATCTGCAACATCCATGCCTTCTGTCACTTCTCCAAACACAGTATATTGCCTATCTAAGAATGCACTATCAGTGGTAACAATGAAAAACTGAGAACCCGCACTATCTGGATCTTGTGATCTAGCCATAGATACTATGCCTCGTAAATGCGATCTTGAATTAAATTCTGCCTTGATATTATATCCTGGTCCTCCCATCCCCCATGATCCTTTGTTATCCGTTTTTGTGTTGGGATCTCCTCCTTGTATCATAAATCCAGGAATGACTCTATGAAATAGAGTGCCATCGTAAAATCCATCCTTAGCTAATTTTTCAAAATTTCTAACTGTCTCAGGTGCTAATTCAGGTAGAAGTTTAAATGCAATCTTTCCAAAATTTGTTTCAATATTTACATTACTCAATATGGACTCTTTTATCGTCTTATCATAAGAGTCTTTTGTGAATTCTGATTTAAAAAATTAATTTTATATTTTAAGTATGTTGGAAAATTCATATCAATCAGTACGTTTTTCGTTGATAATTTTTTTAGGTGTGGACTTTGAAAAAATTATTATTTTTTCAAAACAGAAAATCAGAATTTCTTATATGTTATTTTTTAGAATTTGAAAAGTTATAGTCTTATATAGAACAATTAAAGTTTAGAATCTGTTGAATCGTACAAACCAAAGCACGATAATTAAAGAAGCAATTAATTCTTATCTTGACAAAGGGGTAACGGACAAACAAGATATCTACACCAAAGTAGTTGATGAACTTGGTGTTCCAAGACCAACTGTAAGAAGAGTTGCAAGAGATCTACGAACTGAACTATTGCAAAAAATCCAAATCTTACAATCCGATATGCCCAAAGTATCTACAACCTCTGAAGAAGACGAATAAATTCGGCTCCTTTTTCTTTTTAATTATAATACCATTTTGTGGTATTCAGCATTACTGTTATAAATAATGAATTTTTTAAATTATTATGGGATATTTGGGCAACCACCTGGCCACTGTTTCCACAGGAATATTTGCAGCCGTACTTACAGGACTTTGGGCATTTTGGGATTTATCACCAATACTAGATTTCATATTTCTGATGGCAGTTCCAATAACATGGTTTTTGACATTTACATGTTGGATATCACAAAAAAGTACTGACTATATGCATAAACATGCATCATCTCATGCTCAAACTGAAAAAAAAAGCTTGAGTAGCTCACAAACAATTCAAACAACAACCAGTGGTAATCAAGTTACTCTTTCAGAAATTAAACAAATTCAATCAGAATTATCTACAGAGCTTAACAACCTAAAAGAATCTGTAAAACTAAAAGATGGTGAAATTGAAAGATTAAACCAAGAAATTTCTAATTTACAAACACTTGTTCAAATCGAATCATTAAAAACCGAATTGGCTAATTTGAAAATGCTAGCATCTAAAAGAAAATAAAATTTCAAGATCTAATTTTTACAATGAGAGCACTCTATACCGTGATTTTCCTTACAACCCGGGCAACTAACAGCTCCTCCATAATGACATTTACAAGAACACAATTCAGTAAGATCCTTTTTCAAACTTAACAATATACATATGATGATGTTATTATTTGATTCTTCTATTTTTAAGACAAATCAATTAAAAATCTCTAATTCAAATCATTATTCAATCTCAAATCTATTTTACAAATATTACATTACATATGTTAATTATTAATTTCTTTTATGAATCAATTTTTAGAAATAAATGAACAATTCTGGAGAAATAAATTATAATTTTTCAAAATCTCTAACCTCAAATTCATCTATCCTAAAATAATCAGTTATCAAAATAATCACTAATAGAAAACACATTTTCATTTTGATAATTATTCAAATTTTTTGAATATTTTATTTATAATTCAAAATATTTGTACACCAATTTTATCAAAACCTATTGAAATGTTGTCGAAAAATTTGCAATTAAAAATCATATTATAAAATAATTTTTTGGCATGATTATTTTATAAGATCTAATCCTATCGTAATTTAGATCCCATTGCTAAAGTTTCATCCACCATCTCTTTTAGTCGATTCTGTGCATCTGTATCTAACATGTTATTTTCCTTAACTGAATCTGTAGTTAAAAATACCGCCTTTGGATTCGTTATTACTCTAAAATATGATAATAACTGAGTTATTAACGTCTGGACGTCTATAAAACCAATACTTCCAGAAGCTAAAATTGTTATTCCTGCAACTTTTCCGGCCGTTTTTTTATAATTGATATATTCAAATAAATTTTTCAATGACGAACTAAAAAATGAATTATAGATTGGTGATCCAATTAACCATACATCTGCATCCATTATGTCATTTGCTGCGGTCTTTGTAGCTTCATTATATTCTTCATCTGGTCCTCTGTAACATTCAATCTGACCTTCTGATAAATTAATTAATTTCGTTTCTTGATTTTTTGATTTTGCATAATCATAAACATATTTCATAACAATTTGTGTATTAGCATTCTTTCTTGGACTGCCTGAAATAACTACAACCTTCATGTATCAAGAAATTTGTTTCTGTATTTAAGTTTCCATTAATTTTTAAGCGGGCTTGGAGGGCTTCGATCCCTCGACCTGTAACTTAGGAGGCTACTGCGCTATCCATGTTGCGCGTCAAATTGACTCTGCGCCACAAGCCCAGCAAAAAAAATACTCTTAATTATTTAAGCGTAATCAAGATTGTCCTTGATCATTTTTTGAATATTTTTCCAATTGTTATTTTCTTTATCATTCCACTTTTCAAAATATACAACATCTTTCAATTCTAGTCTTGGTAACCATCCAGCAGTTTCAAGATCTGGTTTTTCTGCAAAATCATCAACATAACCTAAACACAAGTATGCAACAGGAATTACATGTTCGGGCAACTCTAAAACTTCTTTTAGAGTTTCATTTGATAGTATGCTTACCCAACCAAGACCTACTCCTTCAGTTCTTGCTGATAACCATAAATTCTGAATTGCACAGCACACACTGTAAAGACCTGCCTCAGGAATACTTGATCTACCAATCACAAATGGTCCAAATTTTGTAGGATCATATGTTACACACAAATTTACAGGAGATTCTGAAATTCCCTCTAACTTGAATGAAAGATATTTTGATCTTTTTGGCTCTTCAATCAATTGTGATGAACGTTTTTTTTCATCCTGAAAAGATTCTTTTATCTTCTTTTTTGTTTGATCATCTTTAATTAAAATAAAATTCCATGGTTGTGAAAATCCAACTGATGGAGCATGATGTGCAGCATGAAGAATTTTTGATAAAATCTCATCTTCTATAGGTTTGGAGGTAAAATGAGATCTTACATCTCGTCTTGAATAAATTGCCTTATAGAAGCCTCGTTTTTCATCTTCGGTAAAATCATCTGTCAATATATTTCTCCTTTATTCTTCTTTTGTTAAACGTTAATAATGTCAATCTTTAGTTTTGTACTTCATTGGGCCGGTAGTCTAGCTGGTTAGGATACCGCCTCGACACGGCGGTGATCGTGAGTTCGAATCTCACTCGGCCCATTTTTAATAACCAGTTTTGAATTCTTTCTGTGCTTCGCTCCAAGAAGATTGAGTAGTAATACTTCCTTCAGCACTAAAACTAGTGATTTTATTATCTATTATTGCTTCATAAATTTCTGTATTGACATCGTCTTTACTTAAAACAAATGTATTTTTCAAAGGAATTTCGGCACCTGAACTAAACAAAGCCCTTCCAGGCAATGCAATATCTGCCGTAGAATAAATTCCAGAACCTAATAATGTTTCATCCCCATAAAGATTGTATTCTATTACTGAAACTGTAAATGTTTTATCACTTGGATTTTTTACTAGAAATGTCACTTCAAATTTTGCTTGATTATTTATTGAACTAACATCTATCAATTCCACATTTGTTAATTCAATCTCAACTTGATCAAGATCTACATTATCAAGACTAGCATAATAGACAATTCCTCCCATTAATCCTAAAACTCCAATTACTGCTGCATAAACTGTCGTCTTGCTTTGAAGAGCCATTCCATTGTCTCAGATCATAAATAACTAAAAAACGTTATCAAGATCCAAATACATAATATTTAATCAGAAATATCATTATCTATGACTGCATTAGAACAAGCAATTCTTACATGGATACATCTTGTTTCAGCTGCAATATGGGTAGGTGGTTCACTTTTCATTGGAATTGTTTTTTCTCCACTTCTAAAAACTATGACTAGTTCTCTTGAAGAAAGAATGCAAATTATGATTCGTGTAGGAAGACGATTTAACAAAATTGCTGTTCCCTCATTAATTATTTTGATGGCTACTGGATTATACAGTTCGCATATGTTACTTGGTAAACCTGATTTACTTGTTGCAACAAGCTATGGAACATTTCTTATTATTAAAATAATTCTTGTTATTGCGTTAATAATTACATATGCAATACATGTTAGAGTAATTCGTAAAGACATTGAAGAAAAAATAATGTCAAACCAAATGCCTGAATCTCAAATTCAAAAATTAAGAAAAAAAATTATTATTCTTGGAGAAATTACTGTAGTGTTATCAGTGGCAATTTTATTTTTTGCATCTTTACTTGATGCTGGAGTTTGATATTCCCTCAACAATTACTTCAAAACCATTAGTTAACTTCCCAACCCCATATTTACAACCTGTAATTTTTGACGTCACAAACAAATTTGTCTCCAAATGTTTTGTAATGTCTTTTATCAAAAATGTAGTTTTTCTAGGACCTAGGCTTGCAGGAACTACAAGCATATCTGCTAAATTTTCATCCACGCTTTGTAAATTATTAATAAATTTATCAAAGTCCAAATCAAAACTTTGTGTTTTTTTATTAAATAACGAATCTACTCCAATAATGGAATTTTCATCAATACTGTAAATTAATAATGATGCACCAGAATCTATTGCATCTTCATTTTTAGTTTCTGTTTCTACATTAAAATTTTCGTCTGATAACTTTTTTTTGATTCGTTTAATTTCATTTCTAATTATTTCAATCGGGATTTTTGAGAACGTACAAATTAATTTTACATTATTTGTTTTTCTTTTTGAAAATAATATTGATTTCAAACGAGAAGGATATACTTGTAATTTTACTTCTCCACCTCCTTTGGGATAATAGCCTCGTTTAATTAATTGAAGAGAAAATTCTATGCCCATTCTTGAATATGCTTCTTTTAGAATATGCTGTGTATACTCAAAAGAAGGACTCCAAGGAACATCTGTGCCTCCCTTAATTGTTAAACTTAATTTTTTTTGGGATATTGCAACTACCGGAATCAATACTTGTAAAATTAAAGTAATACTTCCAGCAGTACCTACATCTTCACTTAATTCTAAATTATCAAGATCTCTTGGAATGAACTTTAATTCTGTAGAACCTATTTCTGCTCCAATTACTTTTGCATTTGAAATTTTCTGAAGAATTTTAACAGCTGTTAGATGTTGTGGTCTTAATCCAGGAACTTTTCTGTTTTTTCTTATATTTTCTAAATGAATTGATTGTTTTGTAATACATGCAAGTGTAATTGCTGAACGTATTATTTGACCTCCTCCTTCACCAAACTCTCCATTAATTTTCAAAAAATTCATAGTTTTTTTCACCAAGTACTCTTTATGATACTTTTTTTACAAAGAAATTTTCTATATTTTTGTATGAATGGATTGTTAATAGGACGATTCCAGCCTTTTCACTTGGGTCATCTTGAGGCATTACGATTTGCACTATCTAAAGTAGATAGATTATGGATAGGTTTGGGCAGCTCAAATAAACCTACAGAAAAAAACAATCCATTTTCTGCAGAAGAACGAAGAGAAATGATTCTTTCATCAATTAATGATTCTATGAAAAAGCGAATTTCAATTTATTTTATTCCTGATTTGGATAATCATGTTAAATGGATTGAGAAAATAGATACTATTGTACCTAAATTTGATATAGTTTTTTCTAATGATGAATTAACAAATCATCTGTATTCTAAAAGAACAGTCAAAGTAGTTCCAATTCCATTTTTGAAAAGAAATGAATTATCTGGAACCAATATTAGAAATTTGATAATTAGCGATCAAAAATGGGATCATCTTGTTCCTGAAGGGACAAAAAATTTTTTGATAAACACTAGCGCCAATGATCGTTTAAAAAATCTCTAATTATAAATAAACCCCATAACACACTGTGATAGATAACATATGGAATATCTTTCAATGCTTCCAGGTCCAACAAATGTACCTAATAGAGTAATGAGAGCAATGCTTGCACCTATTATTAATCACAGAAGTGATGATTTTGTTGAATTATACACTGACGTAGTAGAAAAAACTCAACAAGTATTTGAAACACAAAATGATATCGTTGCTTTATCTGCATCTGGAACTGGTGCTGTTGAAGCTGGTGTTGTAAATTTAGTTAAAAAAGGTGATAAAATCATAATTCCTGTAAATGGAGAATTTAGTAACAGATTAGCACAACTAATTGAAGGACAAGGAGCTAATGTTGTTAAACTACAAACTCCACCTGGAGAAAATGCAACTTTTGATCAAGTAAAAGAAGCATTTGACAATAATAAAGATGTTAAAGCATTCTACGTTGTTCACAATGAAACTTCTACTGGTACAATGGTAAATTATCTTGATAAAGTGTCTGATTTGACATCTAGAAATGACGCATTCTATGTTGTAGATTCTGTTTCATTGCTTGGTGGTGCTCAATTACCAGTGGATAAATGGAATATTGATGTATGTATGACTGGCGCACAAAAAGCAATTGCAGCTCCACCAGGCATTTCACCAATATCTGTTAGTGCTAAAGCCAAAAAATACATGATAGAAAATCCACCACCTACAATGTATTTCAATCTAGCTAGATATTTCAAATATTATGATGAAGAGAAACATACTCCTTTTACACCTGCACTTCCATTACTTTATGCATATAGAGAAGCATTATCGATAATGCTGGAAGAGGGATTACAGAATGTCTTTAATCGCCATAAAATTTGTTCAGATGCATTATACTCTGGATTAAGCGCAATGGGTCTTACTCCATTTGCAAAAGAAGAAGACCGTTCAATCTCAATTGTTGCATTAAATTACTTGGAAGGACTTGAAGACAAAACTTTCAGAAATACACTAGCTAATAAATTCAAAGTGTTAGTTGCAGGCGGATTTGGTAATCTTAAAGGTAAAGTGTTTAGAGTTGGATGTATGGGAGAAGTTAGTCCATATCATGTAATGAGAACCATCTCTGCAATTTCATCTACATTAGCAATGATGGGATATGATGTAGATGCTCAAGCAGGACTAAAAACTGCAGAAGAAAAACTGAAAGCTCTCTAAATCCTGTTAACTTAATATAAGGAAATTCGAGACCGATCACATTGACTTTCGATAAAGGATCATTAATTCTAGTAGACTATACTGCAAAAGTAAAAGACACTGAAGAAATATTTGATACCACTATTGAAGAAGATGCAAAAAAACATTCTATCTATGAAGAAAATGTAAAATATCAACCAAAATTGGTTTCAATTGGAGAAGTTAGTTATCCTGTTCTAAAAGGATTAGATGAAGCACTTGCAAAAACATCAGCTGGTGACAAACTAACAGTTGAAGTTACACCGGACAAAGGTTTCGGTGAAAGAGATTCTGGAAAAGTTAGAATGATTCCACTTAGAAAACTAGGTGAAGATGCAGAGAAAGTTTCCGTTGGTGATACAATAGAAGTTGATAATAAAAGAGGAATTATCCGTTTTATTGGATCTGGTAGAGTACAAATCGACTACAACCACAGATATGCAGGAAAAACTATCTTATTTGATGTAAATGTAATAAAGTCTCTTGATTCTCCAAATGACAAAATTGATGGAATTCTCAAAAATAGATTACCTGTTGAGGATACAAAAATTTCATTTATTTTGAAGGACAAAGAAGTGAACATCACAATTCCTGAAGAAATTTTACGTGCTGATGGATTACAAATTATGAAACATTTCATTCAATTAGATATTTTCAAGTTTGTTCCAACTCTGGAAAAAGTGAACTTCATTGAAACCCATATAAATAAACAAACTCAGGAAAAGAAAGTAGAAAAAACTCCTGAAAAAATAGAAAAAACACCTGAACAAAAAACAGCTTAAATTACTTTAGTACTCTTTGCAAGATTCATTGCTTTTCTTTCTGTCATTTCAATCTCTTTGAGAATTGTGTATCTTTCAGGTCTTAATTCTTGTGCAATTATTAATGCATCAATGATTTGTTCTTCTTTCAAACCGATTTGTCTTGCAGTTATAGGGGCGCCAAGATCTTTGAGAGCCTTTGCAATTTTTCTCCAATCCTGTCCTTGAAGTTTTGAAATCATGATTGAACCCAATCCACACTTTTCACCATGTAATCCTTTTCCTGGTGCAATCTTATCTAATGCATGAGAAAAAAGGTGCTCTGCACCAGAACATGGTCTACTACTACCTGCAATACATGATGCAACTCCTGCACTAATCAGAGCTTCTACAATCACTCTTGCATCTAATCCGTTTTTGGCATATTTCCTTGAATTTTCTATCACAATATTTGCACTCATTAATGCTAAATCTGCTGAATATCTACCGTAATATTCACCAGTTTTTTCATGACCTAATTGCCAATCCTTTACTGCAATTATGTTTGCAATCAAATCACCGCATCCACTTGAAAGCAATCTGGTAGGTGCTTTTTTTATAATATCAATATCTACAAAAACTCCCAAAGGTGCGCTGGCAACAATTGAATGTGGTTTGTCTGTTTTTACTGAAACAAATGGACTTGCCATTCCATCATGTGATGCTGCAGTTGGTACGCTGACAAATGGGATGTCTAAATTAAAAGAAACCATTTTTGCAGCATCTACAGAGCGACCTCCTCCAATTCCAGCAACTATATCGGAATGATCTTTTTTGACATCTTTTTCAATTTTATTTAGACTAGAAATTTGATTATCTTTTGATAAATGCCATACGAATTGAATTTTTTTTGATTTTAGTGATTTTTCAATTTTTTCTTTAAGAATTTTTTTTACATGAATTCCTGAAATGAGTGATACTTTCTTTGGTTTAGTGAGGTTATGGAGAAAACCCCCAAATTCAGAGATATTTTTTTCACCTACCACAATTTGTCTTGGCAATTCCATAGTATGTGATTGCATGCGATCCTGATTTTTTGTCATTATTTATGATTTCAAGTGATCAAAAAGTTATTTAAAAGGGTGAGATGCCACTCACTTTATCTTAAAAGGTGTATTTTTGTCAAATAATGTTGAAGAAAAAATTCTGCACGGGACTACCACTGTAGGTATCAAGGCTAAAGATGGTGTTGTCTTATGTGCCGATATGAGAGCTAGTGCCGGCTATTTTATTGCAAATAACAATACCATGAAAATCCAAAAAATTGACTTACATGCAGGATTGACTCTCGCTGGGGGCGTTGCAGACGCTCAAAATATTGTTGATATTTTACGTTATCATGCAAATCTCCACAGAGTTGAAAAACAAGGCCCAATTTCTATTCATTCACTTTCCAGACTTTGTTCATTGATATTTCATCAAAATAGAGGCTATCCATTTATGGCTGACATTTTAGTTGGTGGTTATGATGCAAATGGTCCTGCTTTATTTAATATTGATATGTTTGGCTCAGTTGAAAAAAAATCATATGTTACAACTGGTAGCGGCTCACCAGTAGCTTATGGTTTGCTTGAAGAAGAATATAGAGAAGATCTCACAGTTGAAGAAGCTAAAAAAATAGCTCTACGAGCTGTTAAAGCCGCAATTGTTAGAAACATCGGAACAGGCGATGGAATTAACATCGCAATAATGGATAAAGACGGATTCCGTCTTTTGACCGATGAACAAAAGAAAGCAGTTATCGAACTTTAGTGATTTAATGCAAAGAAAACAACAACAAAAAGAATTACCTCCTAGTAGCCAGAATATAATGGCAACCATACTGCAAAGTATACCAAAAGAGGCAAGTGTAACAAAAATCGAATACGAAGGACCACGAATTGCTCTTTATACAAACGCTCCTAGATATCTTATGGAAAATAATGAAACAATTTCAAACCTTGTAAATATTATCAAAAAAAGAATTGTTGTAAGAACTGATGAGTCAATTAGAAAACCTGAAGATGAAGCTAGACGAATTATCGCAGAATGTGTTCCAGAGGAAGCAAAACTACAAGGAACAATCTTTGATACTGCAACCGGTGAAGTTTCAGTTGAAGCAAAGAGACCATGGTTACTACAAAGAAACGCAAAAGAGTTCAATCATGCTGAAGTCACCGAAAAAATGGGCTGGAAATTGCGTATTAGAAAAGCAACTACTATACCTTCACGAACAATTCAAACAATTAATGCAACTCTGAAGCAATCTTCTGCTGAGAGAAGCAAACAACTCAAACAAGTAGGCGATGAAATTTTTAGACCCAGACTGTCTCAAAGAACTGAAGTTTCACTTTATACTTTAGGCGGGTTTGGTCAAGTTGGAAGATCCTCCTTATTACTATCTACCCCTGAAAGTAAGATCTTAATTGATTGTGGGATTAATCCCGGTGCTCGCTCTCCAATGGATGCTTTTCCTAGACTGGATTCTCTAGATATTACCCTTGATGATCTTGATGCAATCGTAATTGGACATGCACACTTGGATCATACAGGATTTTTACCGGCTTTATGCAAATATGGCTATAAAGGTCCAATCTATTGTACTGAACCAACTCTTCCTATGATGAATCTCATTCAATTAGATGCAATCAAAGTAGCTTCTGCTCAAGGCAGAACTCCAATTTATTCAGAAAGAGATGTAAAACAAATAATGAGACAGACTATCACTCTCCCCTATGGAACTGTAACTGATATTTCTCCTGATATCAAACTAGTTCTTGCAAATGCAGGCCACATACTAGGTTCTGCTTTATGTCATTTTCATATTGGAAATGGTGATCATAACTTTGTTTATTCCGGTGATATCAAATTTGGAAAAAGTATTTTGTTTGAAGCTGCTAGTTGGAATTTCCCAAGAGTAGAAACATTATTGATCGAAAGTACATACGGACTAAAAGAAGATATACAACCAACCAGACAAGAGGTAGAATCCGCTTTCATTAATGCAGTTAACAATACATTAGCTGATGGAGGCAAAGTTCTAATTCCAATTCCTGCTGTTGGACGTGCCCAAGAGATAATGATGGTAATTGATCATTATATGAAATCAGGAGAAATGATTGAAGCTCCAGTATTTACAGAAGGAATGATCTCTGAGGCATCTGCAATTCATGAATCATATCCTGAATATCTTGCAAAAGAACTAAAACAAAAGATCTTAGAGACTGATGACAATCCATTTGATTCAGAATATTTCACTAATATTGAACATGGAGATGCCAGAGAGGAACCAATGAGAGAAAATTCACCATGTATTATTTTAGCAACATCAGGAATGTTGGAAGGTGGGCCTGTTTTAGAATATTTCAAAAATATTGCACCTGACAAGAAAAATAAAGTATTATTTGTTTCATATCAAGTTAATGGAACTTTAGGAAGAAGAGTTCTTGATGGTTCCAAACAAGCAACTATGTTGGGAAAAGAAGGTAAAGTTGAAGTTGTTACAATCAATTGTGGTGTAGAAAAACTAGATGGTTTCAGTGGTCATAGTGATTATAATCAACTAATGTCATTTGTACAAAGATTGAGACCAAAACTTCGAAGAGTCCTTGTTAATCACGGAGAACGTAAGAAATCAGAAAATCTTGCAATGAATATTAGGCGAATGTACAGAGTACCTGCCCATTATCCTCAAATTCAAGAAGCAATTAAATTATTTTAAATCGTATTCTGGTTTCCAAATTTTTATGTTAGATGGAGCAACAATAATTCTTTCTTCTCCTAATCTTGCAATATCTGCATCAGCAGCTTTTGCAATAGAATACAATTCTTCAACAACCTTTCTTAATTGCTCTACATCTTTCTGAGCTAATGGCGTAACTCTCAAAATCAAAATCATTTCTTTTTTGATGTCTTCTTTTATGGAATGAACATCACTAATGTCTCTAATGGTTATAGCTTTTAGATATGTGGGGCTTTCTTGTTTTTGCATCCTTATTGAAAATGGCGATCTACTCCCTCAAAAACTCTTCCTTAGTTCTAACTAATTTTTAAAAAAATTCACGCCTACATTCTGAATTTAATATAAGATTGCTCTTCTGCACATTGGGAATTAATTTCCTCAGTTAAATTCTCATTTTTCACGGTTACAATACAATCTTGATCTTTTGGTGCATCTGAATATCTTAGTGTTACAGATGCTGCAAATTCTACATGATCTTTTGCATTTTTTCCACGTAAAATTGAAATGGGTCCTAGATGATCTTTGGCTTCAAGCAAAATATCTCCTGGTAATGCAATTGCTTTGATCATTTCATTTTCATCTTTGTTTCTTCCAACAACAAATTTTGTTTCTTCATCTAATCTAAAATGTCTTCCAATTTTCAACAAATCAATATCGTTGATTGTTGGAGTTTCAACATGTTCAAACAAGTCTTTAGCTTTAATTCCAAATTGTGGTTCTGTTAACAAACAACCCCCACCTGCATTAGGTGGATTTTCAATTCCATATTTTTTTGCCATTTCTAATTGATTTCTTCTTGTTCTACCTTTTATCATTCCGAGATTTTCCCTTTTGATCAATCCTTCTTTTTCAGGATCTGTTTCTGGAAGTAATCCGGCAGAAAGTGGTCTTACTATTTTTCCAATCAATCCTGATTCTTTTTCAATAATTCTTAATGCAGGTGCATGTTGACTCATTGGACGTTGTCCTAAAACTTCTCCGGATATGATAAATTCTGCACCGATCTCCTCCATGTATTTTTTTGCAGCATCAAACATCATAGTTCTACAATCAACACATGGATTAAAACCCGCACCAATTCCATGTTTTGGATGTTTTAACATCTCAATGTACTCATCACCAAGATAAACAGTCTTTAAATTAACATTTAGATCATCAGCTCTTTCTCTAATTTCAAAACCGCACCCTCTCCCACAATCAAAATCACAAAAAGGAGTCTTTATTGCAACAGCTGAAACATCAAATCCTTGCTCTTGCATCATACGCACTGCAAGCTGGCTATCTAGACCTCCAGATAACAAAGCAACTACTTTTTTCTTTTCTTTTTCTTCTGTCACAGCGATCAAACTTAATTTTCCATATACAAACTTTACATCATACATAAATTGAGAATGTGTGATATTTTTGTATGAAGCAACGAAGAAAAAATCTTTTAAAATTTGCTCAAAAAATTGATTGTGATACACTAGTTACATTTGAGCCTGAAAATCTGTTCTATATGACTGGATTTTGGGGAGAAGCAATAGGATTACTAGAGAAAAATGGTAAAACCACGATAATTGCTCCAGAATTAGAAGTAGGTAGAGCACAAGAAGAATCTGAAGACTGTGATGTAATCACAGCAGAAAGAGGCACTGGTTTAATATCCTCTTTAATTCAAAAAATCAAAAAAAATCAAGTTTGTACTGATTGTCAGAATTATTCTGTTATGATGTCTCTTAAAAAATCCATTCCAAAAATTACATCATCTACAGAACCATTTTATAATTCACGTATAATCAAAGACGAAAAAGAAATTCAAATTCTCAAAAAAGCATCTAAAATAATAGATGAAATGTTCAATCTATGCTCAAAAAAGATGAAAATAGGTCAAAAGGAATCCGAATTGCAAACAATTCTGATGACATATGCAATGGAACAAGAAATGTTTGACACTGGTTACAAATCTACATTAAATCCTCTGATAATAGCTGGAGGTCCAAATGGTGCACTTCCTCATGCACAAGTAACACAAAGAAAATTCAAAAACGGCGATTTGATAGTAACTGATCTTACTTTGCGATACAAAGGATATGTTTCTGATGCGACTAGAACATTTGCAATTGGAAAAATTTCACAACAAGCAAATGAAGCATATGAAATTGTCAAGGAATCACAAAAACTTGGTATTAAAGCTGTAAAACCTAATGCATACTGTAAAGATGTTGATTTTGCTTGTAGACAATACATTGAAGAAAAAAATTATGGTCAATACTTTATTCATTCTACTGGTCATGGAATTGGATTAGAAGTTCATGAGCTTCCAACAATTTCTTACAAAAGTGAAACAAAATTACAAAAGAATATGGCAATTACTGTTGAACCTGGAATCTATATTGCAAATAAATTCGGAATTCGTATAGAAGACTCATTGATAGTAAATGAAAAACCAATTGTAATGCATAAATTTACTAAAGATTTAGTACAGATTTGAGTCTAATCATAAAAATCTACTAAATCAATGATATGTTTTGAATCTTGATTGTTAGATGTAATTTTTCCTGAAATCTTATTTACATTCCAATCATAATTTAACTCACCTTTGTATGATTCAAAATCTAAGATAAAATGATATTCTTCATCATTTATTTTTGATACTGCTAATTCAACTATAGTTTTTTTATTATCAAAAATTTTTTCATCTGGATATTCTTCATTAATTCTATTTGTTATTGCCTCCATTACTGTTAATCCTGATTCATTTGGTCCGTTGTAGTTCATCAATATATCAACAACCTGTTTTTGTTCCGATGTGAGTTCAGGAAATCTACTTTGAAGATCACTCTTTGTTAATTCGGGAATGGCAAAGATTACAAAGATTGTAATAATTACAAGATAAATTGGTGCTCTTTTACGAAGAAATGATTTAAAATCATTCTTTTTTGGTTTTTCTTCTTTTTTCTTGTTATTTTTTACCATTACTTTTCCTAAATTCAGTGTTTTGCAGTTAAAATTAAAACTTGCCAAGGAAATAGAATTTTTCCATTTTTCTTTGTATATTGTAATGTCTTCTCTTTTACAACCTGTTTCAATTCTTTTCTTTTTGAATAATCTAATTCATTTAACTTCTCTTTTAGTGGTTTTGCAATGTATTTGATATAATTATCCCAATAATCTGTAAATTTTCCAGGACTGTAATGAAAAATAAATTCTTTAACTGAAATTTCTGAGAATCCTGCCTTACTAATTTCTGTGCTTAATGCAGATTTTGTGCCATATCTATCAAGATTTGGAGATCCTGGTGGAACATATTCAGGGATGAATTCTTTTACTGAATCTAAAATATTGCTAAAAAATGGAACTTTATCTCCTCTACCATGAACGGATATTCCTATTTTTCCTGATTCTTTGAGGCTATTTTTCATATTTTTTAATGCTTTATCAGCATTTGGAAAGAAAAACAATGCATATTGACATGTAATGATATCAAATTTCTTTGAAAAGTTAAAATTTTCCGCATCAATATTTAGAAAATCTACATTTGATTTTTTTCCACTCCATTTTTCTGCAATTTTGATTGCAGTGCTTGAAGTATCTACACCTACTACATATCCTGAATTTCCTACTTTTTTTCTAATATTTTTTGTAACAACACCAGTTCCACATGCTATATCAAGTACTGAATCTCCTTTGTTAATTTCCACTAATTCTATTAATTTAGTTGTACTTTGGAATGGTCCTTTACTAACACTTGCCCATCTTTTATGGTAACGTGGTGCTACTTCGTTCCATACTGTAATGTTTCTTTTTTTGTACTCAAGTGATTTTAACAAAGACAACTTTAGATTAATTCCCTCAGATCTGATTTTAATTTCCTTCCTGTCTCATGAAAATATCTATGTTCAATTATCTTTAGAGTTTCTGAAATTTTAAAATTATTTGCATATTTCTTTCCCTTTTTTTCTTCAAGTTCTTTATATTGTGATATTAATTTTTTAAGCTCAGAATTTTTCATTTTAGTTTCTGTTCAATTTCTTTTCTAATTAATTTAACAATCTTTTCTTTTTGTTTCCAACCTGATGATTTTATTTTATTATTATCTATAATTAAGATCTGATTACGATCAGGGTTTTTTTGATATTTGCTACCAATATCATTTGCAATCATAATGTCTGCATTAACATCTTTCATCTTTTTTTGAGCTGATTTGATTAATGCACTTTTTGTTATATTAGATTCTGCTTTGAATCCAACCAACAGTGTATCTTTTTGCAATTTTTTTACTTGTTCAATTATTTTAGGCACTTTTTTGAGCCTGATTGTAAGGCATTTTTTATCACTTTTAATTTTGGATTTTGATACACTTTCTGGAGTGTAGTCTGATGCAGCTGCCGCCATAATAACAACATCAAATTTTTTCTTTAATTCTTTTTTAGTTATATCAAACATCTCTTTACTTGTTGTAACGTTGATAACTTTTGCACCTTTAGAAGGTTTTTGATTTCCTGGTCCGTAAACAATAGTGACTTTTGCTCCAGCAGAAATCAATTCAGATGCTAAAAGAACTCCAGTTTTTCCTGAACTAATATTTGTAATTACTCTTACAGGATCAATGTATTCTAATGTAGGACCTGCAGTAATCAGTATTTTTTTATTTTTTAAAACTGATGAAAATCCAAATTTTTTCAACACTATCTCTAAAACATCCTCTGGTTCTGGTGCTTTTGCTTTTCCTTCAACCATTTGGGGATTAACGAATTGAATTTTATTTTTTAGAAATTCAATATTTTTCTTAACTGCCAAGTTATCATACATTGATTCATGCATTGCTAAACACATCAGAATTGGAATTTTGGATCCAAATCCTACAGTAAGCACTGTTGAAACTGGAGTATCATCAATTCCATTTGCAAGTTTACCAAGTGTATTTGCTGTTGCAGGATATACAATCACTAAATCTGATTGTTTATAATCTGCTAATCTAATATGTTCTAATTCACCAGTAAGTTTTGTTATTACTTCATTTCCAGTAGCCCACTTAAAATAATCTGGTTGTATCAATTTAGTTACCGCATTACTCGTAACACATGTTACATCAGCACCATGTCTCATTAGTAATCTTGCTAATTCAATTGCTTTGTATGCTGCAACACTACCTGCAACACAAAGAACTATTTTTTTCCCTATAAGCTCAACACCTTTTGAAGTAACTATATCAAGTGATGGATGATCTTTTTTCTTTATTTTCTTAACTACCAATTTGCTCACGTAGTTTTTTTAACTCATCATCATCCATAGAAAACCAATTTTCTTCTGCAGGAAACGCTTCTGAATTTACATCTTTTTTGTAATCTTCAAGGGATTTTACAATATCTTCAGACAAATTCATGTATCTTTTAGCAAATTTTGGTTTAATTTTATCATACATTCCAAGTAAATCTTGAACAACTAGAACTTGTCCATCACAACCAACACCTGAACCAATTCCAATTATAGGAACACTGACTGTTTGAGATATTATCTCAGCTACTTCATGACTAACCATTTCTAATGCAATACTGAATACTCCTGCCCTTTCAAGCTTTTTTGCATCTTCTATTAACTTCATTGCAGATTCTTTAGTTTTACCTTGAACTTTGTATCCTTCTGAAAGCATTGTTGTTTGTGGCTGTAATCCAATGTGTCCCATTACTGGAATTCCAATGTCAACTATGGCATTGATTGTTTCAGTCATTATTGAACCACCTTCAAGCTTTACTGCATCAGCTCCTGCTTTGATTAATTTTCCTGAATTATTAATCGCATCTTCTATACTAGATTGGTATGACATAAATGGTAAATCTGATATTAAGAGTGCATTTTTTCTTGCTCTGCTGACTGCTTCTGTAAACATACACATTTGATCCATTGTCACAGGAATTGTATTTTCATATCCTAACATTACCATTCCTGCACTATCTCCAACTAAGAGTACATCAATTCCTGCTTTATCACAGAGTGATGCTAAAGTGTAATCATAACTTGTAATGACAGAAATTTTTTTCTTTTCTTTTTTCATTTTTAAAATATCTAGTACTGATTTATGCAATCTTAGCACCTCTTGTTAGATTTTTTCTTATCTCAAGTATGTTTTCTGAAAGATTTTTTTTATTGTCAAAATCATCCACTATTTTTCTAAGTGAACTGTGATTTTTTTTAGATAATTTCTTTGAGTCATATATTAGCAAATCAATTGCGCGTGTTACATTATCTACAATTGTAATATTTGCAGTTTGGGAAGTTCTAGAAAGAGGATTTAGATCAAATGTAATGACTGTTTTTCCTGCTTTTCTTAGAGCTATTGTTCTATCTCCATCTTCTAATGGTACTACTACAACATCTGCGACAAAAATTCCATTTTTATCAACTACTCTTCTTGCTGAATCAATCCTAGGTAATTTTGTAGATGTACTGATATTCGAACCTAAAACCACCTTTGCACCTGATTTTTTGAGAATCTTGATGATTGCCTGTTTTCTGTTTTTGTTAGCATAAAACAGGTTTACCTCAAGTTTAGCCTTGGTTTGCTTTGATAATTTTACAATTTCTTTAGGGCACAATGCAGCTATATTCCCATTGATAGATATGACTGGTCTTTCTGCTAAAAGAATCTGAGCTGCAGCAGCTCTTATTGCCTTTTTTGCAGACTTTGTTGTTTTCTCGCCTAATAGATAATCAAAAGCTTCCCCTCTGCCTTGTGCTAGCAATCCTTCTTTTGCAACTAAACCATTATCAAATCCTTTCACAAGTTTCTCTCTAATAAGTAATGATTTAGCTCTTGGATGTGATTTAGGAATTAGTGGCATGTAATTTCAATTAATTAAAAAGAACTCTAGCTCCTTGATCATCTAATTCTGATTTTATTATTGAACCATCAGAATATTTATGTAAAATTTCTAAAACATCATTTTCTTTCTCTTTTGAAATCATTGTAAAAACTGTTTCACCAAACAATGCAATTCCACATTTGATATTCTTTTGTGATAATTCATCAACCAATTTTTGCATTCTTGGTGTCATAACATCTACATATTTTGCAAATTCTAAAGACATATCTTGAAAATGTTCATAATTTTTTGATTCTAATAACTTTTTTACCATTTTTCCACCCATGCCATTAATCTGTGATAAACGCTCTCTGATGAACTTATTTGTAGAAATTGGAGAGAAACATATCATTAATATAGTAATTTTATCTGTCAAAATTTTTTCAACACTTCCAATTCCAGGAGCACCTGGTTTAACACGAATTTCAAATCCACCATGATATGAAGCCAAAACATCTCCTAGTCCTGTTTTACAATTTAACTCTGCGTTATGTGCAATTTGTCCAATTCTTGTTTTATCCAATTTAGTATCAAGAGCTTGATCTAGCGCATAAGATAACGATAAAGCAACAGCACTACTAGAACCTAAACCATATCCAACTGGAATCAAAATTTCATGTTCAATGTCAAAAAATGTATCTGAAAATTCTCCAAGCTTTAAAAATTCATTTAAAACATATTCTGATACATCTGTTTTATCTGATTGATATCCTTTTGTTGTAATATGAAAATTTGATTGCTGATTATTTTTTGTATTAATTTTTACTTTTGTAGTTACACCATGTTTAATTGAAAATCCAGCACCCATCGAACCTAAATTTTCTAAATTATTTTGAGAGTCCTCTAAATGAGCTTTGAAAAAACCTGTAATATGAGCAGGACAAAATGCCTTAGCTTCCATTGATCTCAGTTTAAATTTTACACAAAATATAAGAATATGGTTTAAATTAATTAAATTAGTATAAATTGACTAAATTTATTCGACGCCTACAAAAAATTGGAAGTACCATCCTAGTGTCATTGCCAAAAGAATGGATTGATGCAAATAATCTCGATAAATCCAGTCAGGTTGAGATTGAAACTGGACATGATAGTATTTCAATATCTCTAAACAAAGAATCACGTACAACAAAAGAACTAGTTATTTCATATCCATTACCAAAAGAGGAAAACATAGTAGCTGACATTACGGGTGCTTACCTTTTAGGATATGATGTATTCAAAATAAATTCCAAATCCAGCATACCGGGAGAAGATAGAGAAAAAATTCGTAATTCAATGAGAAGACTAGTAGGTATGGAAATCATTGAAGAGGATGCATCTCATATCAATATGCAATTTCTTTTAGATGCAACAACACTTGATCCAGAAAAAATTCTAAAGAGAATGAGTTCAATTGCACTTGGAATGTATGATGACGCATCAAAAGGATTAATTTCAGATGATAAATCTAATTTAGAAACATTATCAAAACGTGATGTTGAAGTGAATCGACAATATTTTTTGTTAGTTCGTTTAATTCGAAGTGCACTTGTTGATAAAAAATTAGCTAACGCATTTAATTTAGAAAATATTGATGTACTTGATTATAGGGTTGCAGCAAATCTTCTTGAGAATGCTGGTGATTCTATAGTTGAACTTTCAAATTTTATTTACAATTCAACTTTATCACAAGAGGATTCAAAAAAGATTTTTGATATGGTAAAAGATTTCAGTATACTTGCAGAAAAATCAATTGACGCATTTACAAAACCTGATAGACTTTTAGCAATTGAAGCAATATCATTACATAAAAAATATGAACAAAATTTAAGTAAATTAAGAATTGCATTAGGAAATAAAAAACAAATTCCAATTGAATTTCTTGATTTAGTCTATATGTATGAAAAAATTGCACAGTCTTGGGCCGACGTTGCAGATCTTGTTAAACCAATCTATAATGAATGATTAGTAAAGTTTCTTTTTGGCTGCATAAGTCAAAACCGCACATATTGTTTTTGAATCTTGAATTTTTCCAGATTTAATTAATTTCAATAGTTTCTTCAAATCCATTTTTGTAACTGACAAAATCTCATCTTCATCTAGTTTCAAATCTGCAATTTTCTTTAATCCTGAGGCTACAAAACAATGAATTACCTCTGTGTTATAACCTATAGATGGATAATATGTAATGAGAGAAGTCATCTTTTTTGCTCTATATCCAGTTTCTTCTTCTAATTCTCTGTAGGCACATTTTATTGGTTCTTCCTTTTTTTCTAAAGTTCCTGCAGGGATTTCTAATACGTATCCATGAGGAAATCTATGTTGTTTTACAAGAATAATCTTTCCATCATCATCAAAAGCAAGCATTGCAGCAGCTCCTCTATGTTCTATCATTTCACGTTTTACTTTCCTTCCTTCTATTTTACCATCATAAACACTAAGGCCTAAAATTTTTCCCTCATAGATCTTCTTTTTCTTCATCTAAAATCTTAGAAATTGTTATTATTTAATTCGTTTGATAAGTTAGATGTAATTTTGATGATTTCTTAAAATCTTTAATAGCTTTTTCTAACCATTTGATATGAAATGAAATTTTCTTGGGAATAAACAAATCTGCTGATTTTACATTCTTAACAGTTCTAACTTTTTGTGTTATTTCATCCATTTTGAAAATATTGTCACTATACATAAACAAAACTATTTGATTTTTGGCAATAAATGGAATCTGTAAATATGATTTTGAAAATATTCTGTTCATATTTTCTATTGTTTCTTTAAGATCCCCATCTATCCAAGTTAATATGGCATGAGGAATATATCTTTCAATTTTTTTTGGATCATAAATCACTGTAAACTGAACTCCATCATTTTCTTGTAGTTTTTCAATGCATCTGGTAATTGTTTTTGTGGACATGTTTGTCTTTTCTGCAATTGTTTCAATTTTTGCTATGGGGTTTTTGATTAATTTATCTAGTATTTCTAAATCTGTTTTAGTAAGATTTGAATTAAATCCAGGATTCTCTGCTTCAAAAATAGACAAAACTCTAACATCTTTCATCAATTTACTTGCAAGTTGAATTTTTTGCTCCATGTTATCTTTTACAACAATACTACAAACAGTAATTCCACCTACACATGGAACCACAAAAAATGGTTCCCCTACAAGGACTATCTGATCTAAAATTTCATTAATATCTTCACCTGATACTACAAAATACAAAACACCATATCCCAAAACAGGAGGTTCAACTTTAATGAAAAATTCTTCAATAATTTTCATTTCTTCCATTTTTCGAATTCTTGCACGCACTGCTCCTCCAGAAATCCCTAATTCCATCCCAATTTGTCTATCTGACTCTCTACAATTATTCAATAATCTGCTTAAAATTTTCATATCTAAATTGTCCATTATATCACCTAAACCAACTCAATAAAATAAAAAACCAACTAATATGATATAAAACTGTCTATTTTGTTAGCAGATATATCAAATATATTAAATATTAGACTATTTCATAATTTTTGTGGAATACAGATTACGATTAGCAAAACGAATGCTGTTCAACAAAAAAGGTAGTTTGATTGGAGCAGTATTGGCAGTAACAATTGGAATTTTGGTAATTCATGTAAACTTTGTAATTTTTCAGGGACTCTTTGATGCAATTGTTAGAGATATCAGTGATTATCGAAATGGTGATATTCTTGTCACCGATGATGCAGATTTTATTGATAAATCTGATTTGTCTCTTGTAAATTGGTTTGAAAGAATTCCATATGTTGAAGCTGCAACTCCGCGGCTTTCATCGACGGCAGAAATGAATATGACTAAAAGTGGAAAATTAGTAGAAGAAACCAGAGTTCCTATTGTAGGTGTTGACCCATTCAGAGATATCCTTGCATCAACTGTTGCCCAAACTATTACAGATGGTTCCTATGTTTTCTCTAGAAATTCTATAGTATTGGGATCAAATGTTGCAAGAGATCTTGGTGGAGCTCAAGTTGGTGATAGTGTTAAAGTTCTCATAGTTGATAGATATGGACAAGACCAAATTCGAAGATTTACCGTCTCTGGAATTGCTCAATCACCTGGTGGCCAAGGATTTGATTATACTGCCGTAGTACATATTGACACTTTACGTGATATGATGAATAGACATGGTGACACAGGATCTCTAATAGTAAAACTTAATGATCCCTCAAAGGCATTTGAAGTAAAAGAATTCTTCTTAAGATCATTTCCAAATGATGATTTTATTGCAGAAACCATAGAAGAATCAGCTGAACAACAATTAGCTGGTTTTAGATCAGGTATTGCAATGATTAACATGATTGGATATTTTGGAATGATGTCATCAGCATTTGCAATTGTTACAATTCAAATGATGTTAGTAAATGGTAAAACAAGAGAAATTGGAGTAATGAGAGCAATAGGAGCTAAACGAAAAGATATTTTGATAATTTTTATTTTCCAAGGAATGATTATTGGAGCAATAGGAGCTGGTGTGGGTACTGCGGCAGGATTGGGCTACACATTTTATGCAAAGGAAACAAAAATGTCTTTTGATAACAGCCTGCCTCTTGAAGTAAGCTATAACTGGGAAAAAATTATACAAACCGCATTAACGTCATTTGTTTTGGCAATTATTGCATCATTATATCCCTCGTATAGAGCAACAAAATTGTTACCAGTGGAGGCGATGAGAACTGTCTAAAGTACTTGAAATAAGTAATCTAAGTAAGATTTACGGTGAAGGAGAAAACAAAGTAAAAGCTCTTGATAATGTATCATTTTCAATTGAGAAAGGAGAATTTGTTCTAATTGTGGGAAGTTCCGGTTCTGGTAAATCTACTTTGCTTAACATGATTGGATTGTTAGATCGTCCTACAAATGGAAAAATTTTCATCGATAAAATTGATACTACAACCCTTGACGACAACAACATTTCATCATTTAGAAATAAAAAATTAGGATTCATCTTCCAATTTTCAAATTTGTTAAGTGATCTTACAGTTTTAGAAAATATTTTGTTACCCAGACAAATTGCTGGAACCAATCATACATCAGAAAAAGATGCAAGAGATTTACTAAAGGCAGTGGGACTAGAGAATCAAATGAACAAACGAGCAAACAAAATTTCTGGCGGACAAGCTCAAAGAGTAGCAATTGCCAGAGGATTAATCAATAAACCCTCAATTGTTTTAGCAGATGAACCAACTGGTAACCTTGATTCTGTAACTTCAGAAACCATAGTTCAATTAATGAAATCAATGGCAAAAAAACTAAATCAAACATTCATTATAGTTACTCACGATAGACAACATTTTGGCGATGTAGACAAAGTAATCACTATCAAAGATGGTAGAGCCTTCGAAGGTGAACAACCCTCCCAAATGGAAGTAACTGCATAATGATTCTAAAGATTATGTTTGCATTATTTGTAATTGGACTTGTGCCATTTATTTTTGAAAACTCTTATGCTCAAATAAAATCGGGTGGTTTTGGTGATTCTCCATTTGAAAGAGACTTTGGCGATGTAAAATTTTTAGATGCTTATTTTGGGACAATAAATGAGAAAATTGAGGTAGACTCAGGAGATAGTAACGTTCCATTTACGGTAGTATTTGCAAATGTGGGTACACAGGATATTACAGGTATTAGAGGCCAGCTGTCATTGCCATTAGGTTTCTCTGCATCTGATGGTCCAGGCTCAATAATTCGTGCTGATAGCGATTCTAATTCTTTGGCTGGAGAAAATTTCTATCTCACATTTTTTGTAAATCTTGATAAAAATATACGAATTCAGCAGTATCCTGGAACTGTAAAAGTTGATTATTCTAGATTAAGAGAATCTGGAGTTAGAACAGCATTTGCAGATTTTGATTTCAAAGTAACTGGCGATATTGTGATTAATGTAAGAGCAATAGAGCCCTTTCTTACTTCATTACGAACCAATGACGTAGTTATTGAAATTTCAAATAATGGAACTGCACCAATTTCTGGCGTAGATATCACTGCAACTAACACACAAACAGAATTGGCTTCTACATCATCATCAATTACCAATGTAGAAAATGTTGTAATTTTAGAATCAAGCTGGGATATTGGAACCATTGATCCGAAATCTGTAAGATATCTTACAGCAACAGTTTATGTTCCAGAATCACTTAGAGGAGATACGCTAAGACTTCCTTTGTCTATATCATACTTTAATGCCCATGGAGATGAAAAAGTCATTTCAAAAATTGTAGACTTTTACATTAAAGGATTAATTGATCTTACTGTTTTCAACACAGATGTAATTGATTTGTCTGGTAAACAAATGGTTATTGGAGAAATAATTAATGAAGGAAATGAAGATGGATTATTTGGTTTTGTAACAATTGAACCTCGTGGCAATTCTAATATTAAATCAAGTACTCAATTCATTGATGAAATTGAAGTTGATGCACCAGTACCATTTAATGTTCCGATAGAATTTGATGGAGAACCCAAATATGGAGAACATGACATTACTATAACTATAAGATACAAAGACAGTACTAGAGATGAAGTATTTCTAACACACGATACAACCATCTTTGTTAAAGAACCATCAAATGATGATGATGGTGACCTTGATTCAACTTTGATCGTCATTCCAATTATTCTAGCAGTTGGTGCTGGAATCTTTATTATTCGTAGGCGTAAAAAAGCCAAAATTGAGGCTAATTAAAGATTAATTTTTAATCCGAATTGTAGAATTAATGCTAGCTAAATTGAGATCAAGTATTGTTATTTTAATTGCAGTTGTAATTGTGGGAAGTGTAGTGATAATTCTTGGGTTTTTAACAAACCAAGAGTATGTAGAAATTTCTGAAATATCTAATCAATATGAAAAATTAGAAAATTACAAAAATGAATTAGAAAAAATAAATCAATACAATCAACAAATTCTAGAAGATTTAGAAGAACAAATCAAAAATTCTGATGATTCCTCCTTAGAGCAAATTCGTAAAGAAATTGATGTGGTAAAACGTGTTATTAACGACAATAAAGTAGAGCTCGAAAAAGTAATTGAAAGACTATCTCAAACAGAATCTACTCCATGAACTATTATTGATTCCATTTCTGGGAAATTCACATCATAATTATATCAAATCTAACAAAATTATAACTGGGTATGGCAAAGGGTGTATTTCTATTTCTAGTTGGTAGTGTAGTTGGATTTATTACAACTCCTCTTCTTTGAATATTCTTATTTTTTCTAAATTCATATTAGTTATTATCATTCTTTTTCTTGTTGGAAACTCATCACAAATTAACAATAATTGGTATAGTTTTATTGATTCTCACTTTTCTGATAAATAATTACCATCAGGAAGTTCATCCTAATGACGAAATTAATTATGCTTATGTTACAGGCATTGGAATGTTAATTGCATTTTCAATTAGTTTTGTAATGTTTACAAAAGATCGATTAAAATCTTAAAATTATTTTTACATTTGATAGATTGAATGATGCCGTTTTAGGGAAAAAACTCTATCCTACTATTTGATACAAATATGTTAAATTTGAATATAATATTCTCGTAGAAATTATTAATTAGAACTAAATACTAATTCGTAAAATTTTTGTCTAATCATTACTAAAGTCTAATTCATTTTTGGTGTTAGATTTAGGCACTTTGAATACCGTAAGATTATAAGCAATTACTAGATCTTGCGATTATGCCTGGGGATGAGATTGAAGTCCCAAAGGAATTGAGAGAATTCATGCTTGAAGGAGCAGAAGAAACATTCCTTGGACAAAAAAATGGAGCAAAAAAACAATATCGTTATGGTAATTTACACATTAGAGAATATGATGAGAAATTTCTTCTTCATACTGATAAAATTGACCCAAGAAAAGATCCGATTGGACATTTAGTTCATGATGCCCCTGAAGTTTTAGTTGGTCTTGCATGTGCAATCTTTGGGAGTTCGCAAGTCACAAAAAAAATTCTTAACAACAACTCAAAAAAGAAATCTTTTGCTTCTGGCTTACTTTCATCAATTATTATTGGATATCTAGGATATTCTGCAACTAAAAAAATTAAAAATTATTGGGAATGAATAATGTCTACTACCAGAACAATTTTTATCCTCATCAAACTTTTCCCATCAATTCTTGCATTACGAAAAGATAGGAAAAAATGGATTTACCATGAAGGAAATGAAATAGATTTAGAACAATTTAGAAAAAATGCTCGTAAAGTACTTGACACATTCATCTCATTAGGACCTGTCTATATTAAATTAGGACAATGGCTTTCTTCAAGAGCAGACATTTTACCTCAACCATATTTGGAAGAACTTTCAAAACTTCAGGATAGTGTTCCAGCTGCACCTTTTGATCAAGCAAAATCAGTCATTGAAAAAGATCTTGGTCCAATTAATGAAACATTTGATCAAATAGATCCAAATTCCATTTCTGGTGCATCATTAGGACAAGTTTACAGAGGTTCCATTTCTGGTAAACAAATAGTCATTAAAGTAAAAAGACCTGGAATTGAAAAAATTGTTGCAGAAGATATCAAAGTTTTAAAAAAAATTCTTCCATTAGCATTAAGATTTGTTGATCCAAACTTACGTTATTCAGCAAGAGCTATGCTTTCCCAATTTATTGAAACAATACATGAAGAAATGGATTATACCAACGAATCAGAAAATCTCAAAAAAATTAAACATGATTTAGAAAATAATAACAAAGTTGTGGTCCCTTCAGTATATGATGAACATTCGTCTAAAAATGTCCTCACAATGGAATATCTTCCTGGTATTAAAATTACTAATGTTGAAGCCCTAAATGAGAAGGGAATTGATAGACAAAAACTGGTAATTGATGTTCATAAGGTCTTCTTTACTATGCTTCTCAAACATTCCATATTTCACGCAGATCCTCATCCAGGAAACATTTCAGTTACTGATGATGGAAAATTGATTTTGTATGATTATGGAATGGTTGGACGACTAGATAACGAAACTAGACTAAGATTGATTCGTCTATATCTTGCATTAGTGGAAAAAGATCCTCCAAGAACCGTTAATGCAATGTATGACCTTGGAATGCTTACACCTGATTTTAATCGCTCAGTAATCGAGAAAGGAATTGAACTAACTGTTCGTGCAATGCACGGTAAAAAACCAGATGAGATGGAAGTTGAAAGTTTGATGGAACTTGCCAATAAAACTATGAGTAAATTTCCTTTTATTCTTCCAAAAAATTTGGCTTTGTATATGAGAATGGCATCAATTATTGAAGGCATTTACAAAACACACAAAGTAAATTTTAAGTTTGTAAAAATTCTAAGAGAAATTTTAGAAGAAGAGAGCCTAATCAAAGATGCATACATTGAAGAAATAAAACATTCATTTGAGCGATTTGCAAAATCAATTGATGCTACAATTTCTATAGCACCCGAACTCAAAAAATATCTTGATGACAACAGATCATTGAATCTCTTAAACACAAAACCGAAATCTAATATTTTACTTTCTGGAAGTATTCTTTCTGCTGCAATTTTTATTGGCTCTTCATTTTTGTATACTACAAATGAATCAATTGGAATTACTGGAATGATTGGTTCATTAGTTATTATGAGTATTTTTGCAATATTTAGAAAACGTTAACTATTCTATTTTGATATCTTTCCCGTGTTTTTGGACGGGAACAATAATTGTCAAAATTCCTTGCTCATATTTTGCAGAGTTAACTGATTCTTCTCCCTCTTTTAATTCAATAGGCAATCTTATTTTCTTATCAATTATGTTTGGTCTCTGATTACAAATCATATTGTGCTTGCCTTGTTCAGCAATTTCTTTGCATGCTTGAATTGATAAAATATTTCCATTGATAGATAACTTGATATCTTTTTTTTCAAATCCTGGCATATCGACTAACAATGTTAATTTATCCTCATCAAGATACATATCAACTGGAGGTAAAACAAATTCATAAAATTCTCTTGATTTATTTCCAATTTCTTTTATCATTTCATTTGCCATAGATTTCACTAATCCCATTTTGAGATATATGCTCAATTTTTGGTTATAAATCTTATAATCTATTCTTGGTATTTTCATAAACAAATGGGCATAATCTTAATTCTTTCCAAAAAAAGATTCAAGCCTATCTAAATTCTCCACATTAACAAGGACTCTTTTGAGACAAGTTAGACCATAGTCCGGTCGATGTGAAATGAACTTGTTTAGATTAAATATCACATTATTAACCTCATACTTGTGACAACAGTAAAACATTGGTATGTTTACATGGCAGCAGCAGTCACTGTTGCATTTTTAGTGGGATTTTTCTGGGATCAAACTCCTATTCCTCCAAACCAAATCCCTTGGAATAGCAATACTTCTTTAGAATGGAATGACTTTCAAGGAACTCCTCCTCAAACTACTCCTTATTCTGCTGCAACTGGATATTACCTGGGATACAAAGATCTAGTCTGGAGACAATATTTTGTTGATAATGTTTGTACTTTTGTGATTAGTAGCGTGGATGTTGATGCATATGTTGACAGAACTCTTTCTTGGGTAAAAGATGGTTCTCAATCATCTGAATTGCTTTCACATGAACAAGGACACGCTGATATCTTACACGTTAAAGCTCTGGTATTGGGCAAGGCACTATGGGCATTAGTTGGCATGCCACATCAATGTCCAGATAATGATCCTGCCAAAGTCCAACAAGAAGTAGAAGATATGGTTAATTCAATCTATAATCCAATCTTTGACTCTCATGATAGATTGCAGGATGAATATGATTCTGACACTGATCATGGAAGAAATCCTGATGAACAAAGAAGATGGAATCAGAGACTTTCTGATATCTTTATGCCTCCTCCACCCAACCCAATTATTCCGCTATGAGAATAAATTTTCTGAATACTGGAACTTTTTTAAAGGCAACTTGTTCTACTGGTTTGTCGAATTCTAATCCTTTAGAGTAAAAGTAAGAAATTCATAATTTATATTTCAAACAATCACTATGAATACATGGAGACGATTCCAAAGGTAGGAATTCTAGTTGGAATTGTAGCTGTAGTTATTTTTTTGCCCTTTTGGATGATTGTTACTATTGCAGAAAATGAGGCTTTGTTTGTCGAATTTTTCTTTAATGTAGATCTAGTGGAGAAAAAAATGAAAGAAACTAAAACATACAAAGCAATGTTGGAAAGATATCCTGATTCTATTGTATCGTTAAGAAATCATGGACCATTTAATTCAGATATGGAAATAATTGCTTACAGTAATAGTTCAGAGTCTCATCTTAATGCCAATATTGGATTTGATCACCAAAACGATTTCACTTGGGAGCATGTACGTTGCCAAATAGGTGATGGCGATGACCGTAAAAAACTTGGAACCATCCCTCCGGAATTAATTGAGAATAATCCTCCTATTCCTCGATATATGTTCAAAGAAGGAAATGCAGATAATTCGTTTACTGCTGATTTTATCAAGTTTACAAATTGTTTGGAATTGAATAAAGAGCAAATCGAATTACAAGAACTTGATGCTGATTATCATGTTGCAATTCCTGAAAATACAGGGGTTCCTGGATGCCAAGAGGATTTGTCTTGTTTTGAGCCATATTCATTGAAGATTAAAGTTGGAGATATCGTAGCTTTTAGAAATTTTGATTCTGACTATCATACTGTAACAAGTGGAAGTCCCGAGTTTGGACCAGGAGGGGAATTTGATTCTGCATTAATGGAGTCAGGAGAACAGTTTTTCCATAAATTTACAAAAGCAGATGAATACGAGTATTTCTGTATGGTACACCCTTGGCAAACAGGTAAAATCATAGTTCATGAAAAATAGACTTTAGATGGCAAGAGTAAAAACAAGGAAACTCCAACATATGAGCAAATTTATGCGATATACAAACATGAGCGTAGTCTAAATCTTGATAGATTTTTAATCAATTAATTTCCCACCTTTGATAACTTATGATTATTGTAATAGAAGGTGGAGATCAGGCAGGAAAATTAACCCAGTCAACTCTTTTGGAAAAAGCTCTGAAAAAAAGGAAGATCAAAACTAAGTTATTTCATTTCCCTGATTACAACACACCAATAGGACAAGAAATAAGAAAGTATTTGGATGGAAAACGAAAATTTTCCCCACAAGTAATTCACTGTTTATTGTCTGCAAATAGATGGGAAAAACTCGATGAAATAATATCAGCACAAGAAAAAAATTCTATTCTCATAATGAATCGCTATTATCATTCAAATCTAATCTATGGGATTGCAAATGGTTTGAATCCAAAATGGCTTGAGAATCTTGATGCTGGTCTACCAAAGGCTGATCTTGTAATTTTACTTGATGTATCCCAAAAAGAATCATTTGATAGACAAAAAACCCATCGCGACAAATTTGAAAAAAATGAAGAATTTTTAAGAAAAATTTCTAAAATCTACAGGACTATTGCAAAGAAAAAAAATTGGAAAATAATTGATGCATCAAAATCTAAGCAAGAAGTACATGAAGAAATAATAAAAACATTTTCGAAGAAAATAGGGTTATGAAAAAAAATTATCTCGACATAATTGATCCTATTCATGATTTTATCCGTGTTTATGAACATGAATTATCAATAATTGATAATCCTATTTTTCAAAGATTAAGACGAATAAGACAACTTTCAGGTGCTCATTTAACTTATCCTGCAGCTCAACATACAAGATTTGAACATTCACTAGGTGTAATGCATATTGCAAGTCAAGCAGGTAATGCATTAAATGAAAAAGGGATTTTAAAATCTGATGACATTGAAATTTTAAGATTGTCTGGGCTTTTACATGATATAGGACATGGTCCATTTTCTCATCTTTTTGAGGAAGTAATACAAGAAAAAAAATTTTCACATGAAGACTTTGGTAAAAAAATTATTCTAAAATCTGAAATTGGGGATAGTTTATCAAAAAATGGTTATGACAAAAAACTTGTTACAAAAATCGCTTTTGGAGACTCTAAATTTCAATACCTAAATGAAATTGTTTCAGGCGCACTTAGTGCGGATATGATGGATTATTTACTTAGAGATGGTTATTTTACAGGAGCAGAACATGCAAAGATTGATCATAAAAGAATTACTCAATCCCTTGATGTTCATAAAAAAAAATTATCTTTAGAACGCTCAGCATTGTATTCTTTTGAATCAATGATGCATTCAAGATATCAAATGTTTAAGGCCGTTTATTTTCATAAAACTGTACGAGCTGCAGAAGTAATGTTGCTTGAAGCCCTTAGATTATCTGATGATGAATTTGGTTTTACAACTTTTAATCTAAATGAATTTGTTAACCTTACAGATGAATATATTTTATCTACTTTAATCTCATCCAAATCTATGAAATTAAAACGTGCTAGACAATTTGCTCAAGATTACCAAAATCGAAAATTGCTAAAATGTGTATTTGAGAGAATACTAACTAGCCCGATTGATCTGAAAAAAACAAGAACCGATGAATTAAGATCAACAATTTCTAAAAAATCTAAAGTTGAAGAAAATGAAATCTTTGTTGATAGTTCTGTTACTCCGTCAATTCCTCTTGCACCATCAAAAAATGAATCTAAATCTATAATTTTAATTTCAAATGAAAATGGAAAATCATCCGCGAAAGAAATGTCAATTTCTGAAATTCCAGTCGTTTCGGCAATTTCAGGCTTTATGAATATTCTTAGAATTTATACTCATCAAAAGAACAGAAAGAAAGTTGAAATTGCTGCAAAATCGATTATTGGTGATCTAAAATGAAAAAAAGAATTGTCATAAAATTATCTGGTAAAATTTTTGGAATGGATAATGTCAAAGTACTAAAAGACTATGCAGAATTTCTAGTAAAAATTAGTAATATTTGTCAGCCAATAGTTATTGCCGGGGGTGGAAATATTGCGCGACATTACATTTCTCATGCAAGATCTTCAGGCGCTGATGAATCAACTCTTGATGAATTAGGTATTGAAATATCAAGACTCAATGCAAAGTTATTGATTTATGCTTTAAAAAATAAAGCATATTCACATCCGCCAACTACATTACAGGAAGTTAGACATGCAGTTGATGATGGATTAATCGTTGTAGCAGGCGGTTTACATCCTGGACAGAGCACTAATGGTACTGCAGCTTTGATTGCAGAAAAAGTACAAGCAGAACAATTTCTTAACGCAACTGATGTTGATGGAGTATATGACAAGGATCCAAACAAGTACAAAAATGCAAAAAAATTCAGACGTATTGAACTTAAGAATTTAAAAAATATGCTTATTCATGAAGATTCTGTTGCTGGAGGTTATGATCTGATGGATATTGTGGCTCTAAAAATTATAGAACGTTCTAAAATTAAAACCAGAATTCTAAAGGCTACTCCAAAAAATATTGAAAGTGCTATTAAGGGTGTTAATGTAGGCACAGAAATTGTTCTTGGTTCAAAATAATTATTCAGATTTTTCATTTTGAATTGTCTGTCTTGTTTCAGACCAAATTTGAATCTCCTTCTCTGGATATTCTTGCATTCCTGCATCTAGAAGTTTTTTGAAAATTGAAATTGCTTCATCTTTTTTTAAAGCCTTTGATTGAGCCTTTGTAAATCCATCTTTATCTACAATAACTGCTACATATCCGTCCGGAGAATTAATAACTGCTGTAAATTCTTCTTCTCCCACTGGATGAAATTTTCCATCAATTTTTTTGGTAGTTAACGTTAACATTGCAAATCCAGCTACATCAAACATCTTCATTTGTGATTTACTTGCTCGCAATTTTCCTTGTTGGACTGCTTGAAAATACTGCATAATTCTTTTCTGCCTCCAATGGTATAATAACTATCTTAACATTTAAGACATCAAGAGGAAATGAAAAATAATGAATCCTAAAATTTTTGTTGGTGTTGCAGTTGCAGCACTTGCTTTGATATTAGGTGGGATTCTTTTAGTAGGACCAACGATGGTAATTTCATCTCAGGATGATTCTTTAGATACAACCCCAATTGTTCAGCAAGTAAAACCCTTAGAAATTGAATTAGAAGATATTTCAGTGGCAAAAATCTCAGAACGTTCAGCAACAATTGATATTGCATTCAAAATCTCTAATCCTAATCCACGTTCAGTAATAGTTCAAACTATGGATTATCAATTATTCGAAACAGGCTATTCAGATTTTGAGCAAATCTCAGGTGGTGAAATTGGCAGTAGACCAGAGGGAATGGTGGAATTTGGCTCAAATTACTATACTCTTCTTGGTGAAAATTCTATTATTCTAAGAGATACAGTTGTGTTGAGAAATACTGGTAATACTCCTGATTTGTGGAAAGCCTTTGAGGATGGTACGAACACCTGGCGAGTTTCTGGTGATGTCTTTTACAATCTCAGCTCGATGACTAGTGGCCAAGAAAATGAGCTTCATTTTGAATTTACAAGGTAAATTTCTATAGTATCATAAAATTCAAAAATTATGATATTTTGTTTTTAGATAAAAAATATTGGCAAAGTTATAAAAGCTCGTAAAATTGATTTTTATCAAATGGCAGAAGCAGGTATGGCCGCATTTGGCGCAGCAGCAGGAGTAGCAATAGCACTAGCAGTAGTGACATTCGCTCTTCGTGGTAAGGGACACCCAGAACCACTCGATTAACCAAAAGGAATTTTTCCTTTACAATATTTTTAATTCATCTAATTATTGTCGCCCATTCCTAACATTTCTGCTAGAGATATCTGCTTGGAATTCTTCTTTTTCATAAAACATCTTTCATAATATTGACATTCAGAACATTCAGTTGATGGCTCTAAGATTGGGATTTTTTGTTCTTTTAGAAGATCATTTAGAACTCTTACTCTTCTAATTACTTCCTCAAACATCTTTTTGTTTCGTGTTAATGAGAATGTTGTCTCTCTTCTATCTCCTGAAATATATACAACAACTCCGTCATTTTTGTCATAAATCCACATACATGCATTAAGATACAAAACATCATTTGCTTGAGGACTTTCTAATTCAACTGGTGCTGGTCTGAATAAAAGAATAGTGTCATCTACTATCATATCGACTTGGCCTTTTAGCCTAATGTCCTCTATGGCAAATTCTTTTGGTTCACTGCCATACTCTAGTTTTCTTAATAATCCTGAGAGAAGCTCATTGAATCCTCGTCTTTCAATTTCTTGAGGATCTACCCTATCATAGTAAGAGCGTCTAAGACATTGAACTACTTCATGAAGATGTATAGTTTGAATATCCTTTGAATCTACTTGAACCTCTAACTCTTTTCCAATAGATTTAACAGCACTTTGAATAATTTTTCGAAAATCTCTATCACCCATCATGATAATTTACCTTCTTTTATGATCCCTTTTAGTTTAGCTCATGATTTTAGTTATAATTTTCGAAATTCTTCCTGAAAACGCTAATATCACAAAATGGACTCCAAAACCAATAACTGCCCCTATGATAAGCTCGCCTGTAAAATAGTAAATTCCTAGAAATAGTCCCAACGGAGGTAATGTGAAAATCATTGCTAAGAATGAACTCACCCAAATGAACCTGATTAGAACTTCTGTGGAAATTTCTGTTTTTTTCTTTGGAAAATTAAACATGTTATAATTCCTATTCTTCTTCTAGGATCAACTTTGACATTGTAATATCGGTTGGAATTTTTTGTTCAATTGCAAAAGCAATAGCTGCTAGATTTCTAATTTCAAATGAAGTCAATTTAGTAATTCCAACAATCGTTGCAAAACTAAACATCTTAGTGAATGATCTCAATGACGCACTGTATATTGCCATCTCAAACGCTCTTTCAAATTCTGCAATAGCATCCAATTCATTTTCTACTTGAGGAACTAAATCCTTGTATTTGGTGCTGGATAATTCATTAAATGCATCTCTGGCTGTTGCTGCCGCCATCATTCTTCCAAGCAATTCTCTTGCAGGTGGACTTGTACTGATAACTAGATCTTGGATTTGTTCTTCTTTCAATCCCCAAAACTTTCCTCTGATTACACTCAAAATATTATAAAAATCAATATCCATTGAAACTAGTTTTGTGGCTTCCTTATCAGAATAATTTTTCATTGCACCTGCTAGATGTTGATATAATATTTTATCAAAATATGTATCAAAGACTTGCACATTCTTTTTTTCATTGTATAATGCAGCAGCCTTTGCAATCTCTTCTCCAAACTTAACTGAATTTAAGCTTGCAACTGCTTCTTCAAGATCTTTTGAAACTAGAGCTTTGATTACAATATCTCTTTGTTTGATTAATTCTTCTGCATGAAGATTTACGTGAGTTTCAATCTCTTCCTGAGGTTTGCCTAGTACTTTGCCTTTAAGAATTAATTTTAGATTTGCTATGATAAATTTCATATAATATGCGTCTAATACACCAGAATTTCCTGATGTCTTTGCAATGGAATAGTGAATATCTGCCAGTTTGCTTCTTAGGGCTGATTCGATTTTTTGTGAAGTATATGGTTTTTGAACATCTGCTACAGAATCAGCATAAACTGTATTCTTAATTCTGGTCATTAATTCTTCTAAATCTCTTGATTCGGCAAGCGTTTGAAAATCGGCCTTTGTCAATAATTTGCCTCTTTTACTATATGCCTTAACTGAGGCATAGACATTCTTTGAACCGCCCATTTCGATCAATCTCTATAGACAACTGATTTTAATGTTTGGCGAACTATTTCTGAGAACTAATCTAAGTAATTTTATCTAAGAATATTATGGCCTCGCCTTTTTCTTGTTTTGAGAGTTTTAAAAAGGCTAGTAGAATCTCTTTCTGAATTGTTAATGATTCATCTGAAATATCCTTCAATTTTGATAGATCAAAGGGGAGTAACTCTTCAATTTTATTCTCACAAAACGCCTTGACATATTTTTGAAAAATTGAATAAGTAAAATTTGGACTTATTTTTAACAGACTTGTTAAAATTTTCTCAAATTCCTTTTCAGAGGATTCTGCCTTTGAGAAAAACTCTTTTAGCAATTCTTCTCTGTTTTTAATTTCATTCAATGACAGTGCTATCAAAATACCTTTTTTTGTTAAATGATAATATGGAATTCCCTTTTCTTGTAGTGCTTTTGGACCTCTTTTTAGGGGTAATCTGCCATCTTCTTCTGCAATCTCCATAGGAAGCAAAATTTCATCAAGATCCCGAAATATCCCTGAATAGATATTCTTCCAAGCTATTCCATGTTTTTTTGCTATTCTCTGAGAAATACCAGTACGTGTTCTTTCAGCAGCATTTGCATTACTTCCAAGTATTGCAATAATTGATCTTTGTCTATTTGCTTCTCCTGTCAAATCATCTCCTTTAGTCTTGAATGTATCAAAAATTGCAAGTTTAGTGTTTGATTTAACCTTCATTTGTAACACCTTGACATAATTTTCATATTTTATGTTATTATCAGAATATACTAAAATATAATAATTTACTTTTTCACAGCCTTTCGAGTCTCCAATGCTTAAATAATTTTCAATTTCGATAAATTTAATGAATTCTAGGAACTACAAGTATGCTCTATTACTTGTAGCCGCAGTATCCATCACAGCAGCAGGTGCAATGTCACAGGCATATGCACAACAAGTTACTGATGGTATGGACGGATATGTAAAGGGAACCAGTGGAATTTACACTGGTAACCCTAACGAATGTTGGTATGAAGAAGATGGCGGCATGCTACCTTGTAAAATTGATACAGGTGATACAGCATGGATGCTCACTGCAACTTCATTAGTACTCTTCATGTCCCCAGGTGTCGGTTTCTTTTATGGCGGATTGGCCAGATCAAAGAACATCGTCAACGTACTTGGTATGACCTTAATTGTAATGGGTCTAATGTCAGTACAATGGGTTCTATGGGGATACTCACTAGCATTTGGCGGAATTGATTCGGATGCAAACTTATTCATGGGAAATCTCGATTACGCCGGATTTAACATGGTTTCACCATATGCACCATTAGGTGAAGCAGGTCCTTGTGGAGACACTTGGTCAGCAGCTTATCAAATGAATGCAATGGTTGAAGGTGATGTTTGTAGTCAAGGTTGGCCTGGTACAGTACCACACCAACTATTTGCAATGTTCCAAGCAACATTCGCTATCATTACACCAGTTCTAATTATTGGTGGATTGATTGACAGAATCAAATTCAGCGCATTAGTAATATTCGTACTCTTATGGGGAACCTTCGTTTATGATCCAATAGCACACTGGGTCTGGGGAGGAGGATACATAGGAGGAGGTTCATTAGACCTCGATCCAGACTTATCTCCATCATACGCATTAGACTTTGCTGGTGGTACTGTAGTACACATATCTTCAGGATTCGCTGCATTGGCAGGTGCCTTAGTCCTTGGTAGACGACTTGGATATGGCAAAGTTCCAATGGAGCCACACAACATCCCAATGGTAGTCCTCGGCGCAGGAATTCTATGGTTTGGATGGTTTGGCTTCAACGCAGGAAGTGAAGTTATGGTAGACGGCATTACCGTCAGTGCATGGACTGTTACAAATACAGCAACTGGTATGGCTGCAGTCACTTGGGTGCTCATGTCTTGGGCACATACAGGAAAACCAAGTGTCGTAGGAGCTGCATCGGGAGCAGTAGCAGGATTGGTAGCAATCACACCAGCCTCTGGTTGGGTAGGTCCAATGGCTGCGATTATAATCGGTATTGCAGCTGGTACAATTTGTTATGCAGCAATTGCATTCAAGAGTGCACGCAAATGGGACGACGCATTAGATGTATGGGGAGTACACGGAATGGGTGGTCTTACAGGTGCAATTTTGACTGGTACATTGGCTAGCCCACACATTTGGGATACTGGAGACGGTATCGGTGCATGGACTGGAACTGCAGAAGGAATGGAACAGCAAGCAATCAGCATCATTGGTGCTGCAATATCAATAGGCTATGCCTTTGGTGTTACAATTGTAATCCTCAAAGTAATGGATGCCGTATGGCCTGGCGGAATCAGAGTCACTCCAAAAGAAGAGGAGATTGGTCTCGATTTAGCACAGCACGGAGAAAGAGCATACGTAAACGAATAAGAAAAACCCTTTTCTTTTCTTCTTTTTATTATTCAATCCAAATCAATTTAGATTTGATCATTTTAGCCAAATTATGTTAATTACCACAACCGATCTTAATTCAATTATCAATGATCCTGATGTTATAATTGCTGACACTCGTTCTTTCAAGGAATATTCTGAAGAACATATTCCAGGATCTGTACATTTGGACTTGTTTGCATTTCATTGGATTGATACAACAAAACAAGGAATTGAGAATTTCAATAATCAAACCAAAAATCTTCTTTCATTCCTTGGAGTTACTCCAGAAAAAAAAATAATCTTTTATGATTCTGTTTCTGGAATGCTTGCCGCAAGAGGTGTTTGGATGCTGATGTATTTTTCACATGAAAATACATCAATGCTTGATGGTGGAATTACAAAATGGAAAAAAGAAAATCTTCCACTAGAAACAAAATCTAATGGATTCAAACCATCTCATTTTTCAGGAGAAATCAATCCAGAAATTATTTCAGGGTTTGAATATATTAGAGATAATCTGAAAAACGTAAAAATCCTTGATGCCCGCTCACCCGGAGAATTTGATGGAAGCATAGTTCGTGCTGCTCAGTCTGGTCATATTCCAAATTCAATCAATATTGACTGGAATCAAAATCTCAATGAAGATGGTACTTTCAAAAATGATGAACAATTATTACAAATATACAATTATCCAAAAGATACTGAAATCATTACATACTGTCAAGGAGCATATCGAGCTGCAAATTCTTTTTTGGTTTTAAAAAAATTAGGATTCAAAAATGTCAAAGTATATCTTGGGTCTTGGGGAGAATGGGGAAATAAGCTGGAGCTTCCAGCAGAAAAATAAATTTTCTAAAAATAATTCAAGCCTCATGGAACTTGAATCTCTTAAATTTGCATCATTCCTAAATTTTCCTATATACATAAATCTCAAATCCCGTTTTGATTAAAAATCATGAAAAATTTTTTCTATATTGCACTTCCAATTCTTGCATTTTTACTAATATTTGTAAATACATTCTTTGGCCATTTTATTTTTTCATCAGAAACCCAACAGGTAATAAACAAATATTCAGTGTATGTTCATTTGTTGTCAGAATGGCAAAGTGATTCAAAGAATATTATTTTTGACGTAACAAACTCTTGGTATAAATCAGATCAAGTCAGTGATGAAGATCATGTGTTTAATGCTGAGTCCAAAGAATACAATACAAATCAACTTCAAGAAATCCATGGCAAATCCTATGTTGAATTAAAGCATGAATTCAGTGAATGCCATGAAGAATGGCAACCAATGCTCTATAGAAAAGCAATAGATACTGTAAGACATGAGATTGAATATGTCCAAGGAAAGCAGCTAAGTACTGATCCAGGCATCTCTGTGTATCCTGACATTGAGAATAGAAACTACGATAATTCAGAACAACAATCAAAAATTAAAAGTGGCTATATTCAATTTGTCCCTATTTGTACATCTAAAGAAATTACATCATATGATTACAGTGTCAAAATTGATAACAAAGATTTGGGTTTTGATGTGTATTTTGTTTCATCATCTAAACAGCGTGAAAACTTTGGAAGTTCTGACTTTGATTCTTACACAGAATTAGGATGCTTTGGACAAAACAAACAAAGCTATAGTGGAACGTGTAAAAATATAAAAAAAGACGGTGGATTGTTATTGGTATTTCCTGATGAACTCAAACCATGGACTACAAAAGTTACAATAAACCTTTATGAAATCAATTAAAGATTCTATTTTCTTTTCCAGATAAATTGATTGTAAATCAATTCTGGTCTAATTTGTCTAAATGACTGTGAACCACCAACATACCATTTTGTAAAGAATTCATACAAGTGCAATCTGAGAGACTGTATGTATACAATTAATCCTTCAATCATCATAATTCCCAAGTTACCGCCAATGATCATTGCCATTGCTCCACCTGATTCTACACCGCCTAATGACGAAAATGCATTATTTACTGTCAACAGCAAAGCTGCATGGACCAGTAACATGATTCCAAGTCGAGCGTAACTAATTGTATGAGCTAAACTTTCAACTGTTTTTCCTAAGAGGACTTCCATTATGACACTTGCAGGATCTGCTCCGTCTTCTGGATGCTTCTTTGCATGCATCACACCTCCAATCATCATGATGACCATTGATGCAATAACAATAACAACTGCAATTCTTGTAATAATCCAAACTTGTGCCCAATCGCCTAGGAACATTGTTACCCAAGGAACTGCTTCTGTGTGGACTTTTGAATACATATTCATCACATCATACTGCGAGCCAATTGCACACATCATAATAACTACGATTCCTCCATAGAGCGTGATGTTTGGAATTGCTTCAGTAAACACGACTAGTTTGTGTCCATCTTTTAGTAATCTGATTACGCGTAGAGTCATTGCCCAAACTAAATGAACAATTCCGATGAATAATGATACTTTGAGAATATTAATCACTTGTTCAAATGTTAATTCTGCAACACTGAGAATTCCAACTATCCAACTAACAGAATGTAACGCTCCACCTTCTTCTAGTAATCCTTCAAATGGACCCATATGATCAAGATGATATCCAAACGCTTCTCCTGCACCGACTCCTGCTATAGCTGCCGAAGCACCAGAAATCGCAATAAGCATTCCCCATTTAGAAAGTTCTCCTTGTCCTTTGAACTTGAATAATAAACCAAGTGCCATAAGTAACAATCCGTGACCCATATCTGCAAACATAAGTCCATAGAAAATTGGCCACATTAGGGCAATCATAGGAGTTGGATCTGGTTCTCCTGTTTTTGGTATTCCTTGACTTTTTGTAATTACTTCAAATGTTTTAACGAATTTTTTATTATCAAATAAAGTTGGAATTTCTTCTTTTAGTTTAGGATCTGTAACGTCTTCTACAACTGACATCCATTGTTTTGTTGACTCTATGAATTTTGATTCCATTTTTTGGGGAATAAAACCCTGAATTACTGCAAAATGTTTTGTTCCGCCAGGTTTTCTCAAAGTCTCAAGTACATCTTTTGCAACTAGTGCCTTTTCATGTAAAGCTAGAATGTCTCGTCTAATCTTTTTTGTTAATCCTGCTAATTCTTTTTTGATTGATGCTTGTTTTGCAGTTAATTCTTTAATTTTTGATTCTGCAAGTTCATATGCTTCACTAGGAACCTGTGGAAATCCTTCAGGAATTTTAAAAGTATTAGAATTGAAACTTCTTAATACTTTTAGAACTTTCTCAGAATCTGCAGTATCTGAAATTACTAAAATTGCAGATTTTTCCTTGTTTTCTAAATCATATTTGTAAATTGTAATTCCTTCAAGAGAGCGACTTATCTCATCAAAATCGGCAGAATTGATAACAAAAAGATTTGTAAAAAAGTACTTCATTAAACCAAATCCTGAAAGATCCATCTTCATCTTTCTGATAACTTCTAAGGCGTCTTTGAGCGACTTGTATTCCTCAATTGAAAGTTTAGTATTTGCAGCATTTTCTAATAATTTTGCAGGCTCATCAATAATTGAAGGGGCTTCTTTACTTAGTTGCTCTACCATCTCTTCAATTTCATTAATTTCATAATCTTTTTTCTTGATAACAGTTCCCTTGAATAAAATCTCCATAATTCCCACGACTAGAGGAATTCCCATCCCCTTGATGACATCATCAATTGATTGATACGTTTGCTGAGCCTTTAGTAGAAGATCATCAATTTCTGGAGTCACCAAATCACTAGGGGAATCAATTTTGTGATACCATTCAAATTCTGTTAACCTTGAAATCGCTTTAGGAGACTCACTTCTTGGTAAAATGACTGTTCCTAGTTTTAGATCTGCTGTTCCCAAGACAAATTTTGGGTATTTTCATTGAGTTTAATATCTTTCTGATTGCTTCTCTCCCAAACATTAAAATCCATTATGGGTCAACGGCACCCATTGACATCTAATTCAGCATTAGAAACTACGATTGACAAAATTTTAAACAACACTGAAAAAGATATTCTTTCAAACATCAAATCTGCTCTTGTTGAATCTCAACAAAAATTAGATGATTCTATCCCAAAATTGGAGAACGAATATGATAAAATTATTTCAGATGGCAAAAAAGAAGCAGATAAGATCGAAAAACAGATCATTGGAAGTTCAGATATTGAGGCCAGAAATAAGCAACTTATGCTATTGGAAGAAGCAGTTGCTAAGGTTTTTTCAAAAGCACTAGATCAAATTGCAAATACTGACAAAAGTGGTGATTATTCAAATTTGATTAAAACTCTATTAGACGAATCAACTCAAGTTTTAGGTACCAATGAAATCACTGTTTTTACTAGTGCAAAAGATAGAGATGTAGTTCAATCTGCATTATCACAATTCTCGGGAGCTGAGTTAGCATCTGATACAATTAATTGTCTTGGTGGAATTGTAGCAAAATCAAAAGATGGGGCAATGACATTTGATAATACCATTGATGCAAGAATTGAACGCCTGAAGCCTTTAATAAGGAAAGACATTGCATCAAAATTCGGAGTAGGAAATTAAGATGGCAGCTCAAGGTAGAATTGTTTGGGTAAGTGGTCCGGCTGTAAGAGCAGACGGTATGTCTGATGCGAAAATGTATGAGACAGTGACTGTTGGTAATTCAAAATTAGTAGGGGAAGTAATTCGTTTAACTGGGGATGTAGCATTTATTCAGGTTTATGAGTCAACAAGTGGATTAAAACCAGGCGAACCTGTTGTAGGTACTGGAAATCCACTCAGTGTATTATTAGGTCCTGGGATTATTGGACAACTTTATGATGGAATTCAAAGACCATTAAGAGAATTATCAAAAGCTTCTGGTTCATTCATTGGTAGGGGCATTACAACGACTCCAGTTGACATGACAAAAAAATATCATTTTGTTCCAACTGTTTCTAATGGGGATGTAGTGCATCCAGGATTTGTAATTGGCACTGTTCAAGAAACTGAACTTATTGAACACTCTATTATGGTTCCACCAGATCATCCAGGCGGAGTTATCTCAAATTTAGTGTCTGAAGGAGATTATGATTTAGAAACTCCATTAGCTTCTACCGAGAAAGATGGTCAAAATACTCCTATCAAGATGTATCACAGATGGCCTGTAAGAAAACCACGTCCATATCAAAAAAGATACGATCCTACTGTTCCGTTACTTACTGGCCAACGTGTAATTGATACGTTCTTCCCAATCGCAAAAGGAGGAACTGGTTCAATTCCTGGTGCATTTGGAACAGGAAAGACTGTTACATTACACCAAATCGCAAAATGGGCTGATTCCCAAGTTGTAGTCTACATTGGTTGTGGCGAAAGAGGAAATGAAATGACTGAAGTTCTCGTGGAATTTCCACACCTTAAAGATCCACGTAGTGGAAAACCACTCATGGATAGAACAGTCCTTGTTGCAAATACTAGTAACATGCCGGTAGCAGCAAGAGAAGCAAGTATCTACACCGGTGTAACAATTGCAGAATATTATAGAGATATGGGCAAAGATGTCGTACTTGTAGCAGATTCTACAAGCAGATGGGCTGAAGCACTCAGAGAAATGAGTGGTAGATTAGAAGAGATGCCAGCAGAAGAAGGATATCCATCATATCTTGCATCAAGATTGGCGGAATTTTATGAAAGAGCAGGTCGTGTAAAAGCAACCGGAAGTCCTGACCGTGATGGCTCAGTAACTCTGATTGGCGCTGTATCCCCATCTGGTGGTGACTTTACAGAACCAGTTACAACTCACACAATGAGATTTATCAAAACTTTCTGGGCTTTGGATGCAAAACTTGCATACTCTAGACATTACCCATCAATTAACTGGATGAACAGCTATTCTGGTTATCTTGCAGATATTGCAAAATGGTGGAGTAAAAACATTAGTGAAGATTGGTTTAACATCAGAAGTGAAACTTATGGTATTTTACAAAGAGAAGACACATTAAAAGAAATTGTCAGACTCTTGGGTCCTGAAGCATTACCTGACGAAGAAAAATTAATTCTTGAAGTTGCAAGAATGGTAAAGATTGCTTTGTTACAACAAAACTCGTTTGATGATGTTGATACTTATTGCAGTCCAGAAAAACAATTTAAATTAATGAAATTATTAGTTGACTTTTACAAGAAAGGACAACAAGCACTCAAAGAAGGTGCAGCATTATCTGACATTAGAGCATTAGATGTAGTATCAAGTATACTCAAGGCAAGAATGGATATCAAAGATGACGAGATGCCAAAACTTGATCAATTAGATAAAGACATGCAAAATCAATTCAAATCAATTACGGGAGTTAAAGTTACAAATTGACAACAAAAGGCGGAGTTCAATACAGTAAGATTGCAGAAATCAAAGGTCCGCTAGTTGTAGTAGATGATGTTGAAAATGCAGCATTTGATGAACTAGTTGAAATTGAAACTACTGATGGAGAAAGAAGATTGGGTAAAGTTCTCGAAGTAGGAAACGGCAAAGCAATCGTCCAAGTCTTTGAGGGAACAACTGGATTATCAATTTCAGGAACTAATGCAAAATTTGTAGGTAAAGTTATGGAAATGCCGGTATCCAAAGAGGTACTAGGTAGAGTGTTTGATGGATTAGGCAGACCAAAAGATGGACTGCCAGATCCAATTGCTGATAAATTTATTGACATTAACGGTGAACCAATGAATCCTGAGCAACGTGAATATCCAAAGGATTTCATTCAAACTGGTGTATCCGTAATTGATGGATTGATGACTCTAGTTAGAGGACAAAAACTTCCAATCTTCTCAGGTTCTGGTATGTCTCACAATCTTTTGGCAGCACAAATCGCAAGACAAGCAAGTGTTATTGGTACAAGTGATGACTTTGCCGTAGTCTTTGCAGCAATTGGTGTGCAATACAGTGAAGCAGAATATTTCAGACGAAGTCTTGAAGAATCTGGTGCACTAAAGAGAAGTGTTCTATTTCTAAACACAGCAGATGATCCTGCAATTGAGAGAATTATTACACCTCGTGTAGCATTAACTGTTGCCGAATATCTTGCATTTGAATTAGGAATGCACGTTTTAGTTGTAATTACAGACATGACAAACTATGCAGAGGCACTAAGAGAGATAAGTGCAGCAAGAGAGGAAGTTCCTGGAAGAAAAGGATATCCTGGCTATCTTTACACTGACCTTTCAACAATTTATGAACGAGCAGGAAAACTCGATGGCAAAAAAGGAAGTGTTACACAAGTCCCAATTTTATCAATGCCATCTGATGATATTACTCACCCAATACCTGATCTTACTGGTTACATTACCGAAGGACAAATAGTAGTTGGTAGAGATTTGTTCAGACAAGGAGTTTATCCACCAATCAATATTTTGATGAGTCTTAGTAGACTTATGAAAGATGGAATTGGTGAAGGCAGTACCAGAGATGATCATAGTGAAGTTGCTAACCAAGTTTATGATGCATATTCTAGAGCACAAGAAGTAAGAGCACTTGCAGGAATTGTAGGCAAAGCAGGATTAACTGAAATTGATCTCAAATACATGGATGTTGGAGATACTTTTGAAAAAGAATTCCTTACACAAGCAACTGATGAGAACAGAACAATTGAAGAAACTCTTGCTCTTATGTGGAAGATTGTATCAAAATTACCAAAGAATGAGATTACTAAAATCAAAGACAAGTACGTAGAACAATATTACAAGGAAGAGTAACTGGATGTCATTTGGACAAAACGTTGCAGCAACAAAAATTGAGCTTTTTAAATATAAAAAATCGACTCAAATCGCTGTAATGGTCCAGCAAATTTTAGATGATAAACGTAAAGTTCTCTTAAAAAATATTGAAGAGATGATTCAAGAAGCATCTAAAGCAAGGGGTGGAATTTGGGAACCATTACAAGATATTTACAAATCAGTTAACGAAGCATATCTGGCATTAGGTACTAACACTGTTGACTCTGTTGCAGAATCAACACCACCTGTAATGGAAGTAGAACTTCATGTTAGAAGAGTCGTTGATGTAAAAATTCCTGCACTTACAGTTACTGAAAAAGATACAAAATCAATGCCTTATGGATTTGCAGACACCAATTCTTCAATTGACAGAGCATCAAAACAAATCAAAGAATTGATGCCGAAAATTTGTAAAGCAGCAGAATATGAAAATTCAATTTTTAGTCTTGCAAAAGCGTTAGAAAAAACTCAAAAATTATTAAATGCGCTTGAAAATGTCATTGTTCCTCAATACAAAGAAAACATCCGATTTATTCTCTCTACTCTAGAGGAAAGAGAAAGAGAAGAATTCGCAAAGTTAAAAAAAGTGAAAGAAAAGATGGAAAGTGGAAAATAATGGCAAAGGAAGAAATTAAAAAATTACTTGAAAATTCAAAAAAAGAATTGGATGCAGATTATGATAATTTTGTTACATCTGTCAAAGATGATCTGAACTCTTTCAAAAAGAAAGCACTAGATCGAATTTGAGTTAATTATCTCATCATGATTTAAATATGGACCTAAAGGAGCCACAACATAAATGAAAACTATCGTCATGTTACTTTTGGCAGCATCAGCAATTTCAATTCTAGGTTCAACTGGAGTTGCATTTGCTCAAGAAGATGGTGCATCTAATGGTGACTCTATGAAACTCCTCGGTGCTGGTTTAGCATTTGGTATTGCAGCAGGTGGAGCAGGAATAGGTCTTGGTCAAGTAGGTGCAGCAGGTCTTGCAGTCATTAGTGAGAACCCAGCTTTACAATCTAAGGTGTTCATCTTCGTAGGTATGGTCGAATCAATCGCAATCTACGGTATAGTTATGATGTTTATCATCTTAGGACAATAGTCCTACAACATCTTTTTCAAATTTTTAAATTTTTCAATCAATTGTATTTTAGCTTGTTTACATCCAAAACTCGTGCACAGTATCTGCATTTGAGTACTCTGCCTTCTTTGTCAATAACATCCATAATTGATTCAATGTGTTCGGTACTATTTGTAATGCAATCAGGATTGGAACAACGAAATATTCTGTCTATTTCATTTGGAAGTGAAACTCTTCTTTTCTCAACAAGCTTGAAATCTTTTATCATATTGATGGTAGCTTTTGGAGCAATAACGGCTAGCTTGTTTGTGTCGTCATCTTTTAGGAATTTGTTTTCTATTTTTATAATGTCTTTTTTCTTAAATTTACCACTTGGAACATTAAGTGCTATGGTAATTAATTCCCCGTCTCTACCATCAATTCTTAAAGCGCTGAGCACCTGAAGGCCCTTGCCTCCATCAATATGGTCAATTACAGTGCCTTCTTTGATTCGTCGAACCATAAGTTCGGACTGTTCCATCAGAATACTTTGTATAGTCACCTGTATATATTATTGAAAGAATGAACCAATTCTATCAAAAAGATATAATCTCGATTAAGGATTTTGACAAAAATTCACTAGAAACAATATTTTCAGCAACTGACAAAATCATGCAACTAGACCCATCTGATAGACGAGAAATTTGCAAGGGAAAGACTTTGGGATATTTGTTTTATGAACCTAGTACTAGAACTCGTCTCAGTTTTGATGCTGCTATGGCATCTGTTGGTGGAAATTCATTGGGCATCTCAAATATGTCTTCGTCTTCTACTCAAAAGGGTGAAAGCCTAGCTGATACTGTACGAGTAATGTCAATTTATTCTGATGTTCTTGTATTGAGACATACTCTTGATGGTTCAAGCAGATTTGCAGCGGAAGTTTCTGAGAAACCTGTAATCAATGCTGGTAGCGGAACAGAAGAACATCCTACTCAGGCAATTCAAGACCTGTTTACAATAAAAAAAGAAAAGAGAAAGATTGATGGTCTCAAGATAGGAATTGTTGGTGATCTAAAGTATGGTAGAACAGTTTACTCTTTGCTTTATGGACTTGGAAATTATGACGTTGATGTCCACCTAATTTCTCCTGAATCATTAAAAATTAGATCTGACTCTGTATATGAAATTAAAAAGAGGTTAGACTTTGCTGAATCAACTGACATTACAGAGACAATAGATGAATTTGATGTTCTTTATGTTACAAGAATTCAAAAAGAAAGATTTCCTGATGAAGAGGAATATCTCAAAGTTAAAGGAAGCTATGTAGTTGGACTAGACTTGATAAAACAGATGAAAGATGATGCAATAATTTTACATCCGCTTCCAAGAATAGATGAAATCTCAGCGGATGTTGATAAGACAAAAAATGCAAAGTACTTTGAGCAAGCAGAATATGGAAAATACACACGCGCAGCAATTTTGGGCTTGATTCTCAATGAAAATGGATTTTAAATTATTTTAAAATTCGTATTCCATATATCTAGAGACATTTCAATACAACTGTTGACACAAACAAGAGTAATTCCTATCTTTCCTTTAGATTTAGTGTTATTTCCGCGACAAGAATTGCCTCTACGAATTTTTGAGCCACGCTACAAACAGTTAGTTGACGATTGCATGATAGGTGATGGTCAGTTTGGTGTTTGCTTGCTTGATGAAAATAATACTGTAAAAGGTTGGAATTCTCCTAAATTAGTTGGAACAATTGCCAAGATTACAAAATGTGAAGACATTGAACTTGATGGATTGCAACTACACATTGAAACTATAGGAAGAAATTCATTTAAAATAAGAAAAATTATTCCGCCATCAATTTCACAACCTGAAAACTATGATCCACTATCAGTTGAAGGACATCAGGAAATATCTGATATTCATGAAAAGATTGGAACGGAAGAGAAAATGTACATTCAAGCAGAGGTTGAAATGATTCCGGAAATTGATGAAAACATTTCATTAGAAAAATGGGAGAAACTAGTTGAATTATGGAAAAAGAAAATTATTAATCAGGCATTACCTCAAGTTGTAGAACCACACGCTTTGGACCATGTTTTAGAGCAATACTATCTAACTACTGACACTCCAACAATTGATTACATCTACTCATTATCTGCACTTGGTGCAAAAGATCCAAATGAGCTTCAACCAATTTTAGAAGCAACAACCATGGATGACTTGATTCAAAAAGTTGAAGAATTACTTACAGTGAAATAACCCCTTATGAATTAAAATAATAATGTCTATTAGAAAATACGGTATCTTGGTCTTTTTGACATATTTAGTATTTCCAGCAAGTAATGTCTATGGACATGGATTTGGGATTGATACAATTTCATCCATAGATATTCAGGGAAAAGAATTATCAATTTCCGTAGAGATGCCAATGTATTTTGAAAATACACAGGAACAAATTACAATCACTGCAACTGAAAAAGAAACAAAAGAAAATGCAAAAAATGTAACATTTCTAATTGGATTATTTCATGAGAATGAAATGATTTTTAGAAATTATTTTTTTGCTGATAATGGAATTTTACAAATTAAGGTAACGCCAACACAAGAAGAAAAAATTACAATTCATGGGGAACAAGACTCTTTACTTGGAGCTTGGCATGGAACTGAATCTAATCCTATAGAAGTCACTGGTCCATTATTTGATTCAGGAGGTCTATACAATTTTGAAATTGAGGTCAGAACTATTGATGAACCCACAAACATCATAGAGAATTCTGGTATTTATAATGCTGATTTGAGTTTGATTGAGATTATCTCTTTTATTCAAAAGGATTCTGAAAACAATGATGTAGAATTTCGTTCAAAGTCATATTTTGATACAGTTTCTAATTTCAAGTATGATTTTGTGGCTAAAGAAGTTACATTTGAAATGCCATTTGATTGGAGTGAGAAACAAATATCTCACATACCTGTAGTTCATGTAGAAACTCATTTACCAAAAGATTTTGTAGAATTTCTTTCTCCCAGCTATTCTGCATATGTAAATGGTGTCGAACTATTCAAATCCTCAATATCTGTTGATGATTATACAGAGGATGATGAAAGAATAATTCATCTTGTTTTATTACAAGATCATTTAAGATATTTGAAAAATGAAATGAAAAAATTAGATGAACCAATAACAGAAAATATGGTATTTAGAATATCTGCTAGTGAGAACACTGCATTTCCGCTGGAAGCGTATACAAAAAGTGAGGACTTTAAGGTAAATCTTTCATGGGATCCGTTAAAAGTAGAACCTGGAATTGACACGAATTTTATTTTCACTATTAGAGACGGTAAAACAAATGATCCTTTACGAAATTCTGATTATACATTTGTCCTAATTCAAAATGGTAGAGAGATTCATCGTGTATCTGGAACTGCTCAAATAGGTGGAGAATTTGAAAAATTTATGTTTACTGACGATCAAACAGGTCCTACAATAATTAAATTTGAAAACATTAGAAATACAGGACAAGAAACTGAATTTGCACTAGTTGTAGTACCAGAATTTGGAACTATTACATTATTGATATTAGTAATTTCAATAATGAGTATTGTTTTTGTTAGTAGAAGAAATCCACTAGCAATCTAAAGCGCTACTAGCTTTACAGTATCCATGTTTTTGTTAGTCTGAAAATCTTTTGTAATCGTAGAAACTTTTTCTGCATCACCATTGATCAAAAAGAGTTCCATGCATTTTTCTTTCTCGATTTTACTATGAAGATGCGTTGTGATTAAATCTTCAAAATTATGTGTTATTCCTGAAACCACATGATCAAATTCATCATTATGTACAACCAAAAGAATTGCGTGAATGTTTCCAGATAAATCTGCTTTTTGTTTTTCTTCAGAAACAAATGATCTGATTCCAGCTCTGATTGCCTCCGATCTCCCGGAAAACCCCATAGTTGTTTGCAGCTTGTCTAGTTCTGAGAGAATTTCATCGTTTAGGGAGATTGAGACTATTGGCATATGTATAATGTTATTAATTATCTTATAAGTTTAGCAATTAATTTTATTAAGATTTTATAGATTTATTAATAATCCATAAAGAATTACAGCGTGAATATTCAGATAAAAATGGCAATAATTGCAATTGCAATAATAATTCCATTAAGCTCACTTGTCGTGTATGGAACTGATTCCAAACCACAATTATCAAATACGAATAATTCAAAACTCCAAGTAATTTCATCATTTAACCCGCTTTACGAATTTTCACAAAATGTCGGACAAGAAAAAGTTGATGTTACATTACTTATTCCAGTAGGAGTTGAGCCTCATGATTGGGAACCAACTGTTAAAGATGTTCAAAGAATGCAAAATGCAGATCTAATCATTATCAATGGAATTGGATTTGAAAATTGGGTTGATAATTTGGAAGATACAGGTTATTCTGGTGAGATAATTGATACAAGTAATGGAATTTTAATCAAGACTGATGAAATTTCTTCAGTTTCTGGAGACCCACATATTTGGTTAAATCCTGTTTATGCAAAAATTCAGGTACAGAATATTGCAAATGCGTTTTCTAATTCTGATCCTGCCAATGAACAATATTATCAATCAAATGCTGCAAAATACATTGAAGAATTAGATCTACTTGACTCAAAAATTCGAAATGAATTATCTGATTGCAATAATAACTTTATATCTTTTCATGATGCATTTTCATATTTTGCAGATGAATACAATCTAAATCAACATACAATAATTTCATCTAATGACCCACATGGAGAAGCTACTGCAAAAACATTAGAAAATATTATTTCCACTGCTAAAAACCTTAACATTAACATAATTTTTGCAGAAGAAAGTGTAGACACTAGAACATCCACAATAATTGCAAATGAGATAGGTGGCAAAGTTTTAGTTCTGTCCCCCCTTGAAGTTGTAACTGATGGGACTTACATTTCTCGTATGACTGAAAATCTTGAAAATCTAAAGGAGGCATTATGTTGAAAATAGTTGAGATTGAAAATCTGACTGTTCAATATCCTGATGTTAAAGCATTAGATGATGTTAGCTTTGAGGTAAATCAGGGAGATTTTCTAGGCATAATTGGTCCTAACGGAGCGGGAAAATCTACGCTTTTTGATGTCATGTTGGGGCTAAATACAAAATACAAAGGAACCATCAAATTTTTTGGTGAAGATATTAAAAAATCAAAAGAATATCTTAAAGAAATTGGATATGTCCCACAAAAACCAATTTTTGAAAAAAATTTTCCAGTTACAGTGATTGATGTTGTGAGAATGGGACTAAGAAATGAAACAGATGAAAATAAGATTGATGAAGTTTTACAGCAATTATGGATTCATGAATTAAGAAATAGAAGAATTGGTGATCTATCTGAAGGTCAACAACAACGAGTTTTCATTGCAAAAGCTTTGATTACAAATCCAAAAATTCTGATATTAGATGAACCTGTTACAGGAATTGATCAACAAAACATTGATTTGTTTTACAGTATTCTTCGAGAATTAAACTCTAAACGAAAAATTACTATAATTTGGTCATCACATGATTTGGATGCAGTAAATCAACTAGCAAATCATGTGGCATGCCTAAACAGAACTCTGTTTTTCCATGGGGAATCAGAGAAATTCTTTTCAAATGACGAACTAATCAAACAATATTCTGAAGCATCGATGCAGGAACATATGCATCATCACTGAATATGTCTCTAGAAATTCTAACCTTTAGTTTTATGCATAGAGCACTAATTTCTGGGATTGCAATAGCAATTCTTTGCTCAGTTGTTGGATTATTCCTAGTTTTGAGACGTTATTCCTTATTTGGGGATGCCATAGCTCATTCATCATTTGGTGGAATTGCACTAGGATTGCTAGCTGGCATTTATCCATTATGGACAGCATATGGAGTTTCAATTGCGAGTGCATTAGTTATCACAAAAATTAAAAATCGATACAACATTTCAGGTGATGCATCAATTGCAGTTCTTTTATCCTCAGGCATTGCAGTTGGTCTTGTAATTATTGGGTTATCAGGTGGTTTTACAATTGATATCTTTAGTTTCCTGTTTGGAAGCATTCTGCTAGTTAGTGTGAACGATACTGTTCTAATTTTGGCATTAACTGGAGGAATTTTAATTGTAATTTTATTACTTTATCGTCAAATTCTTTATTCAACATTTAATGAAGAGCAGGCCAAAGTAAGCGGAATTCCAGTTGAGAAAATAAACTATCTAATTGTCTTCATGGCAGGAATTACTGTAGTTACATCAATACAACTTGTAGGCGTGTTGTTAATTTCAGCTCTATTTGTAATTCCAAATGTTACTGCAATTATGTATGGCAAAGGATTCAAACAAACTGCGATAATTTCCATGAGTTTCTCTATATTTTCTGTAGTTGTAGGAATTTTATTGTCTTACATATTCGATATAACTCCTGCAGGAACTATTGTTTTATTGGCAATTAGTTTACTTGCAGGAACTATGGGAATAAAATCATCTGGATTGTTATCTAAGAATTGATCAAAGAATTTAATCTTCTTTTATCTTGTATGCTTTTTACATAGAATAAAGACGTTGCAATAATTCCTAATGCAATAAGTGGTGATGCAATTTCTGTGTATTTTAGTTCTGATCCACCTGTTGTTTGTATTTGTGATGCAATAACAGGGGTTTCCGTAATTTTCACTGTTCCTATTTTGTTTGCTTGTTGTTCAACAAACCACACATTATCATCTCCATCTGATGTCATGAATTGAACAAATGTTGATTCAGTTGGTACTGGAACTTCAATCAAATTATTGTTGTCTGGATCATATGCTCCAATCTTGTCTACTGTATGTTGTGCAAACCAAATATTTCCATATTTATCCAATGTCATTCCAAATGGTAATGCTTCTTCATTGGGAATTGAAATTCTATCGAATGTTTCCAAAACTGGATTAAATTTGGCAATGCCTAATCCTGTATGTTCTGCAATCCAGAGGTTTCCATCGTCATCAAAGAGTAAAGCCTCGGGACCTTGTAATGGGGGTTCAGCTGAAAATTCTGTTATCTTATTAGTTTTAGGCTCAATATATCCAATTTTTCCTGCACCTGTTGTTGAATACCATATTTTTCCATCATTATCAATTGTTAATGCAAATGGCAAGTTTTCTTTTCCAGACAAAACAATTTCTTCAAATTCATCAGTTTCTGGAGAATATTTTACAATTCTGTCTTTGTTAATGATAGTAATCCAGATGTTTCCGTCAAAATCTGCCTTGATAAATAATGGTGTATTATCTGAAATCACAGGATCTAGTTTTGGGATTGTTTTTGTTGTGATTTGTTTGGTTTGAGTATCTATGAATCCAATTTGATTTCTAGGCGGATCCACAAACCAAATTCTTCCTTTATTATCTTGTGTGAGGAATGTTGTGACAAGTCCATCAAATGAGTATGATGAAAATTTTTGAGAATCAAGTGAGAATTGCCATATTCGTGATGCATTTGCATCACTTATCCAAATTGAATTATGACCATCATATATTGGGAATAATGGTTTTGCATCTTTGTCTGGAAGTTCGTATTCAATAATTTGTGTTTGAATGTCTCCAAGTCTTGGCTTTACAAGCAAATTCAAAAGCTTTGACTCACTTGCATTCTCTGTTCTTTGAGCTTCAATCTCTACTAGCCATTCTCCTGAAAATCCAAATGTCAATTCTCCTTGGAATTCTAATGGTTTGCCTTCATTTTGTTTTATTAATTCCATAGGAACTTCAATTGGGGAAATAGCCTTAGATGGATTTGAAACCTTTACTTTGAGTTGATTTGAATCGTATAGTTGATTTCCTTCAAAGTCACTAACTTTAACTAAAATTGTGTTTGTTCCGCTTGAAAATGGAGAAATGTCAATATCAAATTTTACATTTTCAGTAAATTCGATTGTCTTAAATCCATATACTACCTCTTGAGCGTCAACTTTCTGAATTTCACCAGCTGGCAATGTCCCATTAGCTAAAAGTGCAACTATTCCGAGAAGAACAATTCCTAAGGTCACATCAACCTTGAGTGATCTTTTTAGTTTTCTGTGAACTGAGATCTTTCCTGACTGAAAATTTTTTTCTGCATTTTTTTGAACTTTAAACTGGAAAAATCCTCCCAATCCAATCATCATTGCAGCAATTGTAATTTTAAGAATAATCAATTGACCATATACTGATTCTGTGATTAATCCTACATCACTTTCTAAGAACCACATCAAAGTTGGTCCTGTTATTATGACAATTCCTACTGAAATTATGAATGCTATTGAAAATCTAGGAATTAACAAAAGACTCATCTTCTCTCGATTTTTTTCTCGTAACTGAGAAAATGTTGGAAGCAACGCAAATACAAAATAGAAAATTCCTCCTATCCACACTGCTGCAACCAGATTGTGAATGTAATCTAATACCAGCGGTGCCATTTGACCAGTTGCTGCGCCATGCCCAATCAAACTTGTAGTTGAAATTAATCCCAACGAAACTATTAGCATTGGAATCTGATTTTTCTTTGATAGAGATTTTCTTTTATCCATTCCAAACCAAATACCAAGTAAAATTATTGTAATAATCATCCTAGCTAGCCATATTGTTCCAAAGTCTGTTCCTATCACAACTATTGGTGATATCTCTAGTCTGATAGTTTGAATTGCTAACATGAGAATATCTGAAATGAAAACAAGCATTAATCCAATTCCAGTAATAGACATGAATTTTCCATGATGAAAGTTTTCTATTTTTTCTAATTCTTCTTTGATTAGTTGTTTGTTTTGTGTTCCCCAAATCATTAGTGATGCAATAACTGCACCTAAAACAATAGTTTGACCTATAATTCCTGGAAATCTTGCACCTGCTTCTGGTAAAAATATAATTTCTGATGGTCTTTCTTGATCTAACAAAGAAGGATCAATTTCAACATCTCCTACTGCAAACAAAAATGCACTTGGAACAAGATGTCCATCAACTTTGGATAACACTTTGGTAGATGCAGTGTAAATTCCATCTTCCAGAGGTGGTGTTGTAACAATTAAGGATACTTCTCCTTCATAGTAACTGGTGTCCTTATTGTCAATTTGATTCCCTTCGCTATCAAATACTTTGATTTCACTAAAATCAATATCAACTCGTTCTGAATAATATACAATTACTTCTGTAGTTCCTGCAGGCGAACTTGATGCTAAACTAGGAATTGTTTCTTCTGTAAATGGATGTGCATATACAAATGGGATAGATACTGATGATAAAATTAGTAAAATAATTGCAATTTTTTTCATTTACTCCTAAGATCATTGTTCATAATTTAAACAGTTTTCATGTGTTCGTCATTTGTACCAATTCACGTAAAGATAATAACTTGTAAATGTCATATGATATCTGTGAAGCTAGTAATTTTTGGATTTATTGGACTATTGTTTAGCATTGGAATGATTGATGCTTCATTTGCACATACCACCGTAGAAGTAGAACAATACCACATTGAAGCAGGATGGGGAATTGAACCACCTGTTGTAGGAATTAGAAACGACATTGTCTTTAAAATCACTGAACCTGGAGAAACTGAGGGATCCTACAAGGGAGTCACCAATGTATTCAGAAATGTAGAAGCTACAGCAATGTATGGTGGAGCCGCCAAAAAAATCGATATCAATTCTGATCCACGACCTGGATATTATTTCTCACCCATAATTCCAACTAAAACTGGAGGTTACATTATGAATCTGCAAGGAGATATTCGTGGTACTATTATTGATATTAAAATTCCAGTTGAGGATGTAGAACCTACTGCAGTCTTGGATTTTCCTCCTACAAGTAATGAAGGTACTGCAGACATTACTGCACTAAAAAATGCATTATTATCACTTCAACAAGATGTTTCTAAATTACAGTCTGGCGAAACTTCTGTATCTTCGGATGGTGGAGCAGCTTATGACTTTGCAATATTTGGATTGTCAATTGCAGCAGCAGCTATTGTCTTGGCAATTATTGCTTTAGTAAAAAGAAAATAGAAAAGAGGATTCCTAAAATCTTGGAATGACTCTAGATTTTGCAGTTACTGCAACAATGCTTATGATTGCAACAGCTAGTACCATCATTGCAATTGTACCAAATTCTGGTACAACATTTGAGAATACTACTTCTTCACCAATTGGTCCTGTTTTAGGATCTTCAACACCGTAACCTTGGAAGGTAACAGTGATGTCTACTGGATCAGAAGAAGTTAATGGTGCTGTCGTATGCATGCCTGTGCCTTCATGATGATGTGCGCCTTCGTCCATCAAAACTTCTACACCATTCTGTGTTACCATCATATCGTGGTTAACATGTTCTGCATCTTCAAATTCAATGGAAATTTCCATTGCTTCGCCTGCAGTTGGTGTTGAAGTCCAAATAGAAACCATTGTGCCGTCAGATAACATTCCGGTTGCAGTTGCTGCACCTTCCATGCCCATCATTTCGTCATCATGCTCGTCATCATGTTCATCCATAGCTTCTGCTTCTTGTACTACAATCAATCCTTGCATCCAAGGATGAACCATACAGAAGTAAGGAACTTCACCAATTGTGTCAGGAGACCATTCAAATGAATTTCCTGCCATTAACAATCCGGTATCAAATTCTCCACTTGGACCATCTTCAGGAGTTCCTGCTGTGAATGTATGTGCTGCTGTATCCACATTTGACATGATTACTTTGCCACCTACATCAACTGTTGCAGTACTTGGAATGTAACATCCCTCTGCAGTGTCTTCACATCCTGGAGCTCCAGAACCTGGTGCTGTCTCAATTGTGACTTCTGAGTGATCTGCAAAAGCAGCTGGTGTTGTTGCAACTATTCCAGCTACAATAGCAAATAGTACGAAGAAAGAGCAAATTGCTTTAGTCTTCATTAAATTGAATACCAGTCCGGATACATAAAAACCTCACTGGAATTTTCAGAACTAGAACTAGTCTTTTCTAAACTGGTACAACTTTAGAATTCCAAATACTGGAATTCCTGCATACATTACAATGTTTAGTAGAACTATAGAGATCCCATATCCTAACATCTCTTCTTCTGAATCAATGCTTACGTGATTCAATAAAGATAATGATGTTAACATTGGAGTTAGTGCAAGTTTTACTGCTTCTTTGAATATCGGGTTCTCGCGTTCAAAGTCTGCAATTGCTGGTGAAAATGAGTAATAGAATTGATTGAAACCTGTCATAAATACAATCCCAGATTCAGTTGATAAAATAGTATTATCTCTGAGTTCTCTTAATTGTTGAACTTGTGGAGCCATTTCAGAACCATATGTTGCAGTGGCAATTAGACATCCGCCATTTTCTCCATTAACTCCATTTTCAGGAGGAATCATGGGTTGAGCTTGAGCTTCACCTACTACAATATCAAAAGAAACCGCTTCTGCTGGAATTGGTTGGAATAAAATTCCTTCAATGTTAAAACTCATAGTGTATACTCCTTCACCAAGATTGAATTCAATTGGAATCTTTACAGAACCTATTGATGTATGTGTTAATGGAATTGGACCAAATACAGTCTCACCATCTTTTGAAACTGATACAGTGTAATCAATATGCTCTTGGATTTTTTGTGTTTGAGGATTGATAAAATCAATATTTATTTTTGTTTGAATATTTGGATCTATCTCATCATATGTTAATTTAACATCTAGTGTTCCTTTTTCAGTTGGAAGTATTTGTGATTCTGCGAATGCTGGAATTATTAATAATGGAATTAACAGTAATACAAACAGAAATTTCATACCTATTTTCTAATAATCATAAATAAAAGTTGTACCCTATTTGTCACAAAAAAATTCTCATAGGCAACAATCCTATACCATCTTTAAATATGGATTTAATTGAATTCTAATGTTGTACCATAAACTTGCATTATCGATGATAATTATTGGTATTTTTGCAATTCCTGTTGTTATTCCTGATGTATTTGCACATGGACTTGGAGGAGATCAAGCTCCACCAATTAGCTTTGGTGATATGGAAGTCACTGTACGTACACAACTAAGTCCATCTGATATCACTGTTGGTGACATCGATTCAGCTAACATGCAAGTGCGCTTTTTCGATACGCTAACTGACAAGAATCTTGATAAAGTTACTTACAGAGTGGAAGTTTGGCAAAGTGGAGAACTTTTAGCTAGAAATCTATTTTATGATATGGATGGAAGATTAGATGTAAAAATCAAGCCACAACCTAATTGCAATGAAGAACATCTTGAAGAATGCTCCATTTATGGTGGTTCAGAACATGTTAGCGCACCAGGAGCGCTATTTGTTCAAGGAGCTGAATGTACTGATGATAATTTAGATATTTGTGCAAGACCGTCAATTACAGGCCCAATTTTTGTAAAGGGCGGATTATACAAGATTAGAGTTGACATTGAAGCAGCTACCAGTCCAAGAACTGTGTTAGCTAATTTACTAAGTTATGAAACTTTTGTCAGTGTTGCACAAGAACAAGACTTTTTTATCAAAACTGCTAATGCTGAAGAAGTTCCAGTAGTTGTAAAAACATACTATGATGATGTTGATAATTTTAAATTTGATACATCTAATAATTCAATTTCATTTGACATGCCCTTTGATTGGAATCCATCTTATGTTGATTTAGTGCAAGTTGTACATGAAGAAGTAAGAGTTCCAAAAACATTTACTCCTTATGCTGAAGGAACACAATTCAAAGGATATGTTAATGGTGTAGAAATTGATCAGAGAGCATTACTAAATGATCCCTATTCATATGAAGATACCAACATTATACATTTTCTAATTACAAAAAATGAATTGCAAAAAATCAATGAAAAATTAGGAGCCGACAATCACAATAACCCAAAAATGGATTTAAAACTAGTTCCATTACCTGAAGCTTCAAAAAGCTCTACAGAATTTTATCTAGTTGATACCACAAACTATGAACAAGTCCCAACCACTGTAAAAATTTCATGGGATGGGAAATATGGTGCAAATCAAGAAATTCCATTCGAGTTTGCATTCTTCAATGAAAATAGAGAACTCATAAAAGATATCAAATATGCATACTTTGTTTTTGATGAATTTGATCAAGAAATTGCTAGTAATGTTGGTGATGACACATCAAGTCTTGGAATTCCTTCTACTGAAGGAATTGACGTTCAAAGAATTTTTGTGCCATCTCAAGGTCAAATTAGAGTTGACGTTAAAGTTTTAGGAACCGGATTGGATTACAATCCAAAGTATGCAGGAATTGGTTCGGCAATTATTGAAATAGGTCCAGGTGCTCCTGTTTCTGCATCTTCGATACCTGAGAAAGCAGCAATTCCTAGTTGGATTAAAAACAATGCTGAGTGGTGGGCAGCAGGACAAATAGATGATGATTCATTCATTCAAGGAATTCAATTTTTGATTAAAGAAAATATCCTGAAAATTCCTCCAACCACGCAAGGCTCTAGTTCAGTCTCAAATGAAATTCCTAGTTGGATTAAAAACAATGCTGAGTGGTGGGCAGCAGGACAAATAGATGATGATTCATTCATTCAAGGAATTCAATTTTTGATTAAAGAAGGAATTATGAGGATTCAATCATAGGTTTTTAAATAAATTCTACCAAGTGATAGTATTATGAAAGACATCAATGACATTATGCCTAAAATTCCAAACATGAAATGGGGTGCCTTGATGAATACCCCGCCAACCAATGACAAAGTTGACGAGATGAACAAAATTTTTCCAAGTAACGGTAAATGGCATACCGTCTTTGAAGAAAAAGATCTTATTACAATTGACGGAAAAGAGATTCGTAAAAAAGATCCCGAAAAGTGGACCTAGATTGAGAAATTCTTTACTGATTTTAACTCTAATATTATCATCTGTTCTTATATTGACATTTGATAATGTCTATGGTCATGGAGTTGGAAGTGAAACTTTTCCTCCTGTAGAATTAGATGGAAGATTAGTTACATTGGAAGTTTCATCTTCAACAAGTGATCCTGACACTAATGATGACCAACAAATATCAATTTCATTAATTGATTTTGATTCAAAAGTTACTCTACGAGATGTTACTTTTTTGATTAAATCACAACGTGGTGAACAATTTCTATTTGAACAAGAATTCAAAGCTGATAATGGATTCATAGTTTTTAATTTTGTATCTGAACAAACTAATTCTATAATTATTGAAGAAGATCATGGAGGTAATCTGTTTGGTTCATTACTTGGACTTGATAGCAGAATGGTTCATGTAAAAGGACCAAAACTTAGTGAAGGCGGACTATACAAATTTGATGTTACTATACTTACTGCAGATGGATATTCTAAAAAACTAATGAACCCTCTAGTTTTTAATGCTGGAATATCTATTGCCCAAACTACACAATTTGATTTTATTGATCCAAATTTTGGAGATCAATATGTACAAGTAATATCATACTATGATAAAATTTCGAATTTCAAATATCAACCTGATTTAAGAGAAATTAGTTATTCAATGCCTTTTGAATGGAGCCAATCCAACATTAATCAAACATCTGTTGTTCATCAGGAACTTGTAATTCCAAAAAATTTTGGTGATTTGTTAGTGTCGGGATTTTCGATGTATATTAATTTTGTAAAGATCTCAGATGATGTTGTAAACATTGATGATTTTTTTTCAGATCAACGTGTAGTTCATTTTATAATATATCAAAAGGAATTGCAAAATGTATTTCATTTTAATCCCAATCAAAACGAAATGAATTTCATAATAAAACCAGACCGTGACTATTCTCATTTAAGCTCAGTCACTGAAAATGGACAATTTAGAATTCTAGTATCTTGGGAACCTGAGAATCTAAAATCTAATTCTAATGCAAAAATAATTTTTGATATTACCGATATTTTCTTAAAGAATAGACCTGTTGCTGCAAGTTATGACTTTTCAGTTACACAAAATGATAAAATAATTTTTGAACAAAGTGGAATTAGCAGTGATTCAAAAGAACAACATAATGTTGCAGAATTTCTGATTCCTCAGGATATAACAGGTGTTGTAAATCTAAATTTTAAAAATTTAGACAATAACAATCTTGCAAAAACAACAATTCCAATTGTGATTGATCGAATTTCAGATCAAAACGGTGAATTCATTCCTGATTGGATTCGAAACAATGCATTATGGTGGTCTGAAGAACAAATTGATGATAATACATTCATTCAAGGAATTGAATATCTAATTAAAAACAAAATCATAATTATTCCAGAAACTCAAAAAGAGTCTTTACAATCTAAAGAGATTCCATCATGGATTCGAAACAATGCAGCTTGGTGGGCGGCAGGACAAATTGATGATAAAACATTTGTTCAGGGATTGGAATTTTTAATTCAAAGGGGAATTATTCATGTTTGATCGATTCTTGTTCGAAAAATGAACCAGTCGCTTTAAATCTTAAAAATTTTAATTTTGATCACTTTGTTTAGGCCTGAAAGAATAGTTGAAAGAAAATCAACTCTATTTTCAATTGTAGTTACTGGCGTTATTGCAATTCTTGCTTTGCCAATAATTATTCCACATCTTTTACATGGATATCATCTTGTACACATTTTCCTACATGTTGGAGGAATTACACTTGCAGTCTTCATTTCGGTGCTTGCAGGAGCTGCATACTACAGATTAAGAACAAAAAGACTTTTGCTAAGCGCTGCGGCATTTACTAATTTTATTGCAGCTGAAGTTGTTTTGCTATTTGATGCTACATGGCCAAATATCTATAATCTAGGCGGAATGTCATTTCCCGAAGTTGGACATTTGTTGACTTTTATTACCTTGGGACTATTGGCTTTGGGAGTGTTTAGAAATGACTGATAGAAATTCACAATTACAGCAAATCATTGAAGAAAATCCTGGAATTCAATTCCGTGAAATAATGCGTTCATCTGGATTAAAAAATGGCGTACTCAGTCATTATCTAGGAAAATTAGAAAAAAGTGGAATAATCAAAGTTATTCGTGGTCCACGGCAAGCCAGATTCTATCCACCTAGAATAACCGAAAACGAATCTATTGTTATCAAAGCTCTAAGAAAAGAAACTCCACGTGATCTGTTACTTGCACTGATCAAAGAAGATGGATTAGAATTTAATCACCTAGTAAAAGAAGTTAGAAAATCTCCATCAACTGTTTCGCTTTATCTTTCCCAGATAGTTGGTGATGGACTAGTTGAAATAAAACTAGTTCAACTCAAAAAGAGATATTATATTAAAGCAAGAGAGCTCATAGATAAATTAGTTGAAGAATATAGGCCAGGCTTACTTGAAAAACCAACATCCGGATTTGAAGATATCATCAACTCTTTCTAATTCAATTTTTTGTATTTCTACAATTGTATGTTTTTGTCTAGTTTTATTTTCTCCAGTTGCTCACGCTGATGTTTTCATTCCTGATAATGAATACCATGGTTATTACGATTTTGAAGGAATTTACACTGTTGTTGGTAATGTTAAAAATCAAAATGATTTTGCATTAATCCCAACAATCACAATATCGGTAATTGACAATGAAACAAAAATTACCAAGACACTTAACCATGTTCCAATTCCTCCAATGGTTGACATTCCATTCAAACTAAAATTCCCAGAAATTCACGGTCAAAATCCTGTTGTACTAAAAGCAGAACTAAAATATGTAAAGACTGACAAACCCCCCATCCCCATCCAGATTATCTATGATAAAACTTTGATAACTTATGATGATGGCCATGTTACCGGTAGAATCAAAAACATTGGGAATCAAACTGTATACAATCCCAAAATCTTTGCAATTGTGCATGGTTATGAAAAATATATCTTAGATGTGGCTCAAAACATTGATCGTATTGAAAAAATTGAACCAGGAGAAATTCTAAACTTTACGATATATCCTGATCCATCTGTTTCTGAACCTGTTCGCTTTTATTCTTGTTTTGCACCTGTGGATACTACAGTAATTCCTCTTACTACAAAAAAGAATAATGGCGATTTCGATTTCAGATATGATTCTGGAGCATGGTATTATGCTGCAAAATTTGACGAAAAGGGAACTACATTGAACATTAAAGGGTACAACAGCTATCCATTAGAGACTTATGCAAACTTTGAGTTTCCTCCAATTTCAGGAAATGAGAAATTTACAGTTACGCTAAATGATGAGTCTATAGAATTTATTCAAAGTGTAGATGAGATGGGCTTTTGGCATGTGGCTTTCAAAGTAGAATCTAGATCACAGGGAGTCTTGAAAATTTCTGGTTTTGAGAAAGGATTGCCTCCTGAACTACCAAAAATCCCACAATGGATTAAGGTTAATACAGAATGGTGGATAACAAACCAAATCTCTGATTTAGAATTTCTTGAAGGAATAGATTTTTTGTTTGAAAAACAAATAATCTCTGTTCCTGAACGAGATGTAATTGCTGAATCTCAATGGAAGATTCCTGAATGGGTAAAAATTTCTGCTGAATGGTGGTATGAAGAAAAAATCTCTGATGATGACTTTCTAAATACAATTGAAAATCTTGTTAAGCGAAAAATAATCGTAGTTTAAGAAAATTAGATAATAATTTTATATCTACCATAAATTATGTAAGCATAAATTGATTATAAAATAATTTTTTGTTTTTCACCAATATAATTAGATGACTCATCCATTTCTCATCTAACCACTACAGTAGTGTTGATAATGAAGAATAGATAAACCAAATTGGTATATTAGTAAGTTTCTTATTTTTTTATTTCATGAAATTTTAATAGCAGAAATTCTAAGCAATACAATCTTGAAAATTTTAGCCTCAATAACCGTGATTTGCATTATATTTTCATTTGCAATAATTCCAAATGTGTTTGGACATGGATTGGGTGGAGAAGTTTTACCGCCCATAATCATTGAAAATAAACAGGCTTCACTTTCAATCAGTATAACGCCATCAGTTTTTGATGAAAATCCTGAAAAATACATCTCACTTAGACTCTTTGATTCAAACACTGATGCAATAATTGAACATGTTACATTTGAATTTGAACTAAAAAAAGACGGCAAACAAATTTTCAAAGATATTTTTCATGATGAACTTGGAAATCTCAACATCAAAGTATTCACAGATAATTCAAACAATATTACAATAGAGGGAATCAAAGAGCCAATTTTAGGCGGTTGGATGAAAAGCAATTCCAATCCATTAATTCTTAGAGGTCCAGTTTTTACTTCTGGAGGATTATATGAATATACTATAAAAATTCTATCAATTAATTCTGATTCTAATATAATTAATGAAGAAATAATATTAGATGGTGGAATTAGTCTTGCCCAAACAAATTATTTCAATGTAAATGATTACCTAAATGAAGAAAAAACACTACAAGTAATATCTTATTTTGATACTATAAACAACTTTAATTTTGAATCAAATACAATAGAATTTTCAATGCCATTTGATTGGAATCAAAATCTTGAACAACTAAGTGTGGTTCATCAAGAAATTAGAGTGCCAAATACTTTTGGAGACTTTCTTTCAACAAGATATGATTCAACAGTTAATGGCATTCTACTACCAGACGAATCTGTAACAATTGATGATTATTCTTTTGAAGATAGGACAATCCATCTAGTTGTAAATCAGGAATTAATCAAACAAATCCAAAATGAGGCAATACGGACATCTGATACAACAATGAATTTTCAATTAAGACCGAGTGAAACTGTCAAATTTCCCCTAGAATTAGTAACTCCTGATTTAAGATACGAGGTATTTTTGTCATGGGAGCCTGAAATTATCCATACAGAAGGCGAAATTACGTTTTTTGTTACTTTTGAGGAGATTTTCTCAGATAAATCAAAAAAACTCGTAGAATATGATCTATCGATAATCCAAAAAAATAACGAAATATTTTCAAAACATCTAACAGGAAATGTAAATTCTCAAACACCAAATTCACACAAAATCACATTCAGTAATGAACAATCTGGCACTGCAAATTTTGTTTTATCTAACATAGGCGGAAATTCCTTATCTAAAGGAAATTTTATTCTAGTTATTCAATCTCCTAGTGATATTCAAAATGATTCATCAATAATTCCAGAATGGATTAAAAATAACGCAGCATGGTGGGCTGACGGTTCCATAGATGACAATTCCTTTGTACAAGGAATTCAATTCTTAATAAAAGAAGGTATTTTGCAAATACCTTACACTACACAAGGTAGCAGCTCAACTTCAAATCAAATTCCAGAATGGATTAAAAATAACGCAGTATGGTGGTCTGAAGGTACAATTGATGACGACTCATTTATTCAAGGAATTCAGTTTCTCATAAAAGAAGGTATTTTGCAAATAACAAGCTGAATAATGTTATTATACAAATTTTAATCAAATAAAATCACAAATGCTACCATTAAGAGACGAAAATCCACATCCACCAGGATTTAAACCAACTGTAACTTACACACTAATCATAATCAATGTAATTGTATTTTTTATTGAAGTTGCATTTACCGGTCAATTCTTTGACTTTACAAATCAGAATGCATTCAATTTATTCTACAACTGGGGTGCTGTTCCAAGCTGCGTTACTGGTGGAACTGTTGTAAATGTTGATTTTGGTGCAGGTCCACTACGTGTGTCTTGTCCTGATGCACCATATTTCTCGTTACTAAGTTCAATCTTTTTGCATGGAGGTTTGATGCATCTTGGAGGAAACATGTTGTTTTTATGGATCTTTGGTGATAACATCGAACACAAATTTGGAAAAATAAAATATCTTGGAATCTATCTGATGTGGGGAATTCTTGCAGGACTAATTCATATTTATGGTGATGCTAGCAGTCCAATTCCCGCAGTTGGCGCATCAGGTGCAATCTCTGGAGTACTGGGAGCTTATCTTGTGATTTTCCCAAAAGCTAGAATCCAGACATTTCTGATGATGGGATTCTTTTGGAGAATGATGCATATTCAAGCAAGATGGTTCTTGCCATTCTGGTTAGTTTTCCAAAATCTGCTACCCTTTTTTATTGGAGGATTCGGTGTAGCTGGTGGAGGCGTAGCATATCTTGCTCACATTGGAGGGTTTGTTGTAGGTCTGGCAACAGGATATCTCTACAAAAAGACTCACAGTTCAGAGTTTACATATGGAACAAGATATGGCTATAGGCCAGATTATTGAACGCATAAATCTCCGAATCTATCTGAAATTTTTATGCCGTTGATTACAGTTTCAATGTATCCTGGTAGAACGCAGGAACAAAAAGACGAGTATGCAAAAGCAATAACAAAATCTGCAGTAGAAATTCTAAAAACAAAAGAGAATCATGTTATTGTTATTTTTGAAGACAATCCTAAAGAAAATTGGTTTCTAGCGGGAAACCAACTTTAATTATTTTTAAAATAGCTAGCCTCCACACTTAACACTTGTTGGCTATGCCGTAAAATCATACATATTTGATTTCAGAATTATGTCAGTACATTCTACGAATGTACCAATTTTCTTTTTATGATAAATGTGATGCCATACTTGATGACAACAAAAACTATCTTGATGATATTGCCAATTCTATGTGCAATTGCTCTATTGTTTACTCCGTCAACTGTATATGCTCATGCAGGACATAATCATGGTGGTGGTGGATGTTCAGATTGTAATCCACCTACATTAGGTGTTGATGCAAGTGGAAAAAGACAAGTTTCTGGAGGATTAACCATCAACGGTCAGACATTTGATGCAGAAGCATTCAAACAAGATCTTGATTCTCAAATTCTCCAAATTGGGGAACCTGTAGAGATCACACTAAAAATATATGATAATAGAGGATATAATGAACTAAAACATGTCGAGCTGAATCTGGGTTACGAGGAAAAACTCGTGTCTGGAGTAATGATTCCACATCATCCAGTTACCATAGAATGGAGTAAGACGTTTGATGGAAAAACTACTACAACTGTTTTTGACAAACAAAAACTACTCAAAGATGTCAATGTTCAGGTTCTTGACAACAGTCCAATTATTGGTGTAAAGTTTAATTTTACACCTGTACAAAAATTTGACGCAAATACAATTGTCACAAAGATCTGGGATCAAAAAAGAAATGCCAATACGAACTATTTCCATAACGCGCTAGACATAATCTCAAATAAACCTGCACCAGTTTTGGCAAATACTCTAAATTCTATACAGGCAAAAATATCTGAGGAAACCACTAATGAACCTACAATCTCTGATTCTCCAATTGACAAAGTAAATCAGGACGTCAAATGCAGTACAAAACATGTACAATTATTGCGTGTGTCAGATAACAGTCCCATTTGTGTTGATGAATATCAAGCTTCAGTACTGATTCAAAACAATTGGGCAATTCCAGCTCAATAATTTTTTTTATCATGACTTCTAAATTACTTCTTGCTTTTACCATGATATTTCTCGTATTTGGAATGACCTCTACAGCATTTGCACATTCTGCAAAAGTTGTTGGGGATTTTAAAATTGAAACAGGTTGGAAGAATGAACCACCTTTGGTGGGAATGGATAATGCAATAGAGATTACAGTATCACTTGCAGAAGAATCTGATAAACTGATCTATGATATGATTTTTTTTAATAAGATAGATGATTCTACAGATAAAGCAACTGAGAAGCATCTTTCAGGACTTGCAGATGAAATTGAAGTAAGTGTATCTGCGGGTGGATCAAAAACCTTTCTTTTACTAGAAGAGAATAAAGAAAATTTGGGTGTGTATCATGCCAAATTCATCCCTACCAATACAGGTACACATACGATTCATTTGTATGGAATTATAAAGAATCTAGAGTTTGAGATGACATCCCAAATTGAGACAGTAGAAAGCTCTGACAGCGCACAAATTCCAGATTGGATTCGAAACAACGCAAAGTGGTGGTCAGCTGGATCAATAACTGATGCTGATTTTGTTAAAGGAATACAATTTCTAGCACAACAAGGTATAATCAAAGTAGAACAAACAACAGAATCATCTGTCATGTCTCAAGAGATACCTCAATGGATTCGAAACAACGCAAAGTGGTGGTCAGCTGGATCAATAACTGATGCTGATTTTGTTAAAGGAATACAATTTCTAGCACAACAAGGTATAATCAAAGTCTCTTAAGTCAATTTTCTACTTGCCATGATTTTACTTGATAAACTTTTGTAGTCCATTTTTATCATAAATGAATCCATATTGTGCTATTATTTTTCTCTGATAACAAATAATTTATTTATATTTTTAAAAATGATAGACTGGAAAAATTCCCCCAGTCAGGGATTGACATACACACTATGGTCGGTTTGATTTCTATTAATCAAATTTACATAATAAGAAAATGGTACATTTTATGTTTGTACCAAGAGTTTATCCTTTTATTGCGATTCAATTAATCTATTTTGTGAAAGCAGCAGTCATTCAATTCAAAGCATCAACGAAAAAAGAAGATAATTTGAAAAAAATTGTTTCATACATTTCAAAGGCAGCTGCAAAAAATGCAACACTATGTGCATTTCCAGAATTCATGATGTTTTTCACAAACTCTTCTCAGACTTCAAAACAATTAGCTAGTTTAGCTGAAACAATTAATGATACTTTTGTCACAACAATTGCAAAAGCTGCAAAAGATAATCACATCCAAGTCGTGGGCTCATTTTATGAAAAGAGTAAAAAGAAAGATCGTGTATATGACACTTCTTTTGTAATTGACAAATCAGGCAAAGTAATCTCTACATATCGTAAAATTCACCTCTATGATGCATTAGGATTTAAAGAATCAGATAAAATGATCTCAGGCTCTAAAATTGCAAAGCCTGTAAAGACATCTATTGGAAAAATTGGCATGATGATCTGTTATGATTTAAGATTTCCAGAGATGTCAAGATCTTTAGCTGTTGCAGGTTCTGAAGTACTAATTATACCATCAGCTTGGGTTAAAGGAAATATGAAGGAAGAACATTGGATCACAATTAACAAAACACGTGCAATTGAAAATGGATGCTATATCATTGCACCAGATCAAGTTGGAAATATTTACTGCGGACGAAGCTTAGTAGTTGATCCTTATGGAAAAATTTTACTTGATATGAAAAAGAAACAAGGCATAGGTTTTGTAAATATTGATTTGGATATAGTAAAACAAACACGAAAAGTTTTGCCATTACTAAAAAACAGAAGAACAGATGTTTATCCTACTTTGAAGGCTTGACTATTCTGCTTTCGCAATTAAAGTTTGAACATTGTTTGGTCCACTTTTGTTTTCTTGAATAACGAAAAATTATCATTGGCCATTTACAAACATCACACGGATTTTTTGTTGCCCTTAGTCTTGCTTTTTGTAGTAATGGAGATGATGCTTTACATCCCCCATAAAAGTTTGAACATCCCATGAAACGCTTTCTTGTAGTTTTAGATCTAATTACCATTAGTTCCCCCAACTTACATTGAGGACACTCTACAAGTCCATTTTTTGGAGAATTTGTTCCAAGAATTATGTATTTCTTCTCTTTTGATGACCATGAAAGATATCCATTTACATCCAAATACTGAATAATTTCTTTTTTGAATATACTGGTCTTTGACTTTGTAGTTTTTGCTGTATGTCTCACTATTGTCTTTTTGACCTGAACAGTTTTGAGTGAACTCTTTGACTTCTTCAATGTTGGATTTACTAAAACAATTTTTATAGGGACTTGGGTCAGTGACATTTGTGGAAAAGGTTTGTGTTCTTGGCGCTGGTAGTACCAAATATGGAAAATTATCTGAAAGCATAGCCGATATTACTACTCAGGCGTCAGTTGCAGCCATAGAAAGTGCAGGAATTTCTCCAAAAGACATCAAAGCATCATACATTTCAAACGTCTTTGGTGTTGCTGATAAACAGGTCCATATTGGTCCTGTCTTGATGAGCAGATTAGGAATTCCAGATAAACCATCATTAACAATAGAGTCTGCATGTGGGAGTGGCTCTGTATCTTTTAGAGAAGCATACGCCAATGTTGCGGCAGGATTTTATGATTGTCTGGTTGTAACTGGCGTTGAAAAAGTAACTCACACAGGGACTGAATGGACAACAACTTACTTTGCATATTGTTCCGACTTTTTTTATGAAGGTCAAGCTGGTGCATCATTTCCTGGATTGTTTGCGTCTATGGCAAGGGCTTACTTGACAGAGTTTAATGCAACTGAAGAAGACTTTGCAGCAGTTGCAGTAAAGAATCACGACAATGGTTTCCTTAATCCTAAAGCTCACATGCAAAAAAAGATTACAATCGATGATGTAATGAATTCTGCTGTAGTTGCAAGTCCTCTAAAACTTTATGATTGTTGTCCATTTTCTGATGGTGCAAGTTCTGTTATTCTTTGTTCTGAAAAGTTTGCAAAAGAGCACGGTGGTGATTACATTGAAGTAATTGGTTCTGGCAGGGGAGGTTCTCCTGCTGCATTGCAAGGACGTGAACATATGACAACAATTCCTAGTACAAAAATTGCAGCAGCGGATGCATACAAAATGGCAGGAATTACTACAAAAGATATTGACTTTGCAGAAGTACATGATTGCTTTACAATTGCAGAAGTAGTAGACACTGAAGACTTGGGATTCTTTGAAAAAGGACAAGGCATTCAAGCTGTTCGTGAAGGTAGAACAAAATTAAATTCTGACATTTCAATTAATCCATCAGGTGGTCTTAAATCAAAAGGACATCCAATCGGAGCAACAGGTATTGGACAAGTAGTAGAAGTATTTGATCAACTAACTGGAAAAGCTGGTGAAAGAACTGTTAAAGATGCAAAAATTGGTTTAACTCATAACTTTGGCGCAACTGGGGCAAGTTGTGCAGTTCACATATTCCAAAGTGTGTAAAATGACTATTGAAGAACAACTAATTGAATATGCAAAACAGGGTAAACTCTTGACTCATAAATGCACCAAATGCGGATATCTTCATTTATCTACTGCCTATTATTGCCTCAAATGCGGTAGTCAAGGGTTTGAAGATGTTATTTTAGACGGTGTAGGCTCAATTGCAACTTATACCATCATCACTGTTGCCCCTGCGGGCTTTGAAAAATATACCCCGTATGCCTTTGTTGTACTTCAACTAGATAATACTGATCTGAGAATTTCTGGGTTTATGGCAGGAATTGCCACTCCTGACGATCTTCCGATTGGAACTAGAGCCCATATAACTGGTTTTGAAGATGGCTGTGGAATCATCATTAAAAAACAGTAAAATAATTTGTTTGAATTATTAAAAAAAATCAAAATCGATTCTTAATAATTTTGCATAGCTGATAGTCTCCATGTCTGTAGAAATAACTTGTGGTAAATGTGGAGAAAAGATCACAAATATGAAAATGCTAAAATCTCTAAAAGATGTTTTGAATCCAACAAATGGAAAATGCCCATCCTGTGGACAGAAACTTTCCACTTCAGAATTTTCACTTGATGTTCAAGAAAACTGATCACCAAAAAGATCATTTTTTAGATTTTTTCAAAACGCTAGTGGTTATTAAAAAATTTCCTTGGCAAATTGGAAAACTGATCCAATTTGATCCCAAACTGATCAAAAATGTTCAAAAATGATCTAGTCACAAGTCTTATTTACTCCTTAGTCAAGAAAAAAAACATGAAAATGAGTGACGAGGATCTAGAATTAGATCTGGATGCTGATCTAGATGATGATGACGATTTAGAGTTAGACTCTGATTCATCACCCAAACGAAGTGGTATTTTACAATCTACATCAAAACGTGTAAGAATGATTTTCTCTGTTATGGCAAGTCCAAACAGAATAGATATCCTTAGAATCTTAAATTCTAAAGGTCCTTTGACTTATTCTGAATTAAAATCCCTTGCAGGATTCAAGTCAAAAAAAGAAAGTGGCAAATTTGCATACCACTTGAGAAAATTACTTAGACAATCCCTTGTTGCACTTAACAAATCTGAAAGACGATACACCATTACAAATCTTGGAAAGCTAGTTTTGAGTTTGGCAAGACAAATTGAAGAAAGATCAATTATTGAAAGTGGAAAAATGTACGTTAGAACATCTCATCAATCAATTGAGGAATTCAATTCACATAAAATTATTCAATCTCTGGTTCGTGAAGGAAGTCTTCCATTAGAACTTGCGCAAAAAATTACTGAAGAAGTCGAAAATAGAATTTACAAATACCAGACCACCTATCTGACTGGCTCACTAATCAGAGAAATGGTGAACTCTGTCCTTCTAGAGCATGGTCATGAGGAATATAGGAATAAACTTGCACGCCTAGGCCTTCCTGTTTATGACGTTCAGGAGATGATTTCCAATCTAGACAATGTAGATAATGGCGCTGAAGGTCTTCTCTTTAACACAGGACAGAGGGTATTTGCTGAACATCTATTAACTAACATCTTACCAAAAGATGTGGCAGACTCACATCTTTCTGGAGACTTGCATATTACTAATCCTGGAATTTGGTCTATGATTCCTGATACCATATTTGTTAATATCAAGGAATTAATCGAAGATGGAATCAATCTTGGTGGAAAATATCTTGATGTATCTAGAATTCCTGCATCAAAACAACTTGATGACATTGCAAGTTCACTATCAATTGTAATTGCACTCTTGTCAAAGGAGGCTTCGCAAGAAGTTGTAATTGATGGATTAGTGCAATTATTTACAAAATATTCAAAGTCCATTCCAGAACTTGAACAAAAACTCACTGATGCGTTTGCAACTGCATCTACAACTGCAAAATATAACAAAACAAGTACAAAGGTATCAATTAGATTACAATTAGGAACTGATACAAAGATAATTAATTCAATTATTAATGCATACAAGAATTACACAAAGATTACTCCAATTCCAAAAATTGGTTTGATAATAGATGTTGACAAAGGAAAAATTACTGATATTTCAGAATCAATAGCTGAAATAATCTCTGTTGGCGGACACGTAATGTTTGCTAAAGGTCAAACTTCTAGTTCCGGCGTTACAAATGGATCTACAAAAACCACAGCTCCGCTTTCAATAAACTTGGAATCTGTTTCAATTAATCTTCCAAGACTTGCATTTGAATCAAACAAAGATGAAACTTACTTTAGAGCAAGACTTGCATTACTAATGAAACCGGCATTATCATCTATGGCATTAAGAAAGAAAGAGATTTCAGATCTTACTAGACGAGGACTAAATCCAATTCTTGCCAAGAACACACAATATATGCAACGTAGTTCTGTTTCACTTGTTGTAAATTTGGTAGGGCTCAAAGAATCTGTCTTTAACATACTTGGATTCCAAGACAATAAAGAAGGACGCGATATTCTTCATAAGGTAATTCAGACAGCAGTTGATGTTGGAGCCAAAAAAGGTAAAGAATTAGGTGATACGGTTGCAATATGTATGACTGAAACTGAGGCATCTGCTCGTTTTGCTACTCTGGATGGCGAAAAATATGGCAAAAACTCTGCCTTAAATTCAATGGAGGGTGACTCTTATTCACAGGGAATAGTAATTCAAGCCTCTGAAATTGCTAGTTTTACTAACAAAAGTGACCCTATAGTAGAATCAAACAAGCTCTCAAAAATCCTCACTGGAGGATTACTAGTCACATTACAAATTGACAAGAATGCAAAGGTAAACGAAATCAAAAAATCACTTGAAAAAGCATCAGAACTTACGACTTCTTTCAAGCCTGTGCGAAAAATTGCAATTTGTGGTGAGTGTGGATTTAAGGATGAACCCTTTGAGGACAAATGTCCAAAGTGCAAGTCCCCATACGTTGTCTGATATTCGTATGTGAAAAACTAGTTACGATCATTTTTTAAAATTTTTTGATCAGAATCAGATAAGCGATCTTCATCATTACTATCAAAGTTATGCCAGTATGAAATTCATAGTAGCGGTGTTAAAAAAATTGACTCATTAACGGGACAAGATCAAAACTTTTCGAGCACATAAGTTATATCCACATTGGTTCTAAGCATGGAGGGGAGATTATAATGGACAATTCACAAATTGAAAATACGATCAATGAGATCCGTAAGCGCAGTGGCGCAGTCACGGCTTTCAATCAAAATAAAATTTCAAATGCCATATTTCGGGCATTGGCCGCCACCTCTAAAGCCGATCGTGGTCTGGCCGATCAACTAGCAGAGAATGTAGTTAACAAACTAGTTGAACAAGGATTTACAAGTACTAGAACACCGACTGTTGAAGATATTCAGGATATTGTAGAATCAACTCTAATTGATAGCGGAAATAGCGATATTGCAAAAGCCTACATTGTTTACAGACATGAGAGAAGAAAACTAAGGGAAGAGAAAATGAAGGTCTTGAATCTGAAGGCTCTTGACCCAGTTTCCAAAAAGTTTGATCTGAATTGTCTTAGAGTCTTGGCATCAAGATATCTTTTCCGAAATTCTAAAAACGAGATCATTGAATCTCCAACTCAAATGTTTGAGCGAGTAGCAATTCTGGTAGGAATTGGAGACATTCTATATGATTCACAAATCTTTGACAAATCGGGAAATATCAAACAAGATGTAGAAGAAGCAAAATCATATCTTGAAAAACTAGATGCCTTTGATTATAAATTCAAAGTAGGAGATTATTTCTTCAACAAATGGCATTTCAGATCCTTAATCAATCACTACGTGAGTCTTGCAAACAAAGGTCAAATGAAGATAAGCTTCAAAGATCTTTTGACATTACTTGCAGCAAAGAAACTAGATAATTATGCAGACAAAATCACAGAATACTTTGAACTAATGACTGCACAAGACTTTCTACCAAATTCACCAACCATGATGAATGCGGGTGGAAGATTGGGACAATTATCTGCATGCTTTGTACTTGGAATGGAAGATGGAATGGAACAAATCATGAAATCTACCTCTGATGCAGCATTAATCTTCAAGTCTGGTGGTGGTGTTGGAATTAACTATTCTGATCTTCGTGAAGAAGGTGATATTGTAGCATCCACTTCAGGTGTTGCGTCAGGACCTGTATCTTTCATGAATATCATCAATACCGTCACTGAAGTAGTCAAACAAGGAGGAAAAAGGCGCGGTGCAAACATGGGTATTATTGAAGCATGGCATCCTGATGTTGAAAAATTCATCACAAACAAAACAGAACCAGGAGTTTTAGAGAACTTTAACGTAAGCGTTGGTATCTGGGAGGACTTTTGGCATGCCTTGGTAAATACTTCTGATGGTAACTATATCTTACGTAGCCCACGTGATAAAAAACCAGTTAAAGAAATCAATGCGCATCAACTAATTGATCTGATTGCACTTTCTGCATGGAAGAGCGCAGAACCTGGATTGATCTTCTTTGATCAAATTAACAAATACAACGTATTTGCAAAAGCAAGAAAAGCACCACTTAGAGCAACAAATCCATGTGGTGAACAAAGTCTTTATCCATACGAATCCTGTAATCTAGGTTCTATCAACTTGGTAAATCTTGTAAAGAGACAAGCAGATGGAACTTATGAATTTGATTGGCAAAGATATGAAGAAACAATCAGAAAGACAACAAGATTCTTGGATAACATCATTGATGTCAATACATATCCGGTACCAGAAATTAATGTAGCATCAAAAGAGTCTAGACGTATTGGACTTGGAGTGATGGGTGTAGCTGATCTATTGTACAAGCTAAAAATCCCATACAATTCTCAAGAAGGATATGAACTACAATCAAAACTATCTGAAGCTCTGTCATACTATTCAATGGAAGAAAGTGTTGCACTTGCTAAATCTCGTGGTGAGTTCCCACTATGTTCTAAAACAGAATATCCAGAAGGAAAGATTCCTATCTCAGGATACTATGAGAGACCAAAAGAATCTCATTCTTGTGATTGGGATCCACTAATTGATAAAATCAAAAAGCATGGTATCAGAAATGTCTTGACTACTACGGTAGCTCCAACTGGCACACTCTCTATGATTGCAGATTGTTCAAATGGAATGGAACCTGCATTTGCTCTTGTATTTGAGAAGAGAGTAACTGTTGGAAGATTCTTCTATACCAATAAGATAGTTGAAGAAGCACTAAAAGAACATGATCTTTACAATGATGAAATCCTTGAAAAGATTGCAGACAATTACGGTTCATTGAAAGGAATACCTGAAATTCCACAATGGATGCAGGATGTCTATGTTACAGCAATGGATATTCATTGGGCTGATCATCTTATGGCTCAAGGTGTATGGCAAGACTGGATTGGAAATGCAATTGCAAAAACAATCAACATGCCATATGACGTAACTGCCGAAGACGTAAAATGTGCATATCTTCTAGCACATGAACTTGGACTAAAAGGAATGACAGTTTATCGTGATGGTTCTAGACACAAACAAGTTCTTCATATGACTAGTGAAAATGCTCAGAAGATATTTGATGTACCACCAAGTGATTACATGACTGCTTTTGTGAAAGAAAACATCACAAATCCATACATCAAGTCTCAAGTAAATGCAGCACTTGCATTAAAAGTTCATGACGAAGAAATCAAGATTGAACCTCAAAAACAAGAAGAGATTTCAGAAGATCGTCTATGTCCGACATGCAAAAACAATCTGGTCTTCGTAGAGGGTTGTAGCATTTGCATTGAATGCGGATACAGTGGTTGTACTTCTGGATAAATAACAGAATCACAACTTTTTTACTCCCTTTTCATTTTGAATCAATGTGAACAAGAAGATTCTAGGAATAATTGCAGGCATAGTGGTTATTGCGATAGTGTCTACAGTTTTAGTCATGCCCAATTCAGAAATTAATACTCGAACTAATGAAAAAATTGGTCTAGTGATTAATTCTCCTAGCCAATCTGTTACTTTACAAAACTTGGATGAAATTTACTCCGAAGCTGCCAGCTCTGGTATTGGAAGAAGTAATGTCTATCTCTTTTGGAATTTAGTTGAGCCTGTTCGTGATAAATTTGATTGGCAACAATCAGACGTATTGATGAGTTTTAATAAAAAAAATAATCTCAAAGTTACACTTTACTTTTCTGTAATAAATGGTGAAACACTTGGACCTTTTCCAAGTTGGATTGGAAAACCTCCAATAATCTCCATTGGAGAAGATAGGGTGGTTAGCGTACTTGATGCAATACTATCAAGATACGACATCATAGACACAGTTATTCTTGCAGGAGAAACAGAATCTCAATTCAGATTCAATGAGCAAAATATTCCTGTATACAAGGATCTATTCAATGGAGTTTATGAAAAAACCAAAGAAAAACATCCTGATGTAAAAATAGGAAATGCATTTGCGTTACACCACGTAATTAACAAAAATCTACAATATATTGTGACTGATTTAGCTGTTGGTGATTTTATTGCTTTTTCTTATTCACCAGTTGACACACTAAATGATATTATCAAAACACCAGAACAAGCAATTGGGGATTTAGAGCAAGTGTTTGATTTAGCTGGAGATAAGAAAGTAGGAATTTTTGAACTTAGCTGGAGTACCGCTGATTTTGTTGGAGGCAGTGATTCTTCACAAACAGAATTTTTAGAAAAATCCTTTGATTTTTACGCTGCGAATGAATCTGAATTAGAATTTTTTACTTGGTACAGACAATATGACAAACCTGAAGGAACATGTACATTTGAAGAACAGGAAGTTGGTGAGGATACACTTACTGTTGGTGGTTCTGGTTTTGGAAGTAGTGAGCATGTAATTGAGAGATTAAATCAGTATGTGTGTAGTGCAGGATTGATCAACAGTGATGGTACTCCAAAATCTAGTTGGATTGAATTTAAAAAACAAGTTGATATGACTAACTAAAATGATCTCTTTAATTTTATCTGAATCATCATTAGAAATTGTTCCATTTGAGCTACAAGATCACCCATCCATAATTTTTCATGCACGAAAACTTGGAAAACATTCCTCAGAAATCTTACTTGATAATTCTTGGCATTTTGCAGCTATGAAAGGAATTAAAAATGAATTAAAAAGAGGAAGACCGGATTTAGTACATTTTTCAATACTTGAAGCTACCACAATTCCATTATATCTTAAAAATAAAATAAAAATTTACGTGCATACACTTGATGATAAAGTAATTTATTTTGGTCAAAACGTCCATGTGCCAAAGTCATATCATAGATTTGAGGGAGTAATTGAAAAACTGTACAAAGAAAAAAAAATTACAGCAAATAATGAAACATTACTAGAACTTAAAGAAAAAACATTTTCAGAATTACTTGATGAAATAAATCCATCAAAAGTAATTGGTTTTTCAACAAGAGGTAAACCTAGCTCGTATGAAAAAATCGCTACAGAAATTTCAAATAATGACTGTATTATAGTTGGCGGATTTCAAAAAGGACATTTTTCAGATTTTGTTGAAAACAAAATAACTGATCTATATTCTATTGGTGATGAATCACTTGAAGGTCATGTTGTAGTTGCTAGACTACTCTATGAGTGTGAAAAAACCATTTTTATGTAGGAACTGAAATTTGCATTCTGTTGCAGTCATAGTATAGCCTGGTTAGTATTCGGGGTTTCCAACCCTGTGACGCGGGTTCGAATCCCGCTGACTGCATCTCATTCATTGTAATAATAACTAATTTTTAGGTCAAGTTTTAGAAATTATTGTGAAATCTGCAGTAAGAAAAATCGCGATAGAGCGAATGCAAATTTTAATTGAAAAAGCAATACTTAATGCAAAAATTAACCCTGACCTTTCTCAGCGTCAGGCTTTTCTTGCTAGAAGAATTAGTACAAGACACAAAATTAGGATGCCTTATGCTCTTAGGATGGTTTTCTGTAAAAAATGCAAGTCATTTATTGCACCTGGATTAAATTCTAGAATTCGTATAGGCAGAACATCTGTCAAATCAATCAGAATTTCTTGTAACTTGTGTGGACATACTTATCGTAAAGTTATACCCCCATCCGCTACAATTAAAAAAAACAGTATTTGATACAAGAATTGAACTATCGGAAAAGTTGAATATTGATCCATGTATTTTAGGCTACATTATATTTGACAATCTAGCGACAATACCTCAATGATTTATAAGACGATTATCGATTTTTTCACTTTATGGCAAAGGTATACGATGTACCAGCAGATGTTTTGATAAAAAGACTAGCGAATATTCTAAAGAATGAAGATATTCCTGCGCCTTCTTGGATTCCTTTTGTTAAAACTGGAGCTCATGCAGATAGACCCCCACAAGAACGAGACTGGTGGTATACTAGATGTGCATCAATTATGAGAAAAATATACTTTCATGGCCCAATTGGAATTAACGAATTAAGAAAAGATTATGGTGGAGGTAAACCCTCTGGATATGGAGCTGCTCATCACAAAGATGCTGGTGGCGCAATAATTCGCAATGCAATTCAGGGATTAGAAAAACTTGGTTATTTGGAAAAAGTTGAGAAGAAAGGTAGAATTATTTCTAAAAATGGAATGCAAAAACTAGATAGATTATCCACAGAAATTCTAAAAGAACTAATCGTTGAAAACCCTCAATTGAAAGTTTACACATAGATTCAAAATGAGTTTTCCAGAATCTAACGAATCTCCTTATGAAAACACCAACAATGAGTTATCCGCACAAAAAGAACAGATTCTAAAACAAATTCTTTCACCAGAAGCTAGATTGAGACTAAATAATATCAAGATGGTAAAATCAGAACTATCCGATCTTGTTGAACAATATTTGATAGGCATGGCAACTCAAGGCAAATTACCTGGTCAAATATCTGATGATCAACTCAAACAAATTCTGCTTTCTATTCAACAACCAAAACGTGATTTTAAGATAAATCGAGTATGATCCAGAAAAAATATAATTATGGGTAGCCCACCGTTTAATTCATGAAAGCAGTAGTATACAATGAATATGCACCAGATGATAATTTTTCTAAAATCCTCAAAGTCCAGGATATAGATGACCCAAAACCAAAAGCAGATGAAGTTGTCTTTAAAGTAAAAGCAGCTGCTCTGAATTATAACGATATTTGGGGAATGAGAGGAGTGCCTGTTGCTGTTCCATTACCACATGTTTCAGGTTCCGATGCTGCTGGAGATGTTATAGCAGTTGGTGAAGATGTTAAAAATATCAAAGTTGGAGATAGAGTTGTCTCTCACTCAAACATGTCTTGCAGAGTTTGTAAAGCATGTACTGACGGAAGAGAATTTGATTGTATTAATAGGACCATTTGGGGATTTCAAACTGGTCCAACTTGGGGAGCTTTTCAAGAAGTAACACACCTTCCAGAAGTTAATGTTTCAGTTATTCCAGAAGGAGTATCATATGATGACGCAGCAGCTGCATCCATGACATTACTTACATCATGGCATATGCTGGTTGGAAGAGCCAAAATTGTTCCAGGACAAACTGTCTTAATCATGGGTGGCGGCTCTGGAGTAGGAAGCTTTGGAATTCAGATTGCAAAATTATACAATTGTGATGTAATTGCAACAGCAAGTCCTGACAAACTAGACAAATGTCTAGAACTAGGAGCCGATTTTGCAGTAGATCATAGAAAAGAAGACTGGCATAAAGAAGTCAGAGCAATTTCAAAAGAACTTGCAAAGAAAAAAGGTGAAGCACCAGGAATTGATGTTTCCTTTGATCATATTGGTGAAACACACTGGAACAAACAACTTACCTTACTAAAATATGGAGCAACTCTAGTTTCATGTGGTGCAACAACAGGATACGATGCACAAACTGATCTTAGACATATTTTCTTTAAAGGAACAAACATCCTAGGTTCTACACAAGGAACCAAAGCTGAATTAGATCAAGGTCTTTATTGGATGGGTCAAGGCAAAATTAAAGCAGCAATTGACTCAACATATTCCTTTGAGCAAGCAGCAGAGGCTCATACAAAGATGTTAACTGGAAAAGGTCTCTTTGGCAAAATCTTAATGAAGCCAGAGGGCACTTAATCATTTAATGACACAGCTTTTCAGAAGCCTTATTTTTGTTCCGGGAAATAATCCTAGATTTCTTGAAAAAGCAAAAAAATTACGTGCTGATATTGTCTGCTTTGATCTTGAAGATTCAGTACCAGACAATGAAAAAGTTAACGCAAGAAATCTTATCAAATCTGCATTAAAATCTAGACAATCTTATGAATCTTCAATTTTTGTTCGAACAAATTCTCCAACTTCAGGGAAAATCTCTTCTGATCTTAAAGAAGTGGTCCAAAAAGGAATTGATGGTATTGTTATCCCAAAGGTAAATAATGTAAAAGAGATGGAAAAAATTGAGAAAATACTATCAAAATTAGAAAAAACACGAAACCTAAAACCAATTCAAATAATTCCGTCAATTGAATCTGCAGAAGGTGTAGTTAACACGTATAACATTGCATCTTTTGGAAAAAGAGTTTATGCAGTAGTTTTTGGTGTTTTTGATCTTCTAAATGATCTAGGAGTTGAATATACAAAAGAATCAGAAGGTGCCAGATATTCTAGAGCAAAAATTCCTGTAGATGCACATGCTGCAGGAGTTGTGGCAATTGATGCCATCTGGCAGGATCTAAAAGATTCTAAAGGTTTTGCAAAAGATTGCAAACTGGGTAAAAGTTTAGGTTATTCAGGAAAAAGTATCATCCATCCAGATCAAATCTCTGTGGTGCACAAATTATTCCATCCTAATAAAAGTGAAATTTTCTGGGCTGAAAAAGTCTGTAAGGCATATCTTGAATCAATAAAGAAAGGTAAAGGTGCCACTATTGTTGATGGAAAAATGATAGATGAAGTACATTTCAAACAAGCAAAATCCCTTCTTGAAGTAGTAAAGTGATATTGTACTTATTCTAATGTTTGAAGTATTGATTTTACACTAGAACTTTTTTCCATAATTTTCTTTGGTATTATTCCATTTACAACAGTTTTTCCCTTTTTAATATCTAAATTAATTTCTTGAAAAACACATTGAAGCTTAGATATTTTTTTACTTTCACTTAGAACTTTTCCAGTTTCAACAATCAACCCGTTGATCATCATATTTTCAATCTTTCTATATCCTGAAGTTTTTGGCGCTTTAGATTCTTTAAGGATTTGTGGAATTGTATATTCTTTATCTAAAAGAGTTGTAATAATACATCTTGAGTCATATTCTCCGAACAATTCTAATATTGAATCTGATAAAATTGGGTTGATTATAGTTACAAAATATTTTTCATTTGATTCTTTTATTCTGATGATTTTATCTAGACAATCTCTTTCAAATTTAGAAACATCTAGACTTGAATTTTTTTTGAGAACACTTGTAAATTTTTGAAAATGTTCAATTGAAAGCTTTATGGACATTCCATGTTCTAAAAATAATTCACGTTCAACCTTATGGAGCAGTTCCAAATCCATTTTTTTCTTAATTTCAGATAGTAAAGCATTTGAAATTAATCTGTCAATTCCTCCCATTTATCAATTCTAGATAATGAAAAATATTAAAGCACTGTTTTTTTACTATCATCTATGTCCAAATCAGTAATTGTGATTGATGATGATGAGGATACTGTTAGACTATTTACTGAATTTCTTGAAGAAAGGGGAGTAAATGTTGTCGGAAATGGGTTTAATGGAACCTCTGCTGTTAAGCTATTCAAGGAAACTAATCCTGATGTAGTTCTAATAGATCTAAACATGCCTAACGGGAGTGGTTATTACGCAATTAAAAAAATTCAAGAAGTTAATCCCAAGGCACGGATTGTTGCTGTTTCTGCAGACAGTAATTACACTACGGAGGAAAAATTGGAAAAACTTAACATACCTCTTATTCAGAAACCATTCAAAATGGATCAAGTAATTTCAATCATAAATGATTGATCCCACTTTTGGAACATTTCATATAGTGTTATATTGTAAAATTCATAAAATTTCTATGATTAAAATGAGTAAGCGAGTCACAATCATGATTGATGAAGACCTTGATAAAAAACTCCGACTTCGTCAAGCAAAATTAATTCAACAAGAACAGACTTCATACAGTTATTCTAAAGTATTGAATGAATCACTGCGTAAAGTTCTAAAATAACTAGAGTAGAATCTAGTAAGATTTTATTTCATTTATTAGAATAGGTTAAAGATAATGAATTATTATTATATTTTAGAAAAATGATTGATCTTTTAGATCCTACAAATGTGATAACTAGGATGTTTAGTGCTGGAAAATATGAAGAAATGTACAATTATTGTAAAAATCTATTGGAAAAAATTCCTAATGATATGATTGCACTTCAAAATATTGCATTATCATTAATTCATTTAAAAAAGTATGAGGAGGCAATTATGTATTGTGATAAAGTCTTAGAAATAAAAAATTCAGATACATATGCACTAAAAAATAAAATTTATGCCCTTGAAAATCTAAAAGAATATGAGCGAGTTTTAGAATTGTGTAAACTAATTCTTTCTACAAATCCCAATGATATTTGGGCTCTTAACAGTATGGGGTTATCTCTAAACGAACTAAATCGCCATCCAGATGCTCTAGAATGTTATGATGCTTCTCTTCGAATAGATCCTAATGATGTTACAGCCTTGATGAATAAAGCTATTTCTCTTAGTCATCTCCAAAATTACAAAGATGCCATTGAATTTTATGACAAAGCTCAAAGTATTGATTCAACCTTAAAAGAAATTCCTCTTGCAAAATCGAGATTATTTGAAAAATTAGGAATGGATGATGATGCATTTTTAGCTGCACAAGGAGTTTTAAACAAAGATATGCAAAAAATCAAAAATGACGCTAAGGAAAATGGGTTTTCTGTATTTCATCAATTCTGCGAAAATGAATTTCAAGATTATAATTCCAAATAATTACTATCATTATTGAGTTTCAATATCAAAATCTAGTTCTGGTAGCATCCCTTCCCACCATTTTGGAATAAATTCTGACATAAAACAAACGATTCAACCTTTCCTTATAGATCTTACGTATAGAAATGAATGAGATTGGAACTTAAGACCAGCAACGATTTGTTTACTGGTGACAATTCCAACCATAACATATTGTCTAAAATAGTATTTAGGAACTACTGATGATTTGTATGAATGATTTGTTCATTAGTGTTTTAAGTAAATCTTGTAAATACATAACATGTCAACCTTAATTCAGTACAAATATGACAAAAACGCTGATCAGTCATTATCTCTGGAAGAAGATGAAATTAAAAATCCAGTTTCAGCCAACATTACAGCAATGGATATGATTGGATTAACTTGGATTCTTCAAGATGATGAATGGTGATGTGTTTTACAACTCAAAATCTCTTAATTCTGGAATCTGTCTCTAAATTTGAATTCGAAAAGCTATTTTATACGTATAATTCATAACTATTTTTGATGTTTACTGGAATTGTTGAAGGTGTTGGCACAGTGGAAAAAATTTCAAAAAATACAAAAAATCGTAGTGCAATTGAAATGACTGTAAATCTTGGAAAGCATTCTAAGGGATTAAAAATTGGGCAAAGTGTTGCTCTTAATGGTGTATGTCTTACTGCGACAAAATTGTCAAAATCCAGTTGTATTTTTGAAATGATTGAGGAAACTACTAAAAAAACAGATCTTGGTAATCTAAAGGTCGGTGGAATTGTAAATATTGAAAGAAGTTTAAAAGCTGGTGAGAGACTTGAAGGACATTTTGTTTTAGGTCATGTAGATGGTGTTGGAATAATTAAAAAAATTCTAAAAAAACCAAAAGAAGTACAAGTTTGGTTTGAAGTTCCAAAGAAATTATCAAAATATGTTGTGAAAAAAGGCTCTATTGCTATAGATGGAATTAGTTTAACTGTAGTTGATATCAAAAATTCACTTGCATCTGTTTCATTAATTCCTCATACCCTTGATATAACAAATTTTCATACAAAAAAAATAGGCGATAAAGTTAATATTGAAACTGACATTCTTGGGAAATACATTCTAAAATAAAGTCAATAATCTACAAATTTAGTGGTAATTACCAATTTTTTAGTAAACTTTATAATTAGATTAGAAAGATTTTTTATTATGTCTCTTGAATCTGCACTACAATCTCTAAAACGAGGAGAATTTGTATTGTTATTTGATTCAGCTGGAAGAGAAAATGAGATTGACATGGTAGTTGCAGCTGAATTTGTTACTCCTGAACATGTTGCAAGAATGCGACAATATGCTGGTGGATTGTTGTGTATTGCAATTGATAATAATTTTGCAAAATCTCTTGAATTAAAGTACATGCATGAAATTCTTGCTGATTCTTCAATTTCAAATAAAGAAATGATTATGGGTTTGGCACCATATGGAGATCATCCAACATTTTCTTTATCTGTAAATCACTATCAAACTTATACTGGAATTACTGATAAAGACAGATCATTAACAATTAGAGAAATGGCAAATATTTTTAATGTTGAAAATAAACAGAAAAAATTTGCATCATCATTTAAAACTCCTGGGCATGTTCCTTTATTGATTGCGTCTAAAGGATTATTAGCTGCACGACAAGGGCATACCGAAATGTCTGTTTATTTAGCTCAGGTTGCAGGTTTGACACCTGTTACTGCAATTTGTGAAATGATGGATGCTGAAACATATTCTGCATTATCTGTAGATAAAGCAGAAAAATTTGCAAAACAAAATGGAATTCCATTAATTGATGGAAAAGAACTCTTAGAATACGCCAAGGTGCATTAGTATTGAATATTGCAGTAGTGGTTTCGGAATTTAATGAGGAAGTGACATCTAGGATGCTTGCAGTAGCTCAAGAGAAGGCAATTACTTTGAAATTAAAAATTTTGTATACGTGTAAAGTTCCTGGCGCTTATGATATGCCTATAATCGTAGATTCTTTATTGCAAAAAAATGATGTTGATGCTGTAGTTACTTTAGGTGCTATTATTAAAGGACAAACAAAACATGATGAAGTAATTTCCCATTCTGCTGCTCAATCTCTGACTGCTTTATCTATAAAATACCAAAAACCTGTTTCTTTAGGAATATCTGGCCCTGGAATGCAAGAAAGACATGCTTATGCCAGAATTAGACCTGTTGCAGAACGCGCAGTAGAAGCTGTTGTAAAAATTTCTTATGAATTAAAGAGAATTCAAAAATGATTCAACTCAGTATATTAAAAATTACTGGTTATGGTCCTTGGACCTTGACATTGGGTAGTGATAGAGAGCATGAACTACAAATGCTACAGGCATCACTATACAAAGAAGTACAAAAACTATTTTCTGAAAAGAACTGTCTCGTTTTTCTTAATAGAGCCGATGAATTTTTTGTAATTACTAATGGTCTCAAATTAGAAGATCACATCGAAATTCAAAAAAAACTTGAAAACTTATTTGATATTCGTTTGGCAATATCCATTGGTTATGGTGAATCTCCTTTTGATGCAAATCTGAAGGCATATGATGGAAAGAAAAATAACATTATTTTAAATCAGGAACATAATATTTTTGGATTCGTTAAAAATGTACCTGATTCAAAAGTTTCAATCATGCATTTAGATGTAGATGATCTTACGTCACGAAGAAAAAATAATTCTCCTTATGAAATTACATCAATAATTTTTGAATTATATTCGAAAATGTCAAAATATTTTCTTGCAAAAAATTCTCTTACATTTTTTATGGGTGGTGATAATTTCATGATAATTGCAAGTGAAGATGGTAAAAATTCTGTTCAGAATTTTATTAACATGATTAAAGACAATGACAACATATCTTTGAATTGTGGAATAGGAAATGCATATACTAGTAGAGAAGCTGCAAAATTAGCCACAAAATCTCTTGACACAATACGAGAAATTCGAGATTCAGGAAAAGAAAAACCTGAAGTTTATGAATTATCATGTTAATTAGAAATATTAGTGTATTACAAGGTTCAGAATTAGATTTTGTCTTAAGAACTAATGTAAAAATTCAGAATAATGTATTTCAAAAAATTCAATCAAAAATACAAACTAACTCAAATGAAGAATCAGTAGACTGTGAAGGTCTTCTTTTAATTCCTGGTTTTATTAATGCACATACTCACATAGGAGATTCGATTGGAAAAGATGTTACGCTTAATAGCAGTGTAGATGAAAAAATCCATCCTGTATTTGGAGCTAAATCAAAAATCCTAAAAAATACATCGCAAGAAAATCTATCAAATTTTATGAAAAATACATGTCACTCAATGCTTCGAAAAGGAATTACAACATTTGTAGATTTTAGAGAAGGGGGATTAGATGGAGTAATCTTACTAAAAAAAGTACTATCTAACATTCCCATTCGTTCCATAATTTTAGGTAGACTTGAATTCTATCAAAAATCTACGGAAATTAAAAAAAACCTGCCATTACCTAAAGAAAAAACTGAAGATCTTAATCAACTTCTTAAAGAATGTGATGGGATTGGTGTCAGTGGAGCAAATGAAAATAGCACTTCTATTTTAGAATATTATTCAAAAACACCAAAACTTAGAGCAATCCATTCTTCTGAAACTATACAAAGTATTTCAGCATCAAAGAAAGTTACAGGAAAATCTGAAACAATTAGAGCCTTGTCACTAAAACCTCATTTTCTGGTTCACATGACTTTTGCTTCAAAAAGTGATCTTACTATTTCAGCAAAAAAAACCCGAGGAATTGTCATTTGCCCAAGAGCCAACTCCTCTCTTGCTGAGGGTATTCCAGACATAGAATTGATGCAAAAGGCAGGATGCACACTGGCATTAGGAACAGATAATGTAATGATTAATTCTCCTGATATGTTCAGAGAAATGGATTTTCTTTGGAAAGCAACAATGGGAATTCACAAAAAAAGAATTGATCCGAAAGAAATTCTTAAAATGTCTACAGTAAATGGAGGAAAAGTTTTGAACAAAGATATTGGAGTAATTGAAAATGGAAAAATTGCTGATTGTATTTTTCTTGATAAACATGCTTTAGATTTAGAACCAATGCATAATCCACATGCATCAATTGTTCATAGAGCATCTGAATCTGCAATTAAAGCAGTAATGATTGGAGGTAAAATAGTATATGGAAAAATCTAAACCGTATGTAATTCTAAGTGCTGCAACATCTATTGATGGAAAGATTGCGACTGTAACTGGCGATTCAAAACTATCATCAAAATTAGATGGTATTAGATTACATAAACTAAGATCTAAAGTTGATGCAATACTTGTAGGAAAAAATACTGTTTTACTTGATGATCCTATGTTAACTGTACGACATACTAAAGGTAAAAATCCAATTAGAATAGTTTTAGATTCTAAAGGTAGTATATCAAAAAATTCAAAAATAATTCAAACAAGCAAAAAAATTCCAACTATAGTGGTTGTTTCCAATAAAATTACTAAATCAAATCTTGAGAGGCTCAAGAAATTTCCTGTAGAGATAATTATAGCAGGAAAAAATTCTGTTGATATCAAATTATTATTGAAAAAACTTTCATATAAAAAAATAAAATCAGTTCTGGTAGAGGGCGGCGGAACTACTAATTGGGAATTTATTAAAAATGGACTTTTTGATGAATTAATTATTACTCTGTCTCCCTTTCTAATTGGTGGAAAAGATGCGGTATCGTTGGTTGAAGGAGACGGATTTAAAAAAATCACAAATTCTCCTATTCTACGACTCAAATCTACCATGAGGCTCAAAAACCACCTTGTTTTGAATTACGTAAAAGTGTAAGTTATTATACTTTCTTTGAAATAAAATTACAAGAAATTGGCAGTAAAAAAGAAAGCTACAACAAAAAGAAAAACTACAACAAAAAAGAAGGCCGCACCAAAAAAGAAGGCCGCACCAAAAAAGAAGGCTACTAAATCAAACACAAAAAAACCAGCATTTGGTGGATATGCAATTAGTTTTGCAGGTCGTAAAGAAACTGTAGAACAAGTATTTGGAAATAAACCAATTGCTCCAAGTGAAATGACCAAAAAGATTTGGGCATTTGTAAAATCAAAGAGCCTCTCTAATCGTTAAACTGATTTGTTAACGATTTATCGTTAACTAATTTCCATCTTTTAATTATTTTTTAAAATAAATAAGATATAGATATTGGATTTTATTCAAAATTATCATGTCTACAGCATCGTTAAGACGCGATCATGATTTGATAGAAAAAGTCGTCAAAGCAATGGAATCTACAATTCAATTACTAAATGACAATAAACAAATTCCAGAATCAATTTTACTTCCTGTAATTGATTTTTCAAAAAATTTTACTGATGTTTGTCATCATACTAAAGAAGAAAAATCTCTATTTCCTGCATTAGAACAAGCTGGAATGCCGAGTAATATGGGTCCTGTAGCTATGATGTTAATTGATCATCAACGTTCCAGAGAAATTGGATCTAGAATGGAAGAATCAGCTAAAGAGTATCTTTCTTCAGGAGATTCTACAAAATTGATTAGCGATATGCAACAATATGTTGAACATATAACAGAACATCTATGGAAAGAGAATAATAGATTATTCATGATGGCTGAAGCACGATTACAATATGTTTCAAAAAAAGTAGATGATGAGCTAAATGAAATAGAAAAAACTCAACTTAATGATTTGGGAAAATCTAGAGAACATTATGAGAAATTAGCTGAAAATCTTTCAAAAGATGTATCTGAACAAGGTAATTAGATTTGTCTTCTAGCATATTTGGTCAAGTGATGGGAGTTAGAAAATTTGCTAATGGTGACATTGAATTAGATTTCTACCATGAAGATGAAATAACAGAATATCGATATTCTTCGGATCCTAGTAGATTAGGAAATTTTCCAAAGGAATTAGCTGAAACTTTAGCCAATACTTTGGCTTTGGATATTTGTGTTGAGATTTACTTTGATGAAGATGGCAGTCCTACATATATTGAGCTTGAAGAATGTGATGATGAAGATTTTGATGATGATGAAGATTTTGATGAATCTAGTGAAATGAATGAGTAATTTACTCTACATAATGATGATGTGTAAGATTGTCATAAAATCTGACTGATTTTAGATTCACAAATTCAAGCATTCCATATCTTGATAACTCCCTTCCAAATCCACTATGTTTTATTCCTCCAAATGGAATTCTAGGATCAGAAATTACAACATTATTTACACTTACAATTCCTGAATCTATTCTTCTTGACATTTTATCTGCTTTAGCAAGATCTTTTGTCCAGATACTTGCACCTAAACCAAATTCACTCTCATTAGCTAATTTAATTGCCTCACTTTCATTTTCAACTACTGTAATTGGAGCAACTGGTCCAAATGTTTCTTCAGTTGCAATTCTCATATCTGATGTTATGTTTTTAAGAATTGTTGGTTTGTAAAAGAATCCTTTTCCGTCCATTTCTGAACCTCCTAGAAGAACTTCTGCACCTTTTGCTTTTGCATCTTCTACAATTCCAGAAATTGTCTCTAAACCTTCTTTATTTGAAATAGGTCCAATATCTGTTTCAATTGACATAGGATCTCCTACTTTGAGTTTTGATGCATTTTTTATAAATAATTCAGTAAATTCTTCTGCAATATTTTTTCCAACAAAAAATCTCTTTGATGCTACACAACTTTGACCGCAATTGATGAATCTACCTTTAACTGCGCCTTCAGCAGCTTTTTCAATTATTGCATCATCTAATACAATGAATGGATCACTTCCTCCTAATTCTAATACGCATTTTTTTAAATTTTTTGCAGCCCTTTCACCAACTTTTGCACCAGCATTTGTACTTCCTGTAAAAGTTACTGCATTAACATCTGAATCAATAAGATGATTTGCAGAATCAACACTACCAACTATTGTTTGATAAATTCCATCTGGCATTCCTGATTCAGTAAATGCTTTCTCAATTTCAATTCCTGATTGCATAGTTACTCTAGATGGTTTCATTACAATCACATTTCCAGCCATTAAACATGGAGCTGCAAATCTTAATGCTTGCCAATAAGGAAAATTCCAGGGCATAATGGAACCAATTACTCCTAATGGTTCAAAAGTTAGAAAACTTTTCCTTGCATCTGTGTTTAATACTTCATCAGAGAGAAAACTATCTCCATGATCTGCATAAAACTCTAATGCCCAAGCACATTTTTCAACTTCTCCAATTGATTCTTTGAGAGCTTTTCCCATTTCAGTTGTTGCAACTTTTGCAAGTTCCGTTTTGTGCTTCTTAAGATATTCTACTAAATTGTAAACATAACTTCTGCGTTTCTCATAATCTTTTTTCCATTCTGGAAAAGCTCTTCTTGCTTTTCCCACTAACGCAAATACCTGATTTTTATCCATTGTATCATATGTTTTAATTTCTTCACTTGTTGCTGGATTTATTGTAGTTATTTGACCCAAGGATTTTTCCAAGAATTTCTCCTATTTAATCTGTAACTCGTTTTTCAATATTTTTTGTAAATTTAGTATATCTGAGTTAAAATCAGAATGTTTGCTGCATATCTTTCTTGATTTCATCAATTTTCTTTGAATATGCTTTTTTAGATTTATCATTCTTTTTTAGGTTTAGAACACTTCCACATGATGGGCATTTGAACATTCCATCAAGTGCACTCTCAAATGTAACTCTGGGGCAGTCTTCATTACCACAATGATAAAAGTCTGAAGCATTTTCATAATCTAATCGTTGTTGTAATCTCTCTTCAATTTTCTTTTTCTGGCTTTCAATAAAATGCTCTACTTCTTCTCTTCTGGTTCTCCATCTGTAGACAAACCACCCCTTTCTTTCATCTTTTACTCTGATTCCAGTGATTAAGGATTTTCCAAACAAATCATACAATACTTTTCTTACCATGTTGATCCTAAGACCAGTAGAGCTTGCAATTTCTTCATCAGTTGCATCTTCTGCTTTGAGTAATGATCTTGCTACTTTGAGGTATTCATCCCCTCCTATCATGGAGGCTATTCTAACAAAAGGATCTTCGTATTTGTCTACCAACTCTAATGACTCCTGATTTTCTATTATTAATCCCTTGTTTCTTCTACTTGTACATTTTTGCCATTTTTAGTGGGTATGATCTTTCTTTTTGCATTTGCAAAGTATTTCTCAAACTGACCGCCTTTTTGAATCCGATCTAAGAGAATTGCCAGGGCACTAATCTCTGAATGCGGTTGACTACCAATTCCTACATTATAATCTGCCAATTCATAAATCTCTCTAGGTACTTTTTCAGCTCCTACAACAATTAGCAAATTTTTTTCCTTTTGAAGCTCCTCTTGTACATTATTGATGTTTTGACCATACATTGAAAGATGAATGATTTTAAAATTTTCTTCCTTTTTCTTTTTTACAACATTTTTCCATTTATCAATAAATTCTACTTCAAATTTCCCACCCCATGTTTTATTGATTTTTTCTACAGTATCTTTGATTTCTGGATTAACTTCATTCATGAAAATTCTTTCTGCGCCAAATGCTCGTGAAACAAGTGCAACATGTGTGGTGACTCTATCGTCTCTTACAAGACGTTGTCCAATTCTTAAAACTTCAATTATCAAATGTCTCTTTTACTCCTTCAAATGAATTTCTATTGAAATTGTATGAATTTTGACTCATAGTAATATTCTTGATTAATTTTTTCAATTCATTAACATTTTTACCTGTTTTTGCAGAAACTGAAATCACTTTTTTGTTTTCAGCTAAATTTAGAATATTGATTTTTCGATTTATCTCATCATGTTTTAATAAATCATCTTTGTTTAATACATAAATTATTTTATCTTGTTCAACACCTAATTCACTTAAAGTTCTCATGCAGCTGGAAAATTTCTTTTTCAATTCAAATACAGAATCACTAATGTCTATTACTAACAGAATGATATCTGTGTATGTTAGTTCTTCTAAAGTTGATTTGAATGCATCAATCATATATGCCGGTAATTTACTGATAAATCCAACTGTATCTGCAATTAAGAATGGTTCTTGATTGATAGTTAATCTCCGTGTAGTTGTTGTAAGCGTTGTAAACAGTTCTTTGCTTTGTGCTCTTGATTCGCCTGTTACTTTGTTAAACAAGGTTGTTTTTCCTGCAGATGTATATCCCGCAAGTGAAATGGTCTTGAATCCAAGTCTTTTTCGTCCTTGTCTGTGAAGTTCTCTTTGTTTTCCTGCTTTTTCAAGTTTAGATCTTAATGTTTGCATTCTGTGTTTAATATCATTATAATAGACATCCACCTCAAATTTTCCAATACCCATAAACCCTGGTTGCTCACCCATATTTGCAAGACGAACTTTTTCTTTTGCTCTGGCCATCTCATATCTCAATTGGGCTAATTTAACTTGCAACTTTGATTCTGCACTTGATGCCCTGCTTTCAAAGATTTCAAGAATTAATCCTTCTCTATCTAAAATTTCACGATGTAAGGCTGAAGCTAAATTGTAATTTTGGCTTGGTTTCAAAATTTCATCAAATATTATTACCTCTGGCCTAAGCTTATCTGCTATCTCTTCTAATCTTTCTAAAACTCCTCCACTAATTCCGTATTTTGGTTTTTGAAGATAATCTTGCTGGATAATATGAACTACTTCGTATCCTGCTGCATCACAGAGTCCTTTGGCCTCGTTAATCGAATCTTCCTGGTCATATGTGATTAAAATTGCAGATTTCATTATTTTTCATTTAGCCAATTTTTTATTATTCCGTTTTTTTCAGTACTTTTTCAATATTCATATTCAAAACAATTTCTGCTATGTCGCTCGCATACTCTGAAACTCTTCTAATATTTTCAGACATTCTTCTTACTCTATAAAACTCCTCATCATCTTTTAATGATTTTGATGCATCTCTGACTTTTTTCTCATATTTGCTAATTTCATTTGTTTTCTCAATGGTTTTTTCTGCTTGAACATAATCTTCTTTGAATAAAGCTAAACATGCATCATCTAATACTGATAAACAAAATTCATTCATATCTTGAAGCTTATCTAAAATCTCTTTCTTAACTGGTTTTTTAAATTCTAATAGATCAGATGCAATAAATGATGCATGATCTCCTGCTCTTTCAATATTTTTTACAACCAATCTATACCCAAGGCAATTTCTGGCATTTCTAAAACCCATCTCTTTTAGCATGTGTTCATTTTGGATTGCTATTTTTAATTGTCTAATAATATAAAATCCAAATCTATCTACTTCGTCATCTGTATTGATTACTTCTTGTGCTAGTTCTAGATTGTTTTCTTTTACTGCTAAAATTGCATCACTAGACATTGATTTTGCCAAATGTATCATCCGCTTGAATGCTCCATCCACTGACAATTCCAACAAATTCACAAGAACCTGAACTGTAATTCCTCCACTAGAATCAGAAATTATTTCTGAACCCATAAGCATTCTCTTTACTGCTTCTTTCACTGTATTCCTTTGATTGGGACTTAGTCTACCGCTTTTTGGTTTAACATTAATTGTCCTGAATCCTAGAAAATATAACGAAATTAATTTTCTAATTATGGAAGATGCATCTTCTTCAATATCTATCTCTATTACAGCATCCTCTTTTTTTTGGATACGTGATTCGAATTTTGGGGGATAAAGCTCTAATGTTGAGGAGCCTTTTCTGACCATCCTGATTTGATCGCCTTGTTTAAGACCCAACTCCATTATCCACTGTTTTGGAAGTGAAACTATGTATGATGATTTTCCTGTAAATTGAATTTTCCTTGTCTCTTCTCTTTCTTCCATAATCTAAAGAGATTAATCCTATCTATATAGTTTAGTAGTTATAATATGGTCTTGCATTGAACTAATATTTAGAAAAGATCTTTTATGCATATGGATCAAGTTCTCAAACTCCAATATTCACTTGATGCATTATTTGGAAATGGAGTATCAAAATATTTACCAAAAAATATTGAAATGATATTTTCTAGAAAGACCGGAAGAATCCGAACTGTTTTGCATGAGGGAAAATTATTGTGTACTTTGAGAATTGATGGTGGCTTGGCAATCAGTCCTTATTTTGCTCAAATTTTATTGAAAAGTAAAACATTCAAAGAAAATTGTGTGGAAATAAACAAGGATGCTGCTCCTTTTGTAATGGATGGAAAATCAGTATTTTGTAAACATGTAGTGTGGTGTGGAAATAAAGTTAGAATTTCTGCTGATACCCCTGTATTGTTCAAAGGTAGAGTGATTGCAGTAGGTAAGGCTGTTTTGTCCCATGAGATGATTTCTGATTTTAATAGAGGTGTGGCCATAAAGGTCAGAGATAGTTTAAAAAGTCCAAAGGAGGCAATAGAATCATGATGCGAGGAGGTAATCGTGAAATGCGAAGAATGATGGATAAGATGGGTCTAGACATGAATGAGCTATCAAATGTTCAAGAGGTAATAATCAAAACTGACAAGAAAGAGATTATTATCACAAAACCCTCCGTTACTGAAATGAAAGCAAAAGATAATTCGATTTTTACAGTAACTGCAGATAGCTATGAGGAAAGAGAATTGGAGGTTCCAATTTTCTCGGAAGAGGACATTCAACTTGTGAGTCAACAGGCTGGAGTTGATGAAGAAAAGGCCAAAAATGCTTTAGAGGAGGCCGAAGGCGATCTTGCTCGAGCAATCTTGCTTTTGACAAGTGGATAATTTTTATTTGTTTTTTATGCCTAAAAACTAACCAAAAATGAATGATTTAAGTAATGGATTCATTAAATTTTGAGTATAATGAGTAGTATGGCCGAATCCAAAGTTACGGGAATTATCAAATCTCTGAATGCTTTAGAAGATGAACTAGATTCGTTGAATAGTAAAGTAGGCGACATGAAAAAACAACTGAATCTAAAGGCTCAGTCTAAAATTGATTCATTATTAGAAAAAACTAGAGAAATGGCCACAAAAGAGGCTGAAGTAATTATTAATGCATCTAAAGAAAAGGCAACTTCTGAATCTCAAAGAATTGCTCAAGAAGGTGATGCTAAATTATCTGAAATACAATCCACGATTGATGCCAATTTTGATGAAGCAGTGAAACATGTAGTGTCAACTGTTTTGAAGGCATAAACCTAAATTTCATATTTTATTCAAAAAAATATCGATCCCTTACTTAATACTCGTATTGGAATTGCTACTACGTATGGTAAGCATTACTATAGGTTTTCAACCTATCTTAAGACGCTTCAATTGTCTTTTGATTCTATTCTCCCAGAAGAAATTTTAGATTATTCGGGGCATCTAATATTTACAACTAGGAAAGAATCTCCCAAAAAATGTAAAAAACTATTATTTCATGAAGATATATTTGAACAGCCTTCAACTGTGATTAGAGGAATAATGATGCAAAAACTCAATCTAGATTTTGAGGAAGAAATTTTAATTTTAGGTGTTGATCCTGGACAACGAATAGGCTTATCTGTATTTTATTATGGGCAAGAAATTGAGAGATCGTTTCATTTATCGATTGAAGACTTTGTTTTTCACATTATTCAAATTTTAGGAGGCCTTAGAGCAAAACAGAAAATAATAAAAATTGGAAATGGAAATATGGTCATTGCCAAAAAAATTGTTTCTATGTTGAATCTAACATTTTGTTCATCTTTTGAATTGGAATTTGTTGATGAACGGAAAACTAGTTTAAAAATTAAAAATTTCAATCAACGAGGAAAACGAGATATGCTTTCAGCAAAATATATCTCTCAACGTGATGGTTTTAGACATTCTATTTTACCATTGTCTTTGACAGGTTGAGCATTCAAAAATTTCGTTTTTCTAAATTATCTATTTTTATATTTTATCAATACTTCGTTGACACAATTATGATAGTATAATAATTTCTTGAATTTTTTATATTTTTTTGAAAAAAGAATGAAATTTTTTGTTAAACAACTATATTGACAGTTGTTATTTTTCCAAAAAATATCGAAATAAAATAAGCTATACATATTTATTGGAGATTTCAAGTTTTTTTTTGAAACAAATACTGATGATCGCATTATAATTAAAAATATTTGCAACTTTTTTAGTTTTTTTTATAGATTTTATCGATCCATCCTTATATAGTTATGAATTCTATAAGATACTACCAAGATGACTTGTAAAGGAATTTGTGTTAGATATAAGGCTCAAAAGCCAGTTGGAACCGGAAGATATGCTTCAGGACAACGTCGATGCCAAATTTGTGAAATATTCATCAAATGGGAAGGACTTTGGTGTCCATGTTGTGGATATAGATTAAGAACAAAACCACGTAATCTTAAGTACAAAGCAAAATTACGAGCTAGAGTTGAGGCTGATTCTATTGAAGCTAAAGCAGTTGCTGACACTCAACCAGAAGAAATTGAAGTTGAAGTAAAGCCAAAAACAAAATCTAAATCAAAAACTGTAAAAGCTAAAGCAGCAAAATCCAAAGTAGCAACAAAAACTAAAGAAAAAACTCCATGCAAATATTGTGAAAAATTATTTGTTTATGCAGATAAACACGAAAATAACTGCAAGAAGAATCCTGATGTTGAAGTTGTATCTGCTCACGAGAATGAATCAATAGCAATAAAAGCATAAGATTTGTTCATAGCTTATTGAACTCTCCAAATGGATTTTTCCAGAAAGCGGTAAATTTGGAGAGCCGTAACTTCTTTTTACAAATTCAAAAATTTGAAAATGGCTATTTTATTTCAATAACTGAAGGTGTTAAAAAAATAGGTTCTATTGTTGCCTCTTTAGCTACGGGACCTAGTCCTATCACTACTACTGTAATTCCCACAAGAACAGATTCTCTTTTTTTAAAACTTGTTGCTGAACGAATTAGTACTAGGGTGAGAGGAATTGCCCTAGTCTCAGTATTTGTTCAAAAAGAATTAGAAACTGATACTGCAAAAGCCTTAATGTCTGAAATTATGGACATGATTGAGAATGAGTGATTTAAGAAATTATATTTCTCAAATTAAAAAGATCAACGATCTTAAAATAATAAAAAGAAAAGTTTCGACAAAATTCGAAATAGCCGGCATCACTGCAAAAGTTGATGGTTCACATGCTGTATTGTTTGAAAATATTAAAGAAAGCAATTTTCATTTAGTTGCAAATTTAGTGGGAACTAGGAAACGATTTGCTTTAGCAATGGGCGGGACTGAAAATAATATACATGCAAAAATTATTTCGGCAATTAAAAACGCTAAACATCCAAGAATTATTCCTTCAGGACAATTCTTGGAAAACAAGTCAAAAAATCTCTTTTCTATGCCTATTGTGACTCATTTTGAAAAAGAATCTGGCCCTTTTATCACATCTTCTGTGGCTTATGCCAAAAATCCTGAAACTGGAAAACAAAATTCTTCATTTCATAGAATGATGCCAATTGATAAAACTCATTTTACAATTAGAATGGTGGAAGGACGTCATCTTCATAGATGTTTCATTGACGCAAAAGAACATGGAGAAGATCTTAAAATTGCAATCACAGTAGGTGTTCATCCAGCAATTTTGATTGCAGGTGCATATCAAGCAGAATGGGGACAAGATGAAATTGATATTGCAAATTCGCTTTTAGGCGGAAAACTTACTTTGACGAAACTTCCTTTTTCAGGGTTGAATGTACCGTCAGGTTCAGAAATTGTAATGGAAGGAAAAATTCTTCGCGACAAAACTCATCCTGAATGGATGGTTGAAATGCTTCAAACATATGATCATAAAAGATCTCAGCCTGTTTTTGAACTTGAAAATTTATACTTTAGAACCAATCCTATTTTCCATGATGTTCTATCTGGATATTCTGAACATAGATTACTGATGGGAATGCCAATTGAATCTAAGCTAAATGGTGAATTAAAAAAAGCATTTCCTCAAACACTCCAAGTTTCTATGACTAATGGTGGATGTAATTGGCTACATGCAGTTGTACAAATTAAAAAGAAAAGTGATTCTGATCCTAAAAAAATAATTAAAAAAACATTTGCTTCACATCGTTCATTAAAGCAAGTAACTGTAGTTGATGAAGACATTGATCCTACTAATGCAGAATCAGTAGAGTATGCTATGGCTACAAGATTTCAAGCTGATAAAGATTTAATGATTCTTAAGAAAGTTCGTGGCTCAAGCCTTGATCCTTCAAGTAATCAAAAGAAATTACAAACTGCTAAAATGGGAATTGATGCAACCCGCCCTCTTTCTAAACGTCCAGAGGGCTTTGAATTAGCTAAAATCCCAAAAATCAATAAAATCAATCTAGAAAAATATATCAAATAATCATTAAACTGATTAAATTAAATTGGATGAATAAAAGATCATATTAAATCAAAGATATGTCTTCTAAAAATTCCCAACTACGTGAAAAAAGTCCCTCAGAATCACATGCAGAAGTAATAGTTAGAATGTTTCCTTCTGACGCAAACCCTGCAGGAAATGTGTTTGGTGGTGAAATTCTAAAACATATTGACATGGTTGCAGGAATTGTTGCTCAACGACATTCTCAATCAAATGCTGTTACTGTGTCTATGGATAGTGTCAATTTTCTAAAGCCGGTATTTGTAGGAAATGTTCTCAAATTAAATGCAAGAATTAACTATGTACATAACTCCTCAATGGAAATTGAAGTAAAAGCCGAAGCTGAGGATATTGTAACAGGAATAAGGACTCTAACTGGAACTGCTTTTGTTACATTTGTAGCTCTAGATAAAAATGGAAAACCAACACATGTTCCAAAATTAGCTCTCAAAACAGATGAGGATAGAACCAAATTTGAGGAAGGTAAACTCAGAATGGAAAAACGCCTAAAAAAGCGTCAAAAATAAACTTCTCTTAATTTCTATAGATCCATTTAAGAATAACAAAAATTATCTTTAGTTATTGTCCGAACAAGAAAAAAACAATGAATGGGATTCCTTATGGCAAGAATACACAAAAGCACTTGACAACTGGAAAACTGTTTATGAACAAATTCAAAAAGCTAGTAGTGACATGCAAGAAAAATTCAACCAAGTATGGGACAAAGCAACTATTGAATCTAGTACTGAAACCATGAAACTGTTTACCGAAAACTGGCAAAAATCAATGGCTGATGCTGGAATGAATTCTTTCAAAGAATTTACCGAAAACTGGCAAAAAGTATTAAATGATTCAAATACTTCCACTTTCAAACAATTTACCGAAAACTGGCAAAAGGCTTTCAGTTCATCTGGATTAGAACAAATGAATGCTTATGGTGAAATGATGAAGAAATTCGCTGAAACCTGGAGTTCCATGTGGCCAAAATCTTAATTCATTGAATCGAGAGAAAAATTATTCTTTTTTTGTAGTTGTATTGCTATAGAGATAATGACTGCTTTTGAAGTAACAAATTATCTGTCTTCTCTTGGTTAACCCATTTAGCATTAATCTAAATGGTAGTTTTTGGTAAACTGATTATTTTTCATTTTATAATAGAATACTTTGGTGAACAAAATCTAAAAAAATTCATCATATTTTAAAACTTTGAAATATGCTGTCAATTTTTTAAAAATCATTAATATTATTTCTAGGTCATGTGTACTGAATTTCTAGATTAAAGTAAAATATAAAAAAGAAAACCAATCACACACTAGTTTTTTTGTGTGATAGGATTAATCCAAGATTGAATTGTGTTTTTATTCAATTCAGCAAATGCGTTTATGTTATCATTGAATGTTTTGATGTTTTGAACAGTTGCATCAATTGTTGTTTTAACTAATTGATTGTTTACTGTACTTGCTTGAACAATTTGCTTGTTTGTATCAATAATTGCAGTTTTTGTAGCATCAGGAACATCTGAAATAATTCCAGTCTTTTTTGCAAATTCTTGTTGTACAGATACAGATGCATTAATCGTTTTCTCACAAGTTTTCATACATTCTTCTTGCAATTGTGTCATGGCTTGAAAATACTGTGGGATGATTTTTGAAATATTTTCAAAGTATTTTTGGACATTTTGCTTGTACATTGAATATACATTGTTTGATTGAGTTTGTGTACTCATACGATAACATTTTGATACTGATATATATACTATTGGTAATTATTGGTAATTGTTGGTAACTATTGGCTACCAAAACATATGTAATAAAACTCGGTTAAGTATGATTTCAAAAGAATAAAACTGATCTAGTCCGAATTTTGTTGATGGAGATTACTCAGAATGAATGCTTTATTGAATTATCTAGTTTTGATGATTTAGCAAGATACGTTTGTGCCTTTCAAGAATATCCTAGAAGAGTATACTCTCAAGAATTCAAAGGTTCTAGAATTATTTCAAGTAGTTTGACTCTTGCAAATACTTTGTTGATTTTTTATGCCCCTTTACCCAAATTTGGAAGATACGTTTCATATCGAGTTAACGGAGATAAGGAAATTTGTGATGTTGTTGAATCTACAAAAAATATCTCAAATTATGCACCAATTGTTCATATGGAATCAGAAATTTCCCCTTTACCAGCAGAATCAAAAAAAATATCTGATGTATTCCATCCAATTCAAGTACGAGATTTAGGAAGTTTAGCTAGATTAACATATAATCCTGAATTTCCAGATGAATCTAATCTTACTCTATATGCACTCCAACACAAAGAATCTTGGGTAATAGGATACATTACTTCATTAGAAATGGATGAAGTCTATTATAATTTCAATTATGTTAAATTATATTCTGAACCTTCAAAACATTTTATAAAATATCAAGGGAATCTAGGAAAAGAACCAGAATTTTCTAATAGTATAGAGCACGGATTTTCATATTTGCCTATTATTAAAATCAAGAAAAATCCACATATTTTTGGCTTTTCAACTTAACTATTTCCATGTTGTTAATTCTTTAATTTTTTTCCTTGATTCTTCAACTAATCGTCTCATTACAGGAATGTATATTTCAGCAGCGTATGCAATTTCAATATCTTTATGATTTTCAATATCTAAAAATGTTGATACATTAATTTGATTTTTACCTACTTTAGGTTCATTCTTTTCATTTCTTTTATGATTAATAATTTCTAAAAATACTGGTAATTGTCTTTTTACTTCTATATCTAATTCTTCTTTAGAACGTAATTTTTCATTACTTAAATTAACTTTGATTTGTTGATTAATATCATCTTCGTAGCGGTCAGATGCTCTAATCATTATCTTGATCTTAGGAATTCTTTCTGATTTAATCTTACATTGACATATTTTTTTTATAAAATTTGGATATGGGTTTCCATGTTCATATTCATATTTCTGTAAAAACCACTGGAAAAATTTGATTGCATTTTGATCGTTTTTCTTTCTTGCTTTTTCATGAAATTTCTCTAGGGAAATTTTTTCTGAAATGAATAATCCAAAATCTCTATTTGCTTCTTCAAAAATACCATCATAAGTATTACTTACCGAATTAATGAATCCATTAAAAAAATGATTTACATAAAATGGATCTGGGTCATACTGTTTAATCTGTTTAACACAAACTTCACAATCTCTTATCTGTTCTTCAATATTCATTGATCTTTGCCAGATTCTAGGTTTACATATTTTGATTGCTTCTTTAAACTTGCTGCTAATTCTTTAAAAATTTCATTGACACTTACATCTACTAGATTTATGGTTGCATTTTCTTTCACAATTTGTTTTTCAAATTTTTCTTTAATTGCAAAAGATACTGATGACCAATGAAGAATTCCTCTTAATTGTTCTTCAGCAGTGACATTTGTTGTAGGGAAATTCGCTGGAGAAAAAACAATTCCGTTTGTCCATTGCATTGTCGGAATTCCTCCACCAGATGATCTTGTACTAAACGCTATTTGCTTTACCCAATCATCAAATTTGTATTCAATCACCTCATGAATTATCAATTTTTTCCATGGTTCTATTGATATTTCCATCTAATAATGGAGGAGTCCTAAACCAATTATAATCTTATTTTTATCATATACATATAGTTCCTCCAAATTTTATTGATTAAAATTGCTTATTTACTAGAAATCAATCATTATTTTTTATAATGGATAAATGGGCTGACTATTTAATTTCTAAAGTCAGTTATGACTCAGATCATTTGATCTCTGTTGCAATCCGTCATCAAGAAACTGAACAAGGAATTACAGAAGGTAAGTCCATAGATCGTTTGACTATTGCTTCTGATATTAAGAATGGTTTACTCTACATTACAATTTACAATGGGAAAAATTCCTGGAAAAAAGGACATAAAATTAAAACATTCTCAATTAGCGGTACTCCGTATCTACGAATTGACGGAAATAAAGTAAAATTAGATTATCTTGGAGATATACAAGAATTATTGATTCCTAAATCTGATTTTTCCGAACAATTAGAATCACATCAAGAACCAATCACAGAACCAGAAGAAGATGAAGCAACACCGGAACAATTAGCTAGATTAGAACAATTAGAAACACAAATTGAACAATTAGAATCACATCAAGAACCAATCACAGAACCAGAAACTCTTCCCAGTCCTAGAGGTTCATTACCGAAAGATTCCACAGAAGAGCTTCCACAAGAATTAGATCTTGCACCAGAACCAATCACAGAACCAGAAACTCTTCCCAGTCCTAGAGGTTCATTACCGAAAGATTCCACAGAAGAGCTTCCACAAGAATTAGATCTTGCACCAGAACCAATCACAGAACCAGAAACTCTTCCCAGTCCTAGAGGTTCATTACCGAAAGATTCCACAGAAGAGCTTCCCCAAGAATTAGATCTTGCACCAGAACCAATCACAGAACCAGAAGAAGATGAAGCAACACCAGAACAATTAGCTAGATTAGAACAATTAGAAACACAAATTGAACAATTAGAATCACATCAAGAACCAATCACAGAACCAGAAGAAGATGAAGTAACACCAGAACAATTAACTCAATTAAATGATCTCCAACAACAAATTGATGAATTAGAAAATATATTGTCATCTAATCTAAATTTATCTTTAGATAAATCATCTAAACAAATTCCTAAAATTAGGGAATCCGAAAAACCTGAAGACACAAATATTGAACAAAAAATAATTCATACTTTACAAAAACAAAATCAAAAACTTGATAATATTGAGAAAAAACTTCATAACTCAACAATTGAAAAAACTCTTGAATCTAATTCACTTGATGCTTATTGTGTAAAATGTAAAACAAAAAGAAATATTGAAAATCCTGAAGAAACTGTAATGAAAAATGGTAGACCAGCAGTACGTGGAGTATGTACTGTTTGTAAATGTAAAGTTTTCAGAATCATAAAAATGAAAAAAAATTAAATTATTTCTAAATTCTAAACTTGTTTAAATTATACTTGACCTGATTGCCATGCCTGATTGAATTTTTTAATGGCTTCCTGATATGCTGCAATTGAATCATCTCCAGATGTTGAAAGAAATTTCTCCCACTGTTCATTAAATTTCTTTATCGATTCAATATTTGTCTCCTTGAAAATGCTTTCAATCATCTTTGTTTGTTGTTTGATGTATTGTGGTCCAATTTCTTCCCAAGTATTTTCCCAACTTGAACTTACTTTTTTTAACAATTCTGCATCGGATTCTAATGCTTTTTGACATGCATCATGATAAGTCATTAGAGTTTCATTGGTGGCTTTTTGCCATTGAGCAAGAGATTCTTTCCATCCATTTAATGCAGCATTGTATTCTTTCCATGCTTTTTCAAATTCTGGTTTTTTTGATGATGCTGATTTTACTTGTTTTTTTGCCTTGGAATCTACCTTTTTTACTGGCTTTTTTTTAGCAGTTGCTTTTTTCTTTACAGCCATATCCTGTTTAAAAAATAGTAGATGTTAAATCTTTCAATAATTTTAGGATTAGAAAAAAATCATTCAATCTTCGTTAAAATTTTGATGCTTTGGTAAATTTTGGAGCATGCTTTTTATCTTTATTTTTAAATAATTCGTAGTGCTCTCTACAAAGATTTCTAGTTTCTCGAAAACTTATACTGATTGTCTCTAATGCTTTTTGTTTGCACTCTGAGATACTACATTTCAATACGAAAAATACCTCCTGATCAGTAATAAAACTTTGAAATTATGTCATTACCACTGCTAACTTTTTATCATTGCGTAATATCGAAAAAATATGAACGACGATGAGAAAGGAAAGCGATTTTTAGAATTAATTGATGAGCAAAATAATCTTCAATGGAGTGCCATTGCAAAACTGACTTCTTTAATTAGTTCAAAATGGAATTCCAGAGAGCTTCAAAATGAACTGGAATCAATAGTGGAAAAGCATTCAACGATAACAAAAGAGCTTAACAGTCTAGATGAGAATAGCAGTATTTTATAGAGCAGAATCTACCATTAGTGCAATAAACAATACTGCCAAATATGGACTAGAAAATTTGAACAAAGTCCATGAAGCTTTCTCCATAGGCTTTACAATTACCCATATTGACAAAGCAATCATTAATGCGCCTGATACAATCGCAGTCCATAGATATACACTACCTACCATTGAATCTCCACTTTCAGTAGTAATGAAAAATGGCGCAATTGAAAATAATACCATGATTACAGTTGATCCTGCAATTGCTCTTGCAGATGTCTTTTCTGATTGAACTGCAGTTAGCATCGGAACATTTACTTTGTTATAATCATCCTTGAAATGTAATGTCAAAGCCCATATGTGCATTGGAATCCAAATAAACACTAATCCTGCCATTGCTAAACCCATCGTCCATAAATCTGACATACTTACAGCTACCCAACCAATCATTGGAGGTGAACCTCCACACAAACCTCCTAAAATTATATTGGTTCTTGAATTTCGTTTTAGCGCATAAGAGTAAACTAGAATATTATTTACTAAGCCAAATGCAATAAATGCAGTTGCCCATGCACCTTGTTCTAAAGTAGTAGTAAAAGAAATTCCAAATGCTAAAACTAATGATATGCCTGCTAATACTAATCCAAAATTTCTTGCTTTTTCAGCAGGATAGATCCTTTTTGATGGAAGTGGCCTACCCTTTGTTCTTTCCATAATAGCATCAATATCCCTATCATGATAATTTGTTAAAGTATTAGCAGCGGCAGAGCCTGCTGCAACTGAAAACAACATTAGCAACCAAGTTGCAGGAGAAATTTCAATATCATAAATATTAGATGCTGTTAATGCTGCACCAAATGCAGTAAAGACAAGTAAATACCAGATCTTTGGCTTTGTTAATTCATAATATACGGCAACTCTTGATTCAGATTTTTGCTTTTGCAATACTAGTCACTACCCTTTGATGGCATATATGGCATTGCTTTCATTCGTGATTTCATCTCAATAAATGATTCTGAAGACTGTATTCCTTCAATTCTACCAATTCGCTCTGAGATCATTTTATGCATCTGATCTAATGATTTTGAATACATAGTTACTAAAATGTCAAATCTTCCTGTAACTTCAGCTACTTCTCTTACTCCATCTATTTTGAATAATTCTTCTATAATGTGATCGCGATTTTTTGTATCCATGTTAATCCCAGTTAATGCTTTTACATTATACCCAAGTTCAGCATCATTTACATCAATAGTAAAACGTTCAATCAATTTTCTTTTAACTAATCTTTTGATTCGTGAATATACCACTGATGAATTTACATTGATTTTCTTTGATAATCTCGGAACTGAAATCGATGCATCATTAGATAATTCTGATAAAATTTGTAAATCTAAATCATCTACTTTTGCCGTTTAAAACACCTGAGTCGATCTAGATTTCTGGTTCTTATAAAGTTATTATTGAAAAAATTACAAAAAATTATCTAAATCTTGCCTTTTTTGTATAACATTTCTGCAAGTAACACTGCACCTTTTGCTGAACCCATTTTTTTATTATGTGAGAAGAGCATGTATTTGAGACCGTTATCAAATAACTCTTCTTTCTCAACTCTTCCTATTGTGGTTGTCATTCCATCACCAACAGTTCTCTCCATTCTAGGTTGAGGTCTTGTAGGATCTTCATGAAATGCATAGTAATCTTTTGGAGCAGAAGGCAATCCTATAACTGAAATATCTTTATTGCATTGATTGTAAGTCTCTTTTGCTCTTGCAGGATCAATCTCCTTTGTCGTTTCAACAAACACAGATTCTGTGTGTCCATCTATTACAGGAACCCTAGTACAAGTACAGCTAATTCTAATGTCTGCTTCTTCAATTTTTCCATCTTTTAGTTTACCTAAAATTTTTCTGGTTTCTTGTCTTACCTTTCCTTCTTCTTTCGGAATGTATGGAATTATGTTATCTGTTATTCCCATGGCCGACACACCTGATTTTCCACCACCTGAAATGGCCTGCATTGAAGTCATCATAACTTTTTTTGCACCATATTTTTCAAGTAATGGTTTTAATGTAATTGCTAAACCTGTGGTTGTACAGTTTGGAAGAGGTGCCACCCAACCTTTCCAATTTCTATTCTTTTTTTGAATATCAAGTAATTCTGTCTGCTCATCATTAATTCCTGGAATTAGAATAGGAACATCATTTTCGTATCTATAAGCTGAACTAGTTGAGATAACCGGTAAATCAACTGCCATTTTAGTCTCAATGTCTCTTGCAGCTTCAGATTCAACAGCAGAAAATACTAAATCTAATTGTGATACATCTAATTCATTAATTGATTTTACTGTCATTTCTTTGATGTATTCTGGGATTTCTCCACCTACATCCCATGCAACAATTCCATTTGAATCCTTTATTGCGTCTAGGTATTTCTTGCCTGCAGAACGTTCAGATGCTGCAATTTGAGTTACTTCAAACCATGGATGGTTATTTAGTGACTGAACAAATTCCTGACCAACAGAACCTGTAACTCCAATAATTGCAACCCTTTTTTTAGCCATAATTTACTAATTGATGTCTTTCAATTAATAATCGTTTTCTGAATCACCAAAACATACTAAATCAGCAACTACTATTTGGAACTGTGAAAATAAGAACAAAATCTTCCATAATTAGACATATTCCAGTAATTCACGGGGGAAGACACTCTTTAAAAAATTCTAATCCTCAAATATTGGATTTTAGTTCCAACATTAATCCACTTGGAATCCCTCCATCCGTAAAAAACTTCCTTAAAAAAAATCTTGACACTATTCAAAATTATCCTGATTTAGACTCGTCTGAACTAATTTTAAGTATAAAAAAATACACGCAATTAGATAAATCAAATATTCTTGTTGGAAATGGTGCAATTGAACTAATCTATAATTTCTGTTTTGCCTTTCTGTCTGGAAAAAAAGTATTGATTCCTGTTCCTACTTTTCAAGAATATGAAACTGCAGCAAAACTCAACAACAGTAAAATTTCATTTTTTAAAACATTAGATTTGTCTGAAAATATTAATTCATTTATTTCAAAAATTCCAAGAAATGGTTGCATCTTTATTTGTAATCCTAATAATCCTACAGGAAAACTTTTGCCAAAAAAACAAATGCTAAAAATAATTCAAAAAGCACAAAAAAATTCTTCTTTAGTATTTGTTGATGAATGCTTTATTGAACTAGTTCCTGAATCCAACGAATCAGTAATATCATATATAAAAAAATACGATAATCTATTTGTTTTACGTTCTTTGACTAAATCTTTTGGATTTCCTGGATTGAGAATAGGTTACGCAGTAGCATCAAAGCAAATAGTTGAAATTTTGCAGAAAATAAAAATCCCATGGAGTGTAAATTCCCTAGCACAACATGCAGCAAAAATTTCTCTTAACAATAAATCTCATATCACAAAATCAAAATTAGTTATTAAAAAGGAATCAAACTTTCTAAAAAATAAAATCAATCAATTTTATGGATTTGAATGCTGTGATTCTTCAACAAATTTTATTTTGATAAAAACAATTCATGATTCAACAGAATTACAAAAAAAATTACTCAAACATAAAATCCTTATTCGAGACTGTAAAAATTTTCGAGGATTAGACAATCATTATTTTCGTATTGCTGTAAAATCTCATAAGGATAACATAAAACTAGTAAAAGCATTGGAGAATTTCACATGAAATCATTAATGATTCAGGGAACATCTTCTGGTGCTGGAAAAACAACTCTGGTTGCAGCTCTTTGCCGAATTTTTTCAGATAAAGGATACAATGTTGCTCCATTCAAATCCCAAAATATGTCAAATTTTGGATATGTTACGCCTACATTTGAGATTTCCAGAGCACAAGCTATCCAAGCAATTGGTGCTCGTTGTACAATCACTCCTGACTTGAATCCTATATTGCTCAAGCCAATAGGAAATTACAATAGCATTGTATATCTACATGGAAAACGCTACAAAAAAATGCATGCAAAAGATTACTATGAAAAATTTGTAAATACCAAAGGATTCAACATTGCATCTAGATCTTTGAAAACATTGCAAAAAAATTTTGATTTAGTAATTTTAGAAGGTGCAGGATCGCCTGCTGAAATTAATTTACAAAAATTTGATATTGCAAACATGCGAATTGCGGAAAGAGCAAAAGCTTCAGTATTACTTGTTTCTGATATTGACAAGGGCGGTTCCTTTGCAAGTATTGTAGGAACTATGGCTTTAATTGAAAAAAAATATCAACAGCTTGTAAAAGGTTTCATATTTAACAAATTTAGAGGGGATATTGATGTGCTAAAACCAGGATTTCAAAAACTCAAAAAACTTACAACTATTCCCGTTGTTGGTACTGTCCCACTAATATCACTAGATTTACCCGAAGAGGATTCTCTTCATGCAAAACCTAAAGATATCACATGGAATAAGAAAAATCTTTTAAAAATTGATAATGAACTAAATCGATTAGCAAAAACTGTAAAATCAAACATTGATATCAAATCAATTGAGAGAATGCTAAAATGATTCTTGAATCTATTTTTATTGTTGGTATTGCAATTTTTATTGATTTAACATTAGGGGATCCAAAAAATAAATATCATCCTACTGTTTGGATGGGCAAATTAATTGCTACACTAACACCTATTGCAAAAAATAAAAATCCTACAATTGAAAAAACTGGAGGAATTTTAATCATAATTATTACTAGTCTGATTGTTATCTCATTACTTTTAATTTTAAATGTTGGAATATCTCTAATCTCTTTTGATTACATTTCAATTATAGTGTATGTAATTGTTGGTGGATTATTACTAAAAACCACAATTGCTATTAGAGGAATGGAAAATCACACCCATAAAATTCTAGAATTCCTTGATAATGATCTAGATGGGGCTAGAGCAAATCTGTCTATGATAGTTAAGAGAAATACTAAGAATCTGGATAAAAATCATGTAATTTCAGGCATGTTGGAGAGCATTAGTGAAAATACTGTTGATGGGATAACCGGTCCTCTTTTCTATTTTTCAATTTTTGGTTTGCCTGGAGCATTTATGTATAGAGTAATTAACACTGCAGATTCAATGATTGGATACAGGACAGATCTATTCAAAAATGTAGGATGGTTTGCTGCAACTTGTGACACCATTTTGAACTATGTTCCATCTAGACTTACAGGCTTGACTATGATTATTTCAGCTGCTATCTTAAAAAATAATTGGAAGAAATCATACAAAATCATGATTCGTGATGGCAAAAAAACTGAAAGTCCAAATGCTGGATATCCTATGGCTGCATTAGCAGGAGCGCTTGAAACAAAATTTGAAAAGATAAATCACTACAAGTTAGGTGACGGTGAAATTACATTAACAAAAGAACACGTGTACTCTGCAATAACAATGATGAAACTTACATCAATTCTCTTCTTTGGAATAGTTACAATTCCAATAATTTCCATTTTGTCTTTAATTGGATGGTGGATTCATGCTTAAAGAAATAAGTTCTGTTTTTTCATTTCTTACAATATTTCCATCTTCAAATACGACTCTAGAAAATATCGCAAAATACATGTATCTTTTTCCTATAGTTGGAATTGCAATTGGACTTTTAGTCGGTTCTTTTGGATTTGGTTTATCCTTCTTTTTAGATCCGTTGTTAGTTAGTTTGTTAGTTGTAGCTTTTATTGCAATCGTAACTGGAATTCATCATGCAGACGGCTTGGCTGATTTTGCTGACGGATTAATGGTCAAAGGTAGTAAAGATAAAAAGCTAAAAGCGATGAAAGATCTTTCAACTGGTTCTGCAGGAATTGTTGGAATAGTGTTATATCTAATTGGATTGGTGATTACAGTTTCACTTACAAGTGGATTTGATTTGTTTAAAGCAATTTTGATTAGTGAAATTCTAGCAAAATTCTCAATGGTATTGCTGGCCAGTCTTGGAAATTCAGCCTCCTTAGGCTCCAATTCACCTTTTGTAGACGTGATGAAAGATAAGAAAAAACTCACTGCCGCATTCATAATCATGCTAATTCCTGTCATCGCTATTGGTGAAACAACTGGATTAGTAATGCTCGGCGTAACTGTAACTCTTGTTATTTTTCTTTTAGCACTATCCACTCGTAGTTTTGGTGGAATTACTGGTGACGTGCTTGGCGCTACAAATGAACTCACAAGATTAGCTTCATTGATGGTGTTTGTATCAATATGATTGGGATTGTGATGGCTGGTGGGAAAGGCACTCGTATGAATTTAGATGACGAAAAATTATTGCTCAAATACAAAAAACCAATCATACTTCACGTAATTGATTCATTAAACAATTCCAATCTTTTTTCAAAAATTCTAGCAATCACAAGTTCTAATTCTCCTAAAACAAAAAAACTACTTCAAGAAAATAATATTGAAATCTTTGACACTCCTGGAATTGGTTATGTTGAAGATCTAAATTTAGTACTAAAGGCAATAGATGATCAAGTTTTAGTTACTTCTGGCGATTTACCTTTATTGGATGGAGAGATAATCAAAAAAATTGTAAACCAATATGACTCTCAAAAAACATGGACTAGCATCCTTGTAACTAAAAAATTCCTTTCTTCACTTGGACTTGAATCTGATTATCCAGTAAATTTTTCTGATCAAGTATGCCATTATACTGGGATTTCATTAGTAAATTCAAAAAAAATTACATCGCTTGAAACTTTAGATGAAAATTATATCATATTTGATGATAAGAGACTTGCATTTAATCTAAATTCTAAACAGGATTATGATTTACTCAGCACTACCTGAGACTTTGCCATTAATTTTGGCTTTAGAACCTGTTGCTTCTGCAATTACATTTCCACAGGAATTGCATGCAACTTGTGTTGATGCATGAGAATAAACTACTTGTAATTCTCCACATTCATTACAGTTGACTTTTTGAAACTTACTTGCTGGTTTTGGAATCTCAATGTGATCTTTTTTCATGCTGCCACCAACTCAAATTTCTTAATTCTAACGCCTACTTTATTGTATTTCTTTTTACACACGGTACATGTCATGATAGGAGTAACTTTCTTTGTAACTTTGGCTGGTTTTGCTAATTTTGGGAATTTCTGTCCACCATATCCCTTTTTACGTTCTGCGTGTCGACGTTCACCTCTAGCTGAACCTCGTCTTTTTCCAGCCTTGTAAATGGAGACCTTTTGTTCAGTATGTGTTTTACACTTTGCACAATACTTTCTGATCACCTTAGGAATGTTCATATCAAAAAAACCTCTTCAACCGTAATTTAAGCATTGAATCTATAATAGGCGCAAAATCCAATTATTATCTGTGACTTCGAGCCTGGCAACTTCGATCTCTTCATTGAATTCCGTAGCTATGGGTGACAAAAAAGCCGATCTTATTTTAAAAAATTGTAATTTACTATCAGTTTACACACGAGAAATTCTCCCAAAAATTCAGATTGCAATAATATGTGATAGAATTGCATATGTTGGTCCTGATGCTTCACATACTTTAGGTCCAAAAACAACTGTAATTGATGTAAAAGAAAAATATGTTTCTCCTGGTTTTGCAGATCCTCACTTGCATATTGATCAATTTGTGTTGCCTTCTGAATTTGTACAGAAGGCTCTTCTTTGTGGTGTTACTTCTTTATTTTCAGATCCAATTGATATTGTAAGCGTTGCAGGTTACAAAGGTTTTCAAGAATTTCTTAAACTTGGGGAAGATTTGCCAATAAGAATTTTCCAAGTTGTACCTGGAGGTCTTCCTGTGGATGGAAAATTTAGTAACAGTGACTCTCTCACATTATCGCAAGAAAAATCTGCAATAAAACATCCACATGTTCTTGGTTTGGGAGAAGTTTTTTCTTGGACCAAAGTAACTCTTCGTGAACCAAAAACAATGAAATCTATTTCATCTATGTTGGAGCATGATTGTATAATTAATGGCCATACAGCTGGTGCAAGTGAAAAGAAACTTAATGCATATGTTTCCTCTGGTATTTTATCATGTCATGAACCAATCAATTTTGATCAAGTGTTAGAACGATTACGTCTTGGAATGTGGATAATGATTAGAGAAGGCTCGATAAGACGAGATTTGAAAGAAATTATTCCAAGCGTTTTATCTCATGGGACGTATCTTAATCGTTTAATGTTTTGCTCAGATGGTCTTGATCCTCTTGATATTATGAATTTTGGTCACATAGATCATTGTGTAAGAGAATCAATCAAACTCGGCCTCAAACCAATAGACGCAATTACTATGGCTTCAAAAAATAATTTTGATTATTATAACATGGGAAAAGATCTTGGTGGAATAGCGCCTGGAAAATTAGCAGATATTCTAATCTTTGATGATCTAAAATCAATTAAACCGACCAAAGTCTTTGTAGGTGGAAAACTAGTTGTATCTAATGGAAAAATTGTCACATCTATTAAGAAAAAATCAATATCTCCATGGTTCAAAAAAACTGTAAAATTAAAAAAATTCTCAAAAAATGACTTTCTTATAAAATCAAAAAAGAAAGACGTACTTGCAAATACTATATTCATGCAAACTGAAATCATTACTAAAATCGGTTCAGCTAATCTTCGTTCAAAGGATAATCAAATTTCTGCTTCTTTAGATTCTGATATATGGAAAGTTGCAGCATTTGATAGAATTCATGGTACAAATCAACATTCTATTGGATTTCTTGAAAATTTTGGAGCTGATATTGGTGCATTTGCATCTACGTGGAGTTTTCATGAAAATGATCTGATAGTAATTGGATCTGATGATTCTGATATGGCAATAGCTTCCAACCACATTATACAGAATCAAGGTGGATTTGTTGTAGTAAAATCTGGTAAAATTCTTGCATCTTTGCCCTTACAATTTGCAGGAATTATTTCTACAGATTCTTTTGACAAAGTATCCAAAAATTTTGAAAATATCAATAATACTATTGTTGATTCTGGATGTAAATTTTCCAGACCTCATCTGGTTCCATTGTTTTTACCTTTCTTGGCATTACCTTCTGTTAGAATTCTTTCAGGTGGAATTGTAGATGTGAAAAAACGGCGTTACATACAACCGATCAACTAAGTAATGTTAAAAAGGGGGATTCGGGGACTGAAGCTGAAACTAAATGGCATCGATTCAACAAGGACCAAATGGACCTGTTCTAGTTCTAAAAGAAAGTGCACTACAACAGAAAGGTAAAGATGCACAACAAAACAATATTTCTGCAGCAAAATTAGTTGCAGAATTAGTAAAAAGTAGTCTTGGACCTCGTGGTCTAGATAAAATGTTAGTTGATTCCTTAGGTGATGTTACTATTACAAATGATGGTGCTACCATCCTCAAAGAGATTGATGTTCAACATCCAGCAGCAAAAATGATAGTTGAAATTTCTAAAACAGTAGACAATGAAGTAGGTGATGGTACAACTTCTTCAGTTGTATTTGCAGGTGCTTTGTTGGCAAGAGCAGAGGATCTTCTCAAAAAAGATGTTCATTCATCAACCATTGTTGATGGTTTTCAGGCAGCTGCAGACAAGACTCTTGAAATTTACTCTGCACTAGCAAAAAAAGTACTGCCTGATGATAAAGACTCTCTTAAGAAAATTGCTACAACCAGCATGCAATCAAAATTAATCTCTGAAGATAGTGGAATATTATCAAAAATCGTAGTTGACGCAATTCTTAGCATCGCTACAAAGAAAGGCGATGAATATTCAGTTGATCTTGAAAACATTAAAGTTGAAAAGAAGTCTGGCGGTTCAATTCAGGATACACAAGTTATACAAGGAATTGTTTTGGATAAAGAAATTGTTCATAGTGGAATGCCAACAAAAATCGAGAATGCCCATATTGCATTAATTAATTCTGCATTAGAAATTGAAAAAACTGAAATGAGTTCTGAGATTAGAATTACAGACCCCACTCAAATGCAGATGTTCTTAGAAGAAGAAAATAGAATGATAAAATCCATGGTAGATAAATTGCATGATATTGGAGCGAACGTTTTGATTTGTCAAAAAGGCATTGATGATATTGCTCAACACTATCTTGCAAAATATGGGATCATGGCAGTTCGTCGCGTAAAAGAAAGTGATATGATTAAACTTTCAAAAGCTACAGGTGGAAGAGTAATTAGTAATCTTGATGATCTTTCAGAAAATGATTTAGGTTCCGCAAAATTGGCCCATCAAAAAAAGGTGGAATCTGACAAATGGGTTTTCATTGAGGGTTGTAAACACCCACAATCTGTTACAATGCTAATTCGGGGAGGTTCTCAAAGAGTAATTGATGAAGTTGATCGTTCTATTCATGATGCATTAATGGTCGTAAAAGATGTAATTCAAAAGCCTGAAATTGTTGCAGGTGGTGGTGCACCTGAAGCATATGCAGCATCATTGCTAAAAGACTGGGCTGATAATTTTGATGGCAAAGAACAACTAGCTATCAAGAAATACGCAGAGGCTCTAGAAGTAATACCATTGACAATTGCTGAAAATGCAGGAATGGATCCAATTGATACTATGGCAAATCTACGAGCCAAACAAAATCAAGGTCGTAAATGGACTGGAATCGATGCTAGAAATACTCAGATTGCTGATATGATGGCAATTAATGTTATAGAACCCATTGCAGTCAAAGAGCAAATAATCAAATCTGCTACAGAAGCTGCTTGCATGATTCTTAGAATTGATGATGTTATTGCTACATCTGGCGCCCCCGGTGGCGGAATGCATTAAATCTGTAATTTAGTTAAAACTAAAAACTTCAAATTTTCTAAAGTTACTATTGTATAAAATTGGCATAGATTTAGGCGGTACCAAAACCGAAGTAATTTTACTTGATGAAAATCTTCGTGCTTTAGAAAGAAAAAGAATCCCAACACCACAAAATGATTATGAAGAAATAATCAATAACATTTCCTCTTTGGTTTTGGAAGTATCAGAAAATATTTCTGATTTTTCTATTGGTGTTTGTACACCTGGTGCCATTTCTAAACAAACTGGATTAATAAAAAACAGCAATACTCAATGCTTGATTGGGAACTCTCTAAAACAAGATCTAGAAAAAAAACTTGGGAAAAAAATTTCTATTGAAAACGATGCTAATTGTTTCACTATGGCAGAAGCTAAAATGGGTGCTGCTATGGATTATGGTTTAGTTTTTGGAGTAATCATGGGTACTGGTATTGGAGGCGGTATTGTGATTGATGGAAATCTTCATTCTGGTAGAACCAACATCGCTGGAGAATGGGGACATCATATTTTACATCGTAATGGAAATTCCTGTTATTGCGGAAAAGCTGGGTGTGTTGAAACTTACATCAGCGGCCCGTCATTAGAAAAACAATGGAAAAAACAAACTGGCAAATCTATGTCTCTTCCTGAAATTCTTTCTAATATTGACAATAAGGTTGGCCAGAAATGGAAAGATGAATTTCTTGAAAATTTTGGTTACGGCCTTGCTAATGTAATTGACATTTTAGATCCTGACGCAATTGTTTTAGGTGGTGGTTTGTCAAATATTGATTTTCTATACACTGAAGGAAAGAAATTAGTTTATGATAAAGTATTTTCAGATCTAGTTGATACTCCAATTTTGAAAAACAAATTAGGTGATTCTGCTGGTGTGTATGGTGCAGCGCTATTAACTTAGTTTTCAGGACACCCATCTATTCTTTGAATAAAATATCCATTTGTCATTATCTCAATTTCCATATCTTCTGGAACTGATTGCGTATGGCAAAATCTACATTCCTCTGTGCTTACTTTTGCTGTTTCTTCCCCAATTCCTTTTAGCCATTCTTCTGCAAAAGAAATCGCTTTTTCTATATCGCTTTCATCAGTAACTACATCAAAATGCATTGTATGACCATCTTTTGCCTTAACATATGTGTCAAAAACATGAAAATCCATGTTTATCCCAAATTTTTGGAATATTTATTTTTAATTTCCAGAATTTTATCTACAGTTTTGTTTACATCTACATCTAATTCTGTACTAATCAAAATTAATCCTGCACCACCAATAGGAATTGTAATACGATAAATTTTCTCATACTTTGCTAATGCAAAAATTGGTTTGCCGATTTTATCTGATGTTTTTTTACGTGTAGACCAGCGATAAACTGCCTGAGATAAAGACATCTCAGTTTCTTCTCTTGTTAAATGACTTTTTAATCCCTGTCTCATTTTATCATAAAGTTCACCGTAATCATAAATCCCAACATATCTGATTTTTTTATCACATTCTAAAACTTCATCACAAATTTTTTCATATTCCAAAACTATCCCTACTGTGGCTCAATCGTTGCAGGCGGTTTACTTGAAATTGTGTATGTTACCCATGTGACATCTTCAATCTCATTTGTTATTCTATTACTCATCTTCTCTAAAAGTCCATGTGGAAGTCGAGTCCAATCTGCCGTCATTGCATCTATTGAATCTACGACTCTAATCATTACAATATTTCCATATCTTCGTTCATCACCAACTACGCCTACTGCTCTATCATCACCTACAGCTGCATAAGCTTGCCATACTTTATCATACAAATTAGCTTCTAGTAATTCATCTTCAACAATTCTACTAGCCACTTTTGCAATCGTTAGTTTAGTTGGGGTTACCTCTCCGATTATTCTGACAGCTAGTCCTGGACCGGGAAATGGATGTCTCATGAAAAGCTTTTCTGGAACTTGAAGAATTTTTGCTATTTTTCTTACCTCATCTTTATACAGTTCCCTTAATGGTTCTAAAATTTCTAAATTAAGCCAATCTGGCAGTCCTCCTACATTGTGGTGAGATTTTATCACAGCTGCAGGACCTTTGGAGACTCCACTCTCAATCACATCTGGGTATAGTGTTCCTTGAGCCAGCCATTTGAAGGGACCATTTTTTTCTGCAAACTCTGTAAAAACATGAATGAATTCCTCACCCACAATCATTCTTTTCTTTTCAGGATCTTCTACACCTTTGAGTTTCCCAAGAAATTGATCAGCAGCATCAATTGAAGTAAAATTCACTTTGAAATTATCTTTAAACATCGCCTCAATTTCTTTTTCTTCATTTAATCGTAAGAGGCCATTATTTACAAAAACACACTTTAGTCTATCCCCGATTGCTTTGTGAATTAGTAGTGCCACTACTGTGGAATCTATCCCACCACTAACTCCACAAAGTACATTTCCTTCAATTTTAGAAATTTTCTCTACTGCAGAATCAATAAATCCCTCCATAGTCCAATCTTGATTTGCACCACAAACTTTCAAAACAAAATTCTTGAGAATTTCTGTACCTTGTTCTGTATGTACTACTTCTGGATGAAATTGAATTCCATAAATTGATTTGTTTTCTGATGCAATTGCCGCAGCTTTTGCACCTTCTGTATGTCCAATAACTTGAAATCCAGGTGGAATTTGCTCAGCTTCATCACCGTGACTCATCCATGCTCTAACTGATTCTCCAATCCCATTTAGAAGATCTTTGTCATTATCAATTGTAAGCAAAGATGAACCATATTCTTTGTTTGCTCTTTTTACTTTGCCGCCGTACTTGTTAACAATTAATTGATGTCCGTAACAAATTCCGAGTAACGGTAAATTCATTTCAAATATTTTATTTTCAGGAACTGGGGCATCTGAATTATAAACGCTTGATGGTCCTCCAGAAAAAATTATTCCTTTTGGATTAAGTTTCTGTAATTCCTCAAAACTAATATCATAAGGTACAAGTTCTGCATAAACTGAAAATTCTCTTATTCTTCTGCAAATCAAATGGCTATACTGTGACCCGAAATCTAAAACTACTATTTTGTCCATGTTATCACTTTTTGATATTTTCAAGCATTCTAGTTAATGACCACCCTGCTGTGTTAATTAATTCGTTGACTCTTTCTTTTTGTCTGTAGTTTTTAATTATGATTTCTCTAATATCTGATCCATTTTTGTTAATTATGTAATCAATAATTGACTCTTTTTGGATTTTTCCGTTCTCCGCTTCTTGGAAATCTTTCTTTTTCATTTCCCCAATAATTCTGTCTAAGAAGAATGATTTGAAGGGTGGGGTGTCTGCATTTATCATAATTTCATTGTCTAAAACTATGGATAATTGCTCTGGTGTAACATATGCATTAGCAATTATCTTGCCATCGTTTACTCTTTTAATTGGAATTGAATTTTCCACTGGGTTTTCAATAATTTCTGGTTTGGAATGGGTTTCTGGCCCTTTTTTCATTTCTAATTGAGATGCTTTTGTAAAACTAGAATCTTTTAAGAATAAATCTAAAACAGTGATGTTTTTTTCTAACATTTCAATGGATTCTTGATGTTTGTCTATTTGTTCTACCAAACTTTCTTTCATAGCGACAATTTCCTTTACCTGCTCTTCAGAAAATTTCATAATTTGGTTAATGTGGGATGGGTATTAAATGCATTCTAGGTAATTATAATATCCAGTTCTTTGTATGATATTTTTTGAAATCCCTTAATTGATTTTGACGTGGTAAATAATTCTGACTTTGTAATAGTTGATAACCATTCTAAAAGATTTTCCCCTTTTTTTAATTTCATTAATTTTGTTTCTCTATCTATTTTTTTTGTCTTTGAAAATTTACCAATTTTTTTTCCAAAATCCATTCCAAACAAAATTATTTTTTTTGCCCCATAATGATTTGCAAGAAATACTCCTCTATCTCCATCAGTAAATCCACCAAAATTTTGTATTTTACTAAAAGGTTTTGATTGTGTTGTTCCAATACAATTTTTAAATTTTTTTGCTAATGCTAACTTTTCCATATTATCACCATGCGCATGAACAACAAAAATGGCTTGTGTTTTTGCAATTTTTTTTAATGTGTCTTCATCGCCATCCAAATCTGTAACTATGATGTTTGGCATGATTCCATTTTTTACAAGTGATTCAAGTGAACTATCTGCAGCAATTTTAATTGATTTTCTGTATCTTTTTAATACTGGGATGGCCGTTAATAACGAAGGGCCTGAACCAATAACAAAAACTGTTTTTCCTTCAATTAGGCGGATAATTTTCTGATTTGCGTTTGATTCTTTTAAAATTGAGTTTAACAGAATAGCTGACTCTTTATCCTTTTTTTCACTATAATTGAATTCTTTTAAAATATCTGCATATCTCTTTTTCCAACCTAATTTCATCATATGACTCAAATTGCATTAGATTTGATAAACCATGTGGCAAAACTTGCAAATGTAGGCGTAGGTGGAAAAAATCCTGTTCGAATAATGGGAATTCTAAATACAAGTCCTGAATCATTTTACAAAAAATCCATCCATACAAGTACGATTAAAATAAAAAATTACATAAAAGAGATGGAAAATGCAGGTGCTGATTTTATCGATGTTGGCGGAATGTCCACTGCACCATATCTGCCTACTATGATTTCTGAGAAAACAGAATCAAAAAGAGTTCTTTCTGCAATTAAAATTATTCAAAATGTCTCCAATCTACCAATCTCAGTTGATACATGTAGGGCCAAAGTTGCAAAAGATGCTTTGGAAAATGGTGTTGAAATAATCAATGACATTTCAGGATTAAAATATGATGATGAAATGAAAAAAGTAGTATCAAAGTTTTCACCCTCTCTAATTTTATGTGCATATGACTCTAAAACTGTTTTAGGAAATCCCATCACTTCAACTAAAAAACTTCTTAGAGAAAGTTTGAAAATAGCCAAAAGTTCTCATATTTCCTCTGAAAAAATTGTATTGGATCCTGCTATTGGATTTTTTAGAAAAACAGGGCAAGGTCAATTTTTTACCAAAATTAAGTCAGATTGGGTAGAGCGAGATCTATCGATAATTCAAAATTTGAATTTGATAAAACAAAGTTTTCCAATTTTGATCTCGGTTTCAAACAAATCTTTTCTGGGAAGAATTTTGGGAAAAGAAAATCCTGCTGATCGGTTATTTGGATCAATTGCAGCAGAGACAATCTCTGTTGTTAATGGGGTCGATGTTATCCGTACGCACAATGTACAGGCAACTAAAGATGCAATAACTGTTGCATCTAATCTGTCAAAACAACACAAAGGCTTATAATCAATATTTAACTTTCTTAACAAGGTTTCATTGGAATTTAAAGAAGGATTAACTTTTGACGATGTTCTTCTTGTACCCAAATATTCAGATATTACAAGCAGAAGTCAGACCGATCTAACAACAAAATTATCTCGAAATATATCAATTAACATTCCTTTTGTAAGTGCAAATATGGATACTGTTACAGAATCCTCCATGGCTGTAGCAATGGCTCGTGCTGGCGGTATTGGAATAATTCACAGATTTTTGACCATAGAAGAACAAGCACACGAGGTTCTCAAAGTAAAACGTTCAGGAAGCATAATGATAGAAAATCCATATTCTATTACTTCAAACAAGTCTGTTCAAGATGCTATAGATTATGCAAATGATATGGAAATATCTGGTCTTTTAGTGGTTGATTCAAATTCCAAATTAATAGGAATAATAACGGAGAGAGATTTACTTTTTGCTGATCCAAAACTTCGCATTGAAGATGTTATGACAAAAGATGTCATTACTGCAAAATTTGGGGTTTCTCTTGATGAGTCTAAAGAAATCTTGCATAAACATAGAATTGAAAAATTACCAATAGTTGATGATTCTGGAATGATCAAGGGATTGATAACAAGTAAAGATATTACAAACAATGCTGATTTTCCAAATGCGTCAAAAGATAAGAAAGGACGCCCACTCGTTGGTGCTGCAGTTGGTGTAAAAGGTGACTTTTTAGAAAGAAGTGAATCTCTTTTAGAAGCAGGTGCAGATGTACTTGTTGTTGATATTGCACATGGTCATAGTGAAAATGCCCTGAGTACAATTCGTAATATCAAAAAAGCATTTCCTGACTGTGAACTGATTGCAGGAAACATTGCAACTGCTCAAGGTGCTGAGGATTTGATTAAAGCAGGTGTTGATGCAGTTAAGGTTGGTGTTGGATCTGGATCAATTTGTATTACTAGAGTAATTACTGGTTCTGGCGTTCCACAATTAACAGCAGTGATGGATTGTGCAAAAATTGGCAAGGATTATGGCATTCCTATAATTTCTGATGGTGGGACTCGAACTTCTGGTGATGCGACAAAAGCATTAGCTTCTGGAGCATCGTCTGTAATGGTAGGCAGTATGCTTGGCGGAACTGATGAATCGCCTGGTACAGTTTTGACTAAAAATGGAAAACGCTTCAAAGTTTATCGTGGAATGGCTTCTTTAGCTGCTTCAATTGGTAGAAAATCCAAAGAAACAGGTTCAATTTCCCTTGATGATGATCTTAATGATTATGTTGCAGAAGGGGTTGAAGCAATGGTTCCTTACAAAGGAACTGTTACTGATATTCTCAAGCAACTAACTGGTGGGGTACGCTCTGGATTGAGTTATTGTGGTGCTCATACAATTACACAAATGCAAGAAAATGCAGAATTTATCAAAATGTCAAGAGCCGGATTTGCAGAAAGTCAGCCTCATGATGTTTCTTTGATGTAACTCCTGTTCCATGAATTTTGTGTAACAATTATGAACTTGAGGATTTTCACCTATAGTCTTCATGAAAAGCAATAATCAGTACAAAACGGGAATAGCTAATTTTTTAAGCAGTATCCTAAACAATTCAAACATGTTGTCCAAAAGAACTATCATTGGTTTGGTAATTGGAAGTGTAATTATCGCTATTGGTGGATATTCTCTGATTTTACATATTGGAACAATCACAATTAATGAAAATTATGTTGTAGCAGTAGGCGATTCTACATTTTATACCATACCTGCACCTGCGCATACACAACAAACTATGACGATTACTGGTGATTCTTTTGATATGAAACTTGAAAGTCCTGGAGATGGATTACAGATTCCTAATACTTCATACAAAAAGGAAGTGAGTTTGAACTGGACTCATCTAATAGACGGTGAAACAAAAATCCATATTCAAAATACTGGTAATGCTGAATTGATAATTACTGGAGTTTTAGTTAGAACTTCTGATCCAATATGGTTCACTTTTGATCTTATGGTTATTACTTCTGGTATGGTGATCATTGGATTTAGTATGGGTTTTACTCTAAGAAAACCTAAGGGATTTTAGCCAAGTTTTGCAGAAGGATACGAACCTAAAACTTTCATAAATAGTGTATCGTGTTTTATTTTTTCCAACATTTCTGAAATCTTTGAATCCTCTTTATGCCCTTCAAAATCCACATAGAAATTATATTCCCATGTGTTTGTTTTTGTTGGTCTTGATTCAATTTTTGTTAGATTTACATTATTTTTGTGAAAATTTTCTATAATCCGAAACAATGAGCCTGGCTCATGCTTTATTGAGAAAATTATTGATGTTTTGTCATTACCAGTAATTGGACTGTTTGTTTTTGACAAGATTAAAAATCTGGTATAATTATTTAGGTTATTTGTAATGTTACTGGAAATTATTGGCATTTCATAAATTTCTGCTGCGTTCTTACTTGCAATGCTTGCACAATTTCTTTTGTTTAATTCTTTAACGATTTTTACACTTCCTGCAGTATCATATGATGGAATTGTCTTCATACTGTGTTCTTCGATAAATTTTCTGCACTGTCCCAAAGCTTGTGGATGTGAGTAAACAGTATCCACCTCATCTAATCTGCCAATTCCAATTAAACAATGTTGAATTCTATGATAGACTTCTCCTATTGCATTTAGATCTGTAGAATACAATAAATCATAGCTTTCGCCAACGCTTCCTTCCAATGAATTCTCTACAGGTAAAATTGCATATTCTGTTTTATCTGATGATGTATTTTCTAATACTTCGGCAAATGTGGCAAACGAAACAGTATCTATTTCATTATTAAAAAATATTAGTGCCGCTGCTTCACTGTACGCACCTCGTTCACCTTGGAACGAAACATTTGTCATTTTTTATTCTCTCAATTTTATAAAATCGCTATTGCCGAAATTGGAAGAAAGTTTTCTTTCATCAATCCATGCACATTCTGTACATTTGATGGCATCACGCATTGGAACAACTTTTCCACCACATTTTCTACACTTTGTAAATAAAACCCCTAAATTTGGTTCACTAATTGTTGCATGAATTGTACCATTAAGATGATTTAGAATTTTTAATGCTACTATATCATTTACCAATGCAACATTTCTTATTCTTAAATTTCGTGTGGAACAAACACATTCTACTTTTGATGTAGTTGGTCTTCCATTAATGTAATCAATAGAAACCGCAATCATTGATGACATTACTGCTGCGACTGTCCCAATAACTATGTCATCTACTTGAGGAATTGATAGAAGTTTTGGATGTTTAATACTGGCAATTCGTGTTGTCTTGTCAATATCTTTTTCACCTATGGTTGCTGCTCTTACCATATCGCCATCATCAAAGGTGTTATTTCCAGCCTCATATTCTTCAATAGATGCTATTTTGTCTCCCGGAAATGTCGCATTTTCAGACATGCAGGGATTTTTGTTTTTATGATTATAATTGTTTGTGGTTTGAGCCTCTGTATTTTTTGCAAGTTCTACTGATTAGGAAAAAGGAGAAATCAAAACTAGTCCAGGTTCATCTGGAACAAATTTAATCATGGCAATATCTTTATCCAATACATTATTTTGAGACTCTAATTGACCCGGAATCTGACCATTTACTGTGACTAACATTTTTGATGCAACAAATTCTTTAGGAATGTATAATATTACATATTGTGGTTTATCAATAGAAAACGAGATCATTCCAATTTCAGGAATGAATTCAAAATTTGATACAACAGCAGGGCTTCGAATGTCAATCGTTTTAGTACCCTTGATGAATTGTGGTTGGAATTTCTCTCTGTTCTCTTTTGTTAGAGGATCATCTTCATATTTTTCTGAATCTTGAATCTCTAATCGCAATCCTTCAATGCAGTAATTTCTTGTATCTGGTTCTTCAATTAGGTTGCATAGTTCTTTACCCTTTTCAAAATCATGGTTTGTGAAAAATGCAAGTGTTGTTCCGGTAGACATACTGCATTCTACGTAATCATTTTTTTCAAGTTGCTTTGCATTACAAAGATTAGAAATCACATTCTTAGATATTCCGTCTCTTGTAAAAGCATTATCTGTATATTGCATCATGACACCTTTCACACACAAGATATCTTGATAAAACGACAAATCATCACATGATTCCAATGAAGAGTTTAGGTCATCTCCAAAATAATGAACAAATCCGTGCCCCAAACCATGAATGCAATCCTGATAGTTTGAAGAACCTATCAAGTCATCACATATTGTTTGATATGAATTTGGAAAAGATGCTTCAGATTTCCCAATATTGTGGAAGTAAGATGCTAGTACTCCATGAAAATAGCCTCCTCTACACATAGTACCGTCCATTCCTTGCAAGCTTTTTGTTACATCCCTAGTCTCATCGTATGCAACATGACCTATCTCATGAGATATAAAATGACAGTCATCCACCGTACCGATTTTCGACAGCGCTATTGATAATTCTAGTGCATCCAAGTTATTTTTCTCACTCTTTACAAGTTTGCCAAAAAACTGCGAATAGCAAACAAGACGTGATGTACTATCACCCATATATGCACATGTGTCTATGTCTTGAAGATATTTTATAGTCAAGATTTCTGAAGATAGTAATGGAGTAGAATCGTCAACATCCAAAATTCCATCATTGTCATCATCCGTGTCTTTATTTGAACCCACTCCATCAAAATCAAAATCAGACCAATCTAGAGGATCTGTGTCAAATTGATCAAGATAATCTGATACCATATCATTATCATCATTAGTATCACATTCATCACCCACTCCATCAAAATCAAAATCGGCCTGATCTGAATTTACGTTTAAAGGACAATTATCAATAGAATCCATTATGCTATCTTTATCCGAATCTGCAAATGTTGCAAATTCTGATAACAAAAAAGATACGCCAAAGGTAATTCCTAACAAAACAAGCAAGAATTTAATTTTCTTATCAACCACAAAGTATACCATTGAAGATGATTCGATATGGCGCTCCCTATATTTTAAATCATATGATAAAACTACTTTCTAGATACCATCTATAAACAAGAAATCATTATGTCCTATGATAGTTGTTAGTACACAATACAAGTCCTTTATTTTATTATGATAATCTGACAGAACTTTGGTAAATCATATAACCAGAAAAAGTTTGAAATAATCATGAAAGCTCTAGTGTATGATGAGTATACCACAGATGACGACTTTTCTAAAATCTTAAAAATTAAAGATCTCCCATTACCCAAACCAAAATCTAATGAGGTAGTTTTCAAAGTAAACGCAGCAGCATTAAACTATGATGATATTTGGGGAATGAGGGGAAAACCATTGGCCATTCCATTACCTCACATTTCTGGAACAGATGCTGCAGGTGAAGTAATTGCAGTAGGTAAGGATGTAAAAAACGTCAAAGTTGGTGATAGAATAGTCTCTCATGGAAATATGTCATGCAGAGTTTGCAAAGCATGTACTGATGGACGAGAATATGATTGCAGAAAGCGAGCAATATGGGGTTTTGAAACAGGTCCACTTTGGGGTGGCTATTGTGAATATACACATCTTCCAGAAGTAAATGTTGTAAAAATCCCTGATGGTGTTTCATATGATGAGGCAGCAGCCGCTTCAATGACTTTGTTGACATCATGGCATATGTTGGTAGGAAGAGCAAAAATTCAACCAGGACAGATTGTTCTGGTTATGGGTGGAAGTTCAGGTGTTGGAAACTATGGAATTCAAATTGCAAAACTTTTTGGGTGTATTGTAATTGCTACTGCCAGTCCTGACAAATTGGATAAACTATTGGAACTAGGAGCTGATTTTGCAGTAGATCATAGAAAAGAAGACTGGCATAAAGAGGTTAGATCAATTGCAAAAAAAATTCCAAAACAATATGGGGATGTTCCTGGAGTTGATGTGATTTTTGAGCATATTGGTGGTACTCATTGGAACAAAGAACTCACCCTGTTAAATTATGGTGGAACCATTGTCACCACTGGTGCAACTACAGGTTATGATGCAAAAACTGATCTTCGTCATATTTTCTTTAAGGGAATTAACATTTTAGGCTCTACTCAAGGAACTAGATCTGAATTAGAACAAGGTCTCTACTGGATGTCACAAGGAAAAATAAAATCTGTAATTGATTCGGTATTTCCATTGGAAGAAGCCGCAGAAGCTCACAGAAAGATGCTTACAGGTAAAGGACTATTTGGAAAAATCATTATGAGACCAAATTCTGATTAATAATGACTGATCCTAAAATAGATTCAATCTTAGATGAAGGTAATAGATTATTTTTACAAGGAAAACTAAAAGAAGCAATTATCTACTATGATGAAATTTTAAATGAAAATCCTTTGCATCTTAGCTCTCTTAACAATAAGGGATATGCTCTGAGCAAACTCAAGGATTATGAAAATGCTATGAAGTGTTATGATGCTGCATTACAAACATTCCCTGATGATCTTTCAGTCTTGATTAACAAAGTTTCATCATTTCGTAAACTGGGAAATTTTTCCAAAGCTCTATCACTTTGTGATGAAATTCTAAAAAATAATCCAAATTATAACATTGCATTATACCATAAAGAACGAATTTTATTCTCTATGGGAAAATTTGATGAGTCTATTTTATGTTGCAATAGTATATTGAATGATTATCCTAATAATGGTGATGTCTTGTTTGATAAATCCTGTAATCTTGCAATGCTTTCCAAAATAGATGAAGCACTTGATATGCTTGAGCGTGCAATATCTCAAGGATTGCAATACAAAATCAAGGCTAAAAAATCCAAATCCTTTGAAAAATTATTTGATAATTCTAGATTCAACAGCATGGTAATGTGATTACAACCAATGTGGGATCTCTAGATATTCTTCAATACTTTCGTTTCGTAAAATTTTAAGAAGCGCATTTGCTTGTGGTGAAGATAAAACTGGCTTGTCAAACTGATTATCCGTAGAGATTCTCGGGCATGCCACTTGAACAAAAGCATCTATTCCTTTAAGATTTTGTAATCTATCATTAGTAATATCTGTCAAACCAAATAACTGAACTTTCTTGCCTTCTTTCTCTAGCTCTTTTTTGATCTTTAAAGCAAACACTTTGGATAACTGTCCTTCTTTGAGTCCCACAATTACCCCAAATGTCTTTGCTTCAGCTGCTTTGTATATTGCAAGAGTTGCTTTCTTTTTTAATTTTTGAGCAAATTCGGTAATTTCTCTTACTTCATTAAAGTAAGGATCTAAAATGTATGTTGGTAAATTAGTTGATAGTGCAATTCCTGCTGCATGAAAATTACTTTGTCCTAAAAACACATAGGCATCAACTTCTTTTTTTAGTTCTGATGCAGGGTAAAACTCACAACCAAACACTTGACCGTCATTTAGTTGCCCCTTGCCTTTTCCGATTTTTACTTTGATTCCATTTTCTGTTAAAATTTTTTCAACTTTGTCTACTTGATGTAAGTGTTGGCTGTCTGTGACCAATGAAATAGTTTTTCCTTTTAATATTTCTGGGCATTTTTTTGCAACGCTGTCAAACTCTACATCATCATACGCGTCAATTAAAACAAGATTTTTTTCTAATGATTCAGTGTTAATTGTGTGTCCTATGTTGAATTGGATTTCTGCTCCAAGCACTTTGGAACCATTTGTATTGAGATCACATGTTCCCCATGTGGTATCTGCTAAAACATAAGCTGGAATTCCAAATTTCTCTGATATTCTCATGGCAGTTTCTTGAACCTGAGGCAAAATTCCATCCGGACCATTTAATGAAACTGAAGATGGATTTTTCTTTTCGATTTCTTTGAAAATCCTTTCTTCATCTATTATGATCAATTCAGCTTGGAATCTAACTTTATTAATTTAAATCAACTGAACCATCCAACAACTAAAAATGCCTTAATTATCAAAGTGAAATGTGGAAAAAGAAACCATTCTAAATATTGGGTTTGATGACACTGATTCACCCAAAGGAATGTGTACTACGTTTCTAGCCTACAAAATTGTTGATTTACTCAAAAAACAAAAAACTGAATTTCTTGATTTTCCAAGATTAATACGATTTAATCCTAACATTCCTTGGAAAACTAGAGGCAATGGAGCAGTTTCCATGAAAATTAAGACAAAAAACCCATCCAGTGTTAAAAGCCAAGTCAAAAATCTTGTTTCAAAATATTCTGATGTTAAAAATGGTGCCAATCCTGGCTTGGTATTTTTTGAAAGTGAAACAATTCCATCTGATTTTATTGATTTCAGTAACTTGGCTTTATGGAGATTAATTAATAGAAACAATGCAAAAAAATTTGCTAAAAAAAATCATCTTGAATTTTTTTACAAAGGAAACGGTCAAGGATTGGTTGGTGCAATTGGTGCAATCGGATATGATTTTCATGATCATACATTAGAGCTTTTGAGCTATCGCAAAAGATCCAAATTTGGAAAAGAAAGAAAGATTTCTCCAGACAGTGTAAAGATTATGCAGGAAAAAACTTTGCCAAATACATTTAACAGTTTTGATACGAAGAAAGGACGAGTTTTGATTACGCCACATGGACCCGATCCTGTTTTTTATGGTGTTAGAGGAGAAAATGTTGATTCACTTCTTTATGCCACTAAGATTCTAAAAAGTGAGGAAAAATTAGATGGGTATATGATATTCAAATCTAATCAAGGAACTGGAGATCATCTAAAAAATGAATTGACTTTTGAGAACATGTCACCTTATGCTTCAGGAAAAATTACTGGAATGGTGTCAAATACCCCTAAAACTGTTAAAGGAGGACATGTATTTTTTAAAATTAATTCAAATGATCATGAACTTTGGTGTGCAGTTTACAAACCAACTGGAATTACTACTATTGCTTCAAACTTGATTAAAGGAGACAAAGTCTGTGTAGGTGGCGGAGTAAGAAAAGCCTCTAAAAACTTTCCACGCATAATCAATCTTGAATTTATTGATGTCATCCACCTTGAAAAAAAACTCGTAACATCAAACCCTCTTTGCAAAAAATGTAATAAAAAGATGAAATCTAAAGGAAAGAATCAAGGATTTCAGTGTATCCGATGCGGGAAAAAAGCTTTGAGTAAGACTAGCAATGAAGTTTCAAGAAAAATCCAAAAAAAATTATATATTCCAAAAATGTCTGCCCATAGGCATCTTACAAGACCATCACAGAGAGTGGGATTAATCAACAAATCCACAAAATTTGACGAATCTCAATCATGGTTTTGTGTTTATAGAAACTATAGCGGGGAGTAGATTTGAACTACTGAACTGCGGGTTATGAGCCCGCCGGGATGACCTAGCCCTAATTAGTCTGGCTTCCCCACCCCGCTGAACATAAAAGAAGTCCAGCCGTATATACGCTTTATTAAAATCTTGAAAGTAATTAATAGGATTTGAAAAGGTAATCTTTTTGTGGATAAAAAAATCCAAATCGTTGCAATTGTTGGAGCTATAATATTTTCAGTATTGGTTTTAACGTCACCGTCTGATCCTATACCTTTACCAAAACCAATTTCTAATTCTCAAAATGATTTTGTTGCTATTTTAGCTGAAAAACTTGACAAACCTCGTGCAATTGCAGTTTATGAAAATAGAATTTTTGTTACAGAAAAAGATGGATTAATTAGAGTAGTTCAAGATGGAAATCTGTTAGAATCACCACTGGCTGCATTTCGTCCAGCTAATGTATTTGATGGAGGATTACTAGGAATTGCACTTCATCCAAATTTTCCAAATAATCATTTTCTCTATGTATTTCTGACATATGAAGAGGACGGAGAATTGTGGAATAAAATTATTCGAATAACGGAATCAGAAAATAAACTACAAGATGCTGAAACCATACTTGATAAAATTCCTGGCTCTTCATTTACAAATGGCGGTTTTATAAAATTTGGACCAGATGAAAAATTATACGTTGGCACTGGCACAATTTCTGATGCATCTCATCTTCCCCAGGATCTTAATTCTTTGTCTGGAAAAATATTAAGACTAAATGATGATGGAACAATTCCTGATGATAATCCGTTTTCAGATTCGCCAGTTTATTCCTTGGGACACAGAAATCCTCAAGGGATGACTTGGGATGATAAAGGAAATCTGTATGTATCTGAATTCGGACCTGAAAAAAATGATGAGATCAATATGATCAAAGCCGGAAAAAACTATGGATGGCCTGAGCAAGAATGCTCAGGCAATGTAAATTTTGAAGATGCCGTTCTTTGTTATGATCCAAGCATAGAGCCTGGCGGAATCCTGTTTTACACTGGAGATAAACTTGATTTTGAGTTTCCATTTATTATGGCATCTATGAGATCTGCCAATCTTTATCAGGTTGATTTTGAGGAAGGACTGAGCTCTCAAAAATCTATTCTTAGCGGAATTGGAAGAGTTCGCGATGTTGTAGAGGGTGATGATGGGAGTCTTTATGTAATTACTTCAAATACTGATGGAAAAGGTTTTCCAGATAGAACGGATGATAAATTGTTAAGGATACTAAAATAAAATGGCAGACTCGTCAATCTCAAAATTATTTGAAAAGTCAAGAAAAGAAAGACTGGACATCGTTGCAAATTTTGCAAATCTTTCTAATGATGAAATTAAAATTTTAGAAAATGAAAACGGTGGAATTTCATTTGATAAAGCAGATAAAATGGTTGAGAATGCTATTGGTACATTTTCATTGCCATTAGGTATTGCAACAAATTTCAAGATTAATGGCAAAGATTACATTATTCCAATGGTAATAGAAGAACCATCTGTAATTGCAGCAGCTTCCAAGGGAGCAAAAGTTGCACGAATTAAAGGTGGATTTGAAGTTTCAGCAATTGAATCATACAGTATTGGTCAAATACAAGTTTTAGATGTTGATATTCCAACAGCAATCAAGCAAATTGAAAATTCATCAGATGAAATTTTAAAATTAGCAAATTCTAAAAGTAACACTTTGTCTAAAATGGGAAAGGGCGCAAAAGAGATTTCATGTAAAGAAATTGATACACCATCTGGAAAAATGCTCATTGTTGAACTCTTAATTGATGTTGGAGATGCAATGGGTGCAAACGTTACAAATACGATGTGCGAAGCTGTTTCACCATTAATTGAAAATATTTCGGGAGGAAGAACATTGCTTCGTATTCTATCAAACTATTCTACTAGAAGAATTGCAAAAGCCCGAGCAATATTTGAAAAGGATGCAGTTGGAGGAGAAGAAGTAGTTGACAATATTATTTTGGCATATGAATTTGCTGACAATGATGTGTATAGAGCAGTTACTCATAACAAAGGAATCATGAATGGAATTGTTGCAGTTGCAAATGCAGTTGGTCAAGACAGCAGAGCCATTGAGGCTGCAGCAAATGCATATGCTGCTGAATCTGGAAGATATTGTTCCCTTAGTAAGTGGAGTAAAGATGATGAGGGAAATTTAATTGGAACTTTGGAGATTCCACTATCTGTTGGAATAGTTGGTGGAATAGCAAATGTCCATCCTGTGGCAAAGGTTTGCACCAAAATTCTAGGTGTTTCATCAGCACAAGAACTTGCATGTATAATTACTGCTACAGGATTGGCTCAAAATTATAGTGCCATCCGTGCTCTTTCAACTGAAGGAATTCAGAAAGGTCACATGCGTCTTCATGCTAGGAATCTTGCAGCTGCTGCGGGAGCTACTACTGAACAAATTGATGATATTGTTCAAAAAATGATTCAAGAAAAGAAAATTTCACTTGATAGGGCTAAAGAGTTACTTGAGCAAATTTAAACATGAGATTATATAGATAAAAAATGAAAAAATTGAAAATGTCTGAAGTAAAATTTGCAATTCCTAAAGGAAGTTTGGAAGAGGCCACTTTCAAATTATTAGAAAGATCTTGGACTAAAGTTAATCGAAAGAGTAGAACTTATCGAGTGTATCTGGATGATCCAAGTATAATTGTCAAAATGCTTCGTCCACAAGAGATCCCAACTATGGTGGCTGAAGGACTGTATGATGTAGGCATTACTGGTAAGGATTGGGTTGGAGAGACAAATTCTGATGTTGAAGCTATTTTGGATTTAGAATATGGAAAAATCAGACTAGTGATAGCTTTTCCAGACAAATATAATTACAAAAATCTTGATGAGATGATTGCAGATTACGGAAAAAAGAAAAAGACACTTCGTATATCTTCAGAATATCTTACTACAGCTTCAAAATTTCTAAAACAATCAAAATCATATAAAAAATATCATGGCTCCAAAGATCCACTTATCGTAACACCCTGGGTCAGATTGGGAACAAACAAAAGCGTCCAAATTCATTTGTCCTTTGGTGCAACTGAGGCAAAGCCTCCTGAAGACGTAGATGCTATAATGGATGTAACTGAAACCGGAACAACATTAAAACAAAATAAATTGAAAATTGTAGATGAAATTCTTACATCTACTGCACACTTGATTGTAAACAAAAACTCGCTAAAGGATCCCAAAAAACGTGAAAAAATATTTGATATCGTCACTCTTATGAGAGGTGCTGTTCATGGCAGAAAGTATTTGCACATTTACCTGAATGTCGAGGAAAAAAATCTAAAGAAACTTTTAGCTGAAATGCCATCTCTAAAGAGACCTACTGTCAGTCCACTAAGCGAAGAGGGATGGTTTGGAATAAACACTGTAATTAAAAAAGAGGAATTCCACAAACTCATTCCTAAACTAAGAAAGATTGCTCAAGGTCTTGTGGTTCATGAACCACGACAAATTCTTGAGCTCGAGGAGATCAAGCGTGATGAAGAAAATTGATGAGAATAATCAAAGTATCTAATGTTGAAAAATTTGCCTCTAAAATTATTCCAAAACACCCTCAAAAAAATAAATCCATAATTGAATCCATTTTAAAAGATGTACAAAAAAATGGCGATAAAGCAATAAGAAAATATGAAAAAAAATTCAGCAAGGCAAAAATCACTTCTTTACGTTTGTCTCAGGTTGAAATAAAAAATGCATATTCTAAAGTGTCAAAATCTGAACTTGATGCAATTCGTTTAGCAAAAACTAGACTTGAAAAAACAGAAAAATCCATTAAATCGCTATTAAAAAATAAAACGATCAATAATGATGGAATAAAAATAACCAAAAAATTCATTCCAATACAGAGTGTTGGATGTTATGTTCCTGGAGGTTTGGCACGATATCCAAGTTCTGCCATAATGTCTATAGTTCCAGCTAAAGTTGTCGGAGTGCCAAGAATTGCAGTGGTGTCGCCACCAAACTCTGATGGTACAATTGATCCACTGACAATTGTTGCAGCAGACATTTGTGGTGCAAATGAAATATACAAAACAGGTGGTGTGCAAGCAATTGCTGCACTATCGTTTGGAACAAATACAATATCCAAAGTTGATAAGATAGTCGGTCCAGGCGGTGCATTTGTAACTGGTGCAAAATTTCTTGCAAGTGCTCAAACTGGAATTGATATGCTTGCAGGTCCCACTGAATTGGGAATTATTGCAGATAATTCTGCAAATCCAAAATTTGTTGCATTGGATTTAATTTCACAAGCAGAACACAGTAGTGATACTTTTTGCTATCTTATTACTACTTCAGAAAAACTTGCAAAGTCAGTAGATAATATGATTTCTGAATTGCTCTTAAAAATTCAAAGAGTAAATATTGTAAAATCTAGTCTGAAAAATAACGGCTTTATTGCAATTTGTAAGACTAAATCTGATATGACAAAACTTGCAAATATGCTAGCACCTGAACATCTACAAATAATGGCAAAAAACCCATCATCAATTTCCTCCCAAATTACCTCTTCTGGCCTGGTTTTACTTGGGAATGACACGCCATCTTCTGCAAGTGACTATATTTTAGGCTCAAATCACATTCTTCCTACCAATGGATTTGGAAAAATCCGTGGCTCCCTTTCAGTTTTGGATTTCATTAAAACAAATACTGAGGTCATCTGCTCAAAGTCCTCGTTGCCAAAACTTTCAAAACATTTAGAGGTCTTAACTAATGCTGAAGGACTTTTCAATCACTATGAATCAGTTAGAGGTAGGTTAGAATGAAGAAAAACTGGTTTGATGAAAAAATAAAAAAATTCTCTTTGATTGGTGGTTACAAAAAACCTGAACTTCTTAAAGATGCGGTAAAGCTTGATTCAAATGAAAACTATGTAATTTCAAAACAATTTCAAAATGACATTCTTTTATCGGCAAAAAAAAGCTCTGATGTAAGAGAATATCCACTTGGTGGTGCAGAACGATTAATTGATATGATATCCAAATTCATCAAAGTATCTTCTTCGATGATTGGAGTAGGAAATGGCTCTGATCAAATTTTGGATTTGATACTTTCTAATTTTGCATCAAAAGAAACCAAAGTTCTTACATCAAATCCTACATTTGGATTTTTTGAAGAACGCTGTAAATTATATTCAATTCCGTTAATTGCAATTCCGTTTTCAAACTCAATGAAATTAGATGTAAAAGATTTTATGAAACAATCTAAAGATGCATCTATACTTTATCTAGACTCTCCAAATAACCCGACTGGATTTCAATTTTCCAAAAATGACTTGACCAAACTTGTTAAATCTTTTGAGGGTCTTGTGATAATTGATGAGGCATATGGGGAATTTGGCGATTATTCTCTTGCAAACATGGTGAAAACTCAGGAAAACTTGATTGTAGTGCAGACTCTTTCCAAATCATTTGGTTTGGCTGGACTACGACTGGGGTATTTTATTGCAAATAAGAAATTCACTGATACTTTTATGACCGTACTACAATATCCTTATCCTTTGAGTACAATTACAATTGAATCCGGAATTTCTGCTTTAGAAAAATCTGATCTCATGAAAGATGCAGTGAATAACATCAAAACTGAAAGAAAAAGAGTTATTGAAACTTTACAAAAATATGATTCCTTTGAAGTCTTTGATTCCAAGGCTAATTTTGTGCTTTTTGATGCTCATGGTTCCTACAAGCGAGTATTTGCAGCCCTTGCAGAACAGGGAATCTCAATTCGTAAACTGGGAAAAATTGGAAGTCATGAAGGATGCCTTCGGGTTACAATAGGTACTAAAGAGATGAACTCAAAATTCTTACTTGCAATTCGTGACTTGTTGGGATGACTTTAACAAAAAAATTTGATGGAATTTATTTTGATGATTCAAGCGTTGACTTGCTTGATGGAATAGATGCTGTGATCTTTGATTGTGATGGCGTTTTAATTGATATTACAAAATCATACGATTCGGCAATCATCAAAACCACTAAATACATTTTAGAAACTTTTGCAAAAATTAATGATTCTGTAGATGTGGATTTTAAAATAATTGATGGGTTCAAATCCACTGGTGGATTCAATGATGAGGTTGATCTTACATATGCCGCAATAATTTCCCTAGTTGCAGCAAAAAAATTACAAAAAGATCCATATGATTTTATTTTTGATGTGATAAAAAATGCTGATTCCACCGGCATTGCATCAGTAGAAAAATATTTGGATGCTCTAACTGATATATCTGAGATTAAAAAACAATTATCTTATCCCGGTCCACATCATGAAAATATTCTGTATCAAAATTTTGATCAAATTTTTTACGGCCCAGAACTGTATGAAAAATTATTTGCCAAGTCTTCAAAATTTACTTCTCCGGGTCTAATTGAACAGGATGATGTAATTTTAAATGATGAATTGCTTGAAAAACTACAAAATAAATTTGGTTCAAAAATTGCAATGGTTACAGGTAGAGGAAAAGAATCTGTAAGTTATTCATTAAAAGAATTGATAAATAAATTTGATTTGAAAAATTCAGCATTTTTGGAGGATGAACCAAGAGAACTTGCAAAACCAAATCCTAAATCCCTTTTAGATTCAATTAGTGGCATGAATAGCGTTTCTACATTATATGTTGGGGATTCAATGGAAGATTTCATTATGGCAAAAAAGGTCACTGACTTGGGATACAAAACTATTTTTTGTGGAATTATGGGGACTAGCAAAAATCCTAAAGAAAAACTTGAATTATTTGAGAGAAATGGCGCCATCTTGGTATTGGACTCGATTAACTTGCTCCCGAAGGTATTAAATTTAGAATAAAGCAAAATCTATAGTCTGAGAAAATATGGTTATTAGAAAAGCCTCAATCAAACGAAATACCAAAGAAACCAGCGTTCAAGTATCTGCAAATATTGATGGAACGGGTAAAACAAGCATCAAAACTGGCATTAATTTTCTTGATCACCTGATGGTATCTTTTGGAAAGCACGGAATGATGGATTTGAAGGTTAATGCAAAATCTAATGATGGAATTGAACACCATCTAATTGAAGATACTGCAATTACCCTGGGGCAAGCAATAGACAAAGCACTAGGATCCAGAAAAGGAATTACAAGATTTAGCTATGCATCAGTTCCGATGGATGAATCGCTGGCAGAAGCTTCAATTGATTTGATAAAGCGCCCATTTTGGAAATTAACTCTATTAATTAAGCGAAATAAGATTGAAGATATTTCAAAAGAAGATCTTGAACATTTTTTTCAGTCGTTACTTCAAAATCTGAATAGCTGTATTCACCTTACTGTAAAGTATGGGGATAATGATCACCACAAAGTTGAAGCTGCCATAAAGTCACTTGCAGTTGCTTTTAGAAATGCATCTTTAATGGATAAAAAACAAAAAGGAATTCCAAGTACAAAAGGTTCAATGTAATGGTCAGTGTGGCAATCTTTGATTATGGTGCTGGAAATATTTTCAGCTTAAAAAACTCGTTAGAAAAAGCAGGAGCATCTGTTGATGTAATTACAAACTTTGATGAGCCTAACAAATATTCTGGTTTGTTACTTCCAGGTGTGGGAAACTTTGATCCTGCAATTAACAGCATTCGGAATTATTCTAAAACTGAATTTCGAGACTATGTGGGAGACATGCCCGTACTTGGAATTTGTCTTGGCATGGAGATGTTTTTTGAAAAAAGCGAAGAAGGAAAAGAGAGTGGACTCAATGTAATTGATGGTGAAGTGATTGTACTTCCACCAACTCTTAAAGTCCCTCATATGGGATGGAACGATCTTGAAATCAAAAAACCTGGAAAAATTCTTGAAGGTGTTGATGATGGCTCATGGGTTTATTTTGTTCACTCTTACAGAGTAAAACCAAGCTCTGATGATGTAATTACAGCAGTGTCTGATTATGGAATAAAGGTTCCAGCAGTAGTTGAGAAAGATAATTTCATTGGTACCCAATTTCATCCAGAAAAATCAAGTACTGTTGGAAAGATGATGATTAAGAATTTTCTTGATGTGTGCAAAAAATGAAAATTATTCCTGCAATTGACTTGATGGATGGACAAGTAGTTCGGCTCTACAAGGGTGATCCAAATCAAAAAACTGTGTATAGTGATGATCCTGTGGATATTGCAAAAACATGGGAAGCAAACGGTGCAGATATGCTGCATGTTGTGGATTTGGATGCAACTTTAGGATTGGGTTCAAACATTCCAATAATAAAGAAAATTTTAGAGCAAGTTACAATCCCAGTAGAAGTAGCTGGTGGTCTGAGAGATGAATCACTAATTTTAGATGTTCTAAAAATATGTGATAGAGTAGTAATTGGAACTTTGGCATTTAAAGACAAGGCATTGTTAAAGAAATTACTCTTATCTTTGGGTTCTGAAAGAATTGTAATATCGGTTGATCACAAAGACGGTGAAATTGTTATTCATGGATGGCAGGATAAAACCGGAATAAAACTAGTTGATTCAATTAAAGAATTCCTTGAAATGGGATTTACTGAATTTTTGCTAACAAATGTGAGTCGTGATGGGACTCTGGAAGGCCCTGACTTGGAATTTTTAGAGCAAGCATGTAATCTTGAGAATGCTAATGTAATTGCCAGCGGTGGAATCTCAAATGTCAATGATGTTAAAGATGTTAAGGAAAAAAATCCATACGGAGTAATATTGGGAAAGGCTCTTTATGAAAACAAAATTTCAATAGAGGAAGCAAAGAGAATAGCATGACTTTAACAAAACGAATAATCCCATGTCTTGATGTAAAAAATGGCAGAGTAGTAAAGGGTCTTCATTTTGAATCAATAAAGGATGCAGGAGATCCTGTGGAATTAGCTAGAAAATACAGTGATGAGGGTGCTGATGAATTGGTATTTTTAGACATTACCGCATCTGATGAACAAAGAGAGACAATCAAAGATTTAGTTCGAAGAGTTGCATCCGTAATTGATATTCCATTTACTGTTGGTGGTGGTGTCAAATCATTAGATGATGCAAGAAACATTTTACTTAATGGTGCTGACAAAGTAGGTATCAATACTGGCGCAATAAAAAATCCGCAAATAATTACTGAATTGATGGAATTGTTTGGCAGGCAATGTGTTGTAGTTGCAATTGATGCAAAAAGAAATTATGATTTAAAAGATGGTGTAACTGTTTTTTCTGAAAACGGGCAATCTTTTTGGTATGAGGTTTTCATTTATGGCGGAAAAAAAGAAACTGGAATTGATGTCATACAATGGGCCAAAAAAGTAGACGAACTAGGTGCTGGAGAGATTCTACTTACCAGCATTGATAGAGATGGAACAAAAGACGGCTATGATATTTTATTGACAACATCAATTGTTGATTCTGTTTCTATTCCCGTGATTGCATCAGGTGGTTGCGGAAAACCATCTGACATGGTTGATGTATTTGAAAAATCAAATGTTGATGCTGCATTGGCTGCATCCATTTTTCACTATGAAACTCATGGAGTAAAAGGCGTCAAAACATACCTAAAAGAAAAAGAAATTCCTGTAAGGTTATAAAACCTGTTATTAATTTTGAAACATGCAAAAATCTATCGATGACATTGATTTTGAAAAAAGTGGAGGCCTAGTTCCAGTAATTGTTCAGGATATACTCACAAAAGATGTTTTGACTCTAGCATATGCAAACAAAGAATCGCTTGAACTTGCAAAAAAAACAGGAAACTCTTGGTTTTGGAGCCGCTCAAGAAACAAACTTTGGATGAAAGGAGAGGAATCAGGCAATACTCAAAAAATTAAAGAAATCCTAGTTGATTGCGATTCTGATGCAATTATTTATCTTGTAGAGCCGTTAGGTCCAGCTTGTCATTTGGGTGAAAAAGTATGCTTTCACAATTCATTAGAAAAATAAACTAGCATACTGATTCATAACTATCCTCTTCACCTGGAAGAATATCTTCGGTAATTTTAAATTCTAAATTTGGATAGTCTGTACCTCTGAACACCACCCTCCAATCCCCGATGAAATCCTCTACAGAACAATATCCTTTAATTTTTGATAGCTGAGGTTCAAGATAATAATTGAATGCTGGTCTTTCAGCACCGTCAAATGGAATAGTCCAATAAACAGAGTAATGACTGCTATTTAATGGTCTGAGAAAAACTATCTGCCCTTTTTCATCATAACTAATTCCGTTAATCCTTAGAAAAATTTTCTCACCTAAAACATATTCACTACGATCAATTTGAAATGGTCCTGATGTAAGCCATTCTCTCTCTTTTGGTGAATATTCATTTTCTAAATTGATTTTTTCTATCTCATCTAATTTCTCTTGAACTTCGGCATTCTCTTCAACTGGAACTAATTCCTTATCCATTGCATCTTCAACTTCCATTGATCCTGTTTCTTCACTCTGATTCATAATTACCATCATTGTAATTATCATTGTAACTATTAGTAATCCTGATCCAACCAGAATCCCGATCTTTGCAATGTTTTTCAATGATAGGAATTTTGTGAAAATATCTAAAAACCTTCCTCATAATTGAGAAATTTCAATAATTGCTTCTTTTAAGAGGTTTTTTCATGTTTAAGCGTTTTTTATCAATTTTTTTATATTTCAGCAAAAATTTTCCACTATATTTTTATTGAATAGAATTAAGTATTACTTAACTTGATATTAGGATTTTTTATCTATGTTCTGTGAGGAAAAACTGATCTTGACTAAAACATCGTTGCAATGCAGGGAATGCAAAAAAGACTATGATAATGCTTTCAAGTATATCTGTGATGAGTGTTTTGGACCCCTTGATGTAAAATATGACTTTCCTGCACTCCCTAGAAATACATTTACAAATCGTGAACATACCTATTGGCGATATTTTGAACTGCTGCCTGTAGAGAATAAATCAAATATTGTCAGCATTGGCGCTGGCATGACTCCTCTAATTAAGGCTGACAATCTTGGAAAAAAATTAGGACTAAACAATCTTTACATCAAAAATGATTCTGTAAATCCAACATTTTCATTCAAAGATAGACCTGCAGGAGTTGCAGTATCAAAAGCAAAAGAATTTGGATTGTCTGCTGTTGGTTGTGCATCTACTGGTAATCTGGCGTCAGCTACTGCAGCACATGCAGCAAAAGCTGGAATGCCTTGCCATGTATTTGCTCCAAGTAACATTGAGATGGCAAAAATCACACAGGCATTATCTTATGGTGCAAACTATATCGCAGTTGATGGAACATACGATGATGCAAACAGAATTGCTGCACAAATTGGTGACAGCAAAGGAATTGGAATAGTAAACATTAACATGCGTTCTCATTATGTGGAAGGATCTAAAACATTTGCATTTGAAGTTGCAGAACAACTTGATTGGCAAGTACCAGATCAAGTTATAATTCCAGTAGGAAGTGGTGCAATGCTTAATGCTATTTGTAAAGGATTTGAGGAACTACAAACTGTTTCATTGATTAATGATGTATCTAACATGCATATGATTGCAGCACAACCACATGGATGTGCACCTATAGTTGACGCATTTAAGAAAAATTCTAAAGCAGTGATTCCAGTTGAGAATCCTGACACCATTGCAAAAAGTCTAGCCATTGGTGATCCTGGTGATGGCAGATATGTTCTAAAACGTTTAGCACAGTATAATGGATTTGCAGAAGAATGTAACAACAAGGAAATACTTGATGCAATTTTATTACTTGCGCAAACTGAAGGAATATTCACAGAGCCTGCAGGTGGAGTGTCAGTCTCTGTTCTCCAAAAAATGGTAGAACAAGGAAAGATTGACGCAAATGACAAAGTGGTTTGTTACGTAACTGGCAATGGTCTAAAGGCAACAGAATCAATCATGGAAGTTTTGAAAAAACCTGACGTACTAAAAGCAGACATATCAGAAATATCGGCGGTAGTAAACTAATGGCAAATATCACATTTACAATACCCTCAGTTTTGAACCAAAGCGGAGGGGAGAAAAAGACTGAGATTTCAGCTGATTCCCTTACTGACGCGTTTGCAAAAATTTCAGAATTAATGGGTGATGACTTTAAGCGAAGAGTTTTGGAAAGTGATGGTGTTCCACGCTCATTGATTAACATCTACATCAATGGAAAGAATGCAAAATTCTCTAGCGGCATGGACACTTTATTAAAAGACGGTGATGAAGTTTACATTTTGCCTGCAGTAGCTGGTGGTTCTGAAGAACTATCTGCAAAAGAGCTTGACAAATTTTCACGACAAGTAATGCTTGAAGAGATTGGTTATAATGGACAACTAAAACTAAAAAACTCCAAAGTCTGTGTTGTTGGAGCTGGTGGTTTGGGAAATCCTATTACATCAAGGTTGGCTGCAATGGGAGTTGGAACTCTAAGAATTGTTGACAGAGATGTAATTGAATTATCAAATTTGCATCGACAAACAATGTTTGATGAGGATGATGTTGGCCAAATCAAAGTTGAAGTAGCTGCAAAAAAATTACAGAAGCTAAACCCTGATTGTAACATAGAGGCATTAGCTGTATCTGTTAATGATTATACGGCACTTGAAGTAGTTGAAGGATGTGACGTTGTAATTGATGCACTTGATAGTGTCAATGCAAGATATGCGTTAAACAAAGCGTGTGTAAAATTTGGAATTCCATTTGTAACAGGAGCTGCAGTTGGGGTTTCAGGACAAGCATTTACTATTTTACCAAAGGAATCCGCATGTTATTATTGCATGTTCCCTGATCTAAATGAGGATACAATGCCAACATGTAGTATTGAGGGTGTTCACCCATCAATACTGTCTATAGTTGGTGGAATAGAAGTTGCAGAAGCTGTAAAAATCATTATTGGGAAAAAACCAAGTCTGTCTGAAAAAATACTTCACATTGATTTGGAAAATCTTGACTTTAACAGTGTCCGAACATTTCGAGCTGAGGAGTGTCCAATTTGCGGAACAGGAAAACTTGAAGTCATTCCTAAAGAAGAATTAATTTTGGAAGAACTATGTGGCAGAAACAGAGGAAAGCGAACATACTCTATTACTCCAACTGAAACATTTGATCTTGATGTAAATAATGTAACTGACATTGCAAAAGAGAAAGGATTCATTGTAGATAATCAAGGAAACTTGGGATTATCGATGAGAACTAATGAATTGTCTGTAAGTTTTATGAAGAAGGGATCGGCTGTCATTGTTGGTCCAAAAGATGAGGCAGAAGCTATTGCATTGTATAAAAGCCTCTTAGGAAAAGAGATCAAGGCATAAAATAGTCTGTAAAATTTACATAAATTATTAGAAATAAATGAAATATATGGGGATCATTTGATTAATTTAAGAAGAAATATGACATTTATATTCAAATGTTATAGAAAATTCATAAAATTTCAAAATAATGTAAAATAATCACAAGATCCGCGTATATTGTGGACAAATTGTCCATTAGGCTTAAATACAAACTTTAAAGAAAAATGCTAATAACATGAATAACGAAATAGGACGTAAAATAACTAGTCTTACATTAATGACAATTATGTTAGCCGGTGGTTTGACATTTGCTGCTCCATCTATGATGCCAGTAGCATTTGCTGCCAACGCTAACCTATTTGTTTCCGCAGAAAACTCACAGTTTGATAACTACATGTCAGGACCTCAAGTAATTGAAGTCGTGGTAATTGATTCAGACATTAATGACACAGATGAGGCAAAGGGTGAACCAGACGTTACAGTAAACGGTAAAAAACTTAGAATGGTTCAAGCCGTCGACGGTAACTGGTATGGTTACTTTGCAGACAGAAAACAAGCATCTATCGCTGACTTTACCGCTATTGGTGGTGGTACATCAGCAGCTTCAGTTCCAGCAGGCAATGGATTGGACTTTGGTACATTATGTGCTACTGGTTCAAGAACCGATGCAGCAGTTGGATTTTCAGTTGCTGAGACAGTAGGTATTGCATTACCATTCACCGGAGCTAATGGTGGTGGTTCTAACGGTACTGCAACTGGTGCAGCATTAACACTAGAATGTGGTGGTGCTAACACCGCGTCAGTAAATGGAACCATCAATGTCGTTAGAGAAGCCAAGGATCCAAACCTCACCTTAGCTGGTGATACAAATGGGCAAATTGGTCTCAACAGTACTAACGTAGATGGCTTTGATCATGTCTGGCCTTTCGTACAACTATACAATCTAAACCCAACTGGTAACGTTGTTGTTCAGTACAACAAAGGTGGTGGTGTTCAATCAACAACACTAACTTTTGATTCTGTAGATCAATTTGCCAGTGCAGTTGTAGATAGTACAGTATATACACGTGATGCACAAGTACATGCAACTATTACTGACCTTTGGTTAAACATTGACCCAACTGATGAAGATTCTTGGACATTTGGAACTGCAAGTGGAAGCTTGAGTACAAACTACCAAGTCTTCGATGAAAACGGTCTAGCAGCCGGTGCTGGCGTTGGTGGTGGAATCATAGACATTTCCGGAAATCTCACAAACATGATGATTGAGGATAACGGTGTCTTGAGAGTAAACACCAACACACAAGGTGCAGCTAACACAGTTTTAACCATACAAGACAATGATGACTCTATCATCACTTGTACCAATGCACAAGTAGCTACTACTTGTAGTGCTACAAATAATGCAGGTGGTGGTCTAGCAGCAGGTACTAACCCAGTCACAATTACAGAACAAGGACCAAACAGCGGTGTCTTTGGAACATATGATGAATCAGATAAATCCGTATTCAAAATAACCAGTAATGCCTTAAGGGGCACTTCTGCTACAATTGATTACAATGAGACACCAAAATCAATACTTGTGGGATTCGGCTTTGCAACAATTGATATACAACCAACTGATGATGAATGGACCTCTGGTGAAGAGATTCCAGTAGTCTTAGTTGATAGCGATGCAAACAAGAACAGTAGAGTAGATGAAGATTTAGATTTAAACAACATAGATGTTGGTCTTATACCATCTCTAGCAACTGGTGATCCATTCACATTAGGTGAAGGTGATTCATCACTTAGAGTATTTGTAACAAACTCAACAGTTAACTACCAAGTAGCAGCAGCCGGTACAACCACCTCATTAGGTGTTAACACAATCGCTACTGCAAACAGTACTGGTGTTTTAACTGTACAAAGTTTCTCTCAAAGAGGAATCTTGAATGTTACAGGTTCTGGTGCCGTTAATAACGCCCCACCAGGATTGGTAAAAGGCATCTTTATTGATCTAGAGACAACACAAGAAGAACTAGCACAAACCATAAGAGATAATAGATTGAGCACCTTCACAGGTTTCAATTTCTTCAATTATGATGTTAGATCTTTGGGTGCTACCTCTGGAACAGTAGGAATCTATCTCATTAACGATACAATGCCAATTCTAAACAATAATGGACTCTATAATGCAAACTCTACCAACAATGCTCTTGCATTAGTTGATAATGGAGCAAGCCAGGGATTCGTTAGTTTGAATGGTGCAGCAATGAATGCTGCTTTGTTTGACGATTCGACAGCTGATGCATCTACAAACTTAGGTTTAGCTATTGTGTTAAACAACACAGGAGTTACACTTGATGCACGCGAACCAATTGTTATGGACTTCTTCTCATTTGGTTTCACGGATGATGGTTTCCAAGCAGACGAAAGAATTGCTAACCAAATCATTAGACTTGAATTAGAAGAAACAGGTGATAATACAAGTACCTTTGAAGGTTCACTTGAATATATCATGGTTAACCAAATTAACATCAACGATGTTAACACCTATAGTGGCTTGTCTCCAATTGCCGATGATCCAAATTTCATCGTGATTGAAGACTTGACTGATGAGGATTCACCAAGAGTTAATTATCTTGACTTAGGTGGAGACGGTGTTTCAACACAAATTGCTGATCAAGAAGAAGCTCCATCTCATTCAGGAGTAGTATCATTTGACCAAAGCTCATACAAGACTGCTGACACAGTTATAGTTACACTAGAAGACTTAGATCTTAACGTAGACTCTGATCTTATTGATATCTTTACCGTGGTTTCAACTGCTAGTGATGCAAACAGAGATACTGTTGGTAGCGGAAGTGCTGCTAACGGTACAGGTACATCTGTTACATTAACTAATGGTGACGAACTCGGTAGATTACTAGATATCACATTTGATGATGAAAGATGGACAGCAGCCAATAGTTGTGGATTAGATTCTGCAATTGATGCTGGTTTAGCCGCCACTGGTTTCACACTAATTGAAACTGGCGTCGAAACTGGTATCTTTACTGGTTCCTTCCAAATCCCATCAGCATGGTGTAGATCAGGTGCAACAGCATCTGAATCTGCCACCGGTCTTGACATTGAAGTCAACTATGTTGACTTTAGAGACGCATCTGGTGAAATCATCGAAGTTGGCGACTCCGCAGGAGTTCGTGCAAATACAGGATCCGTCAGTCTAGATAGAACAGTCTATCCAGTACCATTTGGTACACCGGCTAGATATGACACCAATACATCAAGTTCCCCAGCAAGTAGATCACTGTTCCCAATCCACCAAACTGGAATGGATACAACAGCCGGTCTGCAGACAGGTGAATTCCTTGAAAAAGGTGGTCTGACTATCCACGTTAGAGTTAACGATCCAGACTTTGATATTTCCGCAAGTGGTGAAGATACCATTGCTCAAAATAAAGCCGGTACCACATTAGGACCTGTCAAGCTCTCTGTTATCAGAGGCGCTAGTACAGTAGTCTTAGGTTATGCTGGTGGTCCAACTGCAGTAGCAGGGGACATTGACGTTGGTGGAAACAACTCCACAACTGGTACACAAAACATTAGACAATTCGGTCCAATGGTTGAAATCGCACCAGACGCAGGAATATTTGAATCTGATATCTTAATTAGATATACTGATGGTCCAGCAAGCAGCACATGTCCAAATACAGATAACTATGTTCCAATTGATGGCACTGCCAACAATGGTAACAATGGTTATGTGAACAGATTTGACGCCGCCCCAAGCACAGGTGATTACTGTATCCTACAAGGAGATATTCTCCAAGTAGAGTATACTGATCCAGCTGATGCTTCAGGTGATCCAAATACTGTAACGGACTCTGCTACTTTTGACCTAAGAAACGGTGTATTACAATCTGACAAATCTGTGTATATTATCGGCTCTGACATGATCTTGACCCTCATTGAACCAGACCTTGATCTGGACAATGACCAGGCTGAGACATATGACTTGGACTTGATCGAATGGGACTCTGATGCAGCCACACTTACCATGGGTAATAAAGGTGGTTCAGCATCTAATAACGGAGCCGCATTTGACCCAGAACCACTTAGCTTTAGAGAAACAGGTGACTCTACTGGTATCTTCCAGATAGTCATCGAGATTCCTAACACTTTAGGTGGTGATAACTTAGAAAGAGGAGAAGAAATTGTTCTCGAGTATACTGACTGGGGTCCATCAGGAGCTGATTATGTTGGTAACGAAGATGAAGATGTCAACTTGACAATCTTCACTTCAAACTTTGGCGCAACCATAGAACTTGACCAAAAAGTTTACACATGGACTGATAAAGTATACATTACTATTGTCGCACCAGATCACAACTTTGATAGTAACTTAGTTGACGAAATCGGTGATACCGATTCTGATCCAATTAGAGTTGCTACCAGAGGATTTGATATTGACAATTACAAACTTGTCGAAACTGGTACTGATACCGGCATCTTCACTGGTGAAGTAATCCTTACAGGATTTACCCACGATGCAGATGGCGTTGATGGTAGTGATACTAATCCAAGAACTTCCGCTGATGGCACAGGTCCAACAGACGGATTCCTACAAACTGATGATGATGACGGACTTACAGTCTCCTTTGAATTCTCAGAGGATGAAACCGTAGTCGGTTCAGCACTTATCAGATGGAATATTGGTGAAGTTCAGTGGCTTGAAGCAAGTTATCCAGCAAGCGGAACAGGTGTTGTAAGAGTTATTGACCCAGACATGAACTTAGATCCAGAATCAGTCGACAACTTCAATGTCGATGTGTGGTCTGACTCCGATGCCGGAGGTATTGACCTTACTGTAACTGAGACTAATGAGGCAACTGGAATCTTCGAAGGTACTGTGTTCTTCACAACTACTGACGAATCTTCTGGTCACAGACTCAGAGTCGCAGAAGGTGACACTGTCACCGCAGAATATGAGGACAATACACTACCTGATCCATACACAACTGCAGATGAACTTGATATTACTGCCACTTCACTAATCGGTACTGTCGTACCACCTCTTGAGAGAGCACCAGCTGCTAACTTGAGAACAGTTGACGCATTCGGTAACAGTTTAGATACTGTTGCAGTTGATCAACAGGTGCAAATCAGTGCTGACTTAGCAAATGGTCAGGATAGAGAGCAAGCATTTGCATACTTGGTACAGATTCAGGATGGTAACGGTGTTACAGTCTCACTAGCATGGATTACAGGTTCACTATCTGCTGGTCAATCATTCAGCCCAGCATTATCATGGATTCCAACCCAAAGTGGTAGCTACACAGCAACCGCATTTGTCTGGGAATCAGTTGATAATCCTACGGCATTATCACCACCAGTTAGCACAACAATAACTGTACAGTAAGAAAACTAGTTCACATTATCCTTTTTTTCTTTTTTTTGAATCTTCTTTAACGTAAGTTGTAGACAATTTTTCCAGAAGCAATATCTAGGAGATAATTAACAATTAATTAAAATGAAATTTCAAATTCTATTTTCTATTTTGATTGTTTTACTAATTGTAAACACACCAAATTCATTTTCAGAACTGGAATTATTTACAAACAGCAAAGTATACGCTCCATCTCATACCTTACAAGTTTATGGAAAGGGATTGCCTGAAGAAAATTTGATTATACGAATATTTGCCCCTGATGAATCCATTGCAAAATTTGACCAGATAACCACTAAATCAGACGGCTCTTTTAATTATGGTTTGATGACTTGGCCCCAGCCATCCACAAATCTTCCTTTTGGGACATATACTGTGGAAGTAATCAGTACTCAGCAAAACGGTATCTCACAAAAGATTGATGTAAAATTTTCAGCCACAACAGATCTCGTTGATGTACCAGTAGAAAGAATTGTAAATACACTGGTCTTTGCCCCTGAAACTGCGGCAATAAATAACCCAATTCGAGTATTTGTACAAACTACCAGTGATGGTTTGTTAATTGGAAATGAACCTGCGGAATTATTGGGAACAACACATGTTCATCTGCCTTCTGGAATTTCCATCCCTCTATCAAATTCATTTAAGACTCTTCATCAGGGATTGTACTATGTTGACTATATTCCTAGAGAAGAAGGGACACATGTGTTTCATGTGGTTGCTTTTACTCAAGGAACCACATCTCATGGTTCTGCTGCAACCAATGTTCTAAGTCAAGATCTTGGTGGAATTTCAGAGCAAATAATCAAACTAAATTCAATTTTGGATGAGACATCAGAAGAGCTTGACGTTCTTAAATCTGAAATAGCAGGATTTGATACAACATTAAAACGCGCAAGTATTCAAATTGATGAAAACATTGGAACAATTTCAACATCTGTAAAATATATCACTGAGGCTTCCTCCCAACTCAACGCACTAATGTTGCCAATTATTGCATCAATTGGATTAATTGTTGCACTGCAAGTAGCAATTCTTACCCGACGAAGATAGTTATAATAATGCAAGAAAAACAATTTAACTGGATGCCCAAAGCGGCCATTTTCTTTTCAATGATTTTGCTTTCATCCATATTGTCAAACTCGTATGCGACAACTGGAGATTTAATTTTAGATGATCATTCGGTTACACCTATTTTTGATTCTGAAATATTTGATATGGATTATACTTTTTTTAAAGAAAATGATTTTAAGAGATATCTGATTTTTGGCACAGACACACAAGATATTGATTTTTTAAAAAACAATTCATTGTATGGGATCCAATCTGATACTGGTTTTTTCTATGTCTCTGTTCTTTCTGAAAAATCTGTGTCTAATCTTGTAGCACAAGGTTACCATGTCATTGAGGATTACAAATTGGATTTTCATTCATCTGATGAGATAATTTCAGATTCTTCAAGAATTGGCAAGATAACAGGATCAAGTGATGCTAAAAAAAAATATGGCGCCTCAGGTAACGGAACAATAATAGCAATTGTAGACACTGGGGTTGATTTTTCAAATCCTGACATCCAGCATTCACTTGCACGAGACAAAATCAATCACCCAATCATGCTTGATCCTGACGGACAGGGAATTGTTCTGACAAATGCTACTTTCTTTGCCTATATTGATGAGAATGAAATTATCAGAAATTACAGCAAACCCCTTCCGTCAGATATGACTTCATCTGTATATGTCAATAAAGACGGCGTTTTCCTTGATGTGTCTCAAGGAGGTAAGGGAAGTAAGATTCCAATTTACAATTCGTTTTTTCCACAGCTTGGCACCTCGCCAATTTTTGAAGGAATATTAGACAAAGATATGAAGATTGGAAAAGACAATAGAAATTACATAAAATCAAAAAGTGGAATATATCATCTTGGTGTAATCTATCAGGGAGCAACACAAGGACCACAAGCTAGAATACAAGTTGTACCGGTTCTTGTAGTTGATTCGTTTATCCCTGGAATTTATGATACTATAATTTCAGATATGAGCACCTCTTGGAAAGACTACACTAGATTTGATCTAAAGCAAGGCCAGACACCAAATTATGATTTTGATTTTACTGATGAAAAACCTATTGTGTTGGGCAGTGGTAAAGAGTTTCTAGTATTTGATTCAAACAATGATGGAAAAAATGATTACAGTGCAGGAACATTTGGTGCACAAGTTCTTGATGTTTATGGTGTGATTAGAAACAATGTAACTGACATTGATGATTCATTACAAGCAATAAATGGAACGATACTGCCAGCATTGGACTCGGATGGAAACTTTTTTGGTCTAATGAGCGATTTTATGGGTCATGGAACATCAAGTGCAGCTTCCATTACCTCAAGAGGTCACGAAGTATATGACATTTACAACAATACAGAAAAACATTCCATTATTGGTGTTGCACCTGATGCAAAGATTGTACCTGTAAAGGCACTCTGGTTTGGTGATACAGTTTATGGTTGGTTGTGGTCTGCAGGATTTGAAAACAAAGATCACAATTGGAAATTCTCAGGTGAGCCCAAAGTTGATATTATTTCTAACAGCTGGGGAGTTTCAACATTCCCTTCTTTTAATGCATCTCCTGGAATGGATGTGCTGTCATTGATTCTAAGTGCACTTGTGACTCCGCATTCCTTAGATGATGATTATCCCGGAATAACAATAATTTCAAGCGCAGGAAATTCCGGACATGGATACGGGACAATTGGATTGCCAAATGCATCACCATTTGGAATTTCAGTAGGCGCTACAACTAACAATGTCTTTGTAGGGTATGGTCCGTTCAAAGACCAGCCCCGATTTGGCAATTCTACTATTTATCATGATGACGTTGTAGATTTCTCAAGCAGAGGCCCAGGCTCCATTGGTGATCCAAAACCTGACATTATGAGCATTGGTGCACACGGTTTTACACCATCAAATGTTTTGAAAATTAAAAAAGACTCCAAGGAAGAATCTTTCTCATTATTTGGAGGTACCAGCATGGCAGCTCCATTGGTTTCTGGAAGCGCTGCAATATTGATGGAGGAAATGAGAAAACAATCTCAAGATTATGATCCATTTCTAATTAAAAACATCCTAATGTCAACTGCAACAGATCTTCAAAACGATCCATTCACTCAAGGTTCAGGCCTGATAAATGTTGAAACTGCGTTGAATTATGTTCATGGTGATGACGGAGTTTTCATAGTGTATAATGATAAATCATATGATAATATCAAAAAAATTCTTGAACCTGCAATTGAAAATATCAATTCAACTAAGATAGGATTTGACCAGTTTCAACTTTCTTCGTCATCTCTTCCTATGACTAGCTGGTTTGGCGGACAATTGAATCCCGGAGATAGAAGTACTGCCACTTTTACAATTAATAATCCAACTGATGAAGAACTTTTAATTAATGTAAAATCTCAAACGCTATCTCTGATTACAAAAAATCAATATGACGGAAAAACTGTTGTACGACAACACGATTCTATCTTAAATAAAACTGATGCATTCATTCCAAACTATGTCAAACTATCTGATGTAACCAATCATGAAAAGATTGGCGATTTCTTTGATGATCAAAATCCAATTCCAGACGAATCTGTATTAATGATAGTTAATGTGAATTTTCCATTTGCAGATTTTATGAACGGTACGTCTGACGTATACGCTGATGATCTGAAAATCTCTTCATTGTACCTTTATGATTGGCTTGATAACAATAATGACACAAAAATTACCAGCAATGAATTATCTATGATAAATAGAGCTGGTTCATGGGGAACGGTTCAAGAGTTAAGAGTTTCAGAACCTGATAAAAAGTTTGACGGAATACCATTAGTTGGAGTTTATCCAGTTCCAACAAGACATTCTTATTGGCTAGGTGATACAAAACAAAATTCAACTTCGATGGATTATACAATCTCTGCAAGTTATTATCAAAAAGAAAAATGGTCCATGCTCTGGCCTGAATCTGAAACAATTACTGTTCCTGCAAAAGACACTGGTACCATTAATGTCACACTAATTACTCCAAATGATTTGCAGACAGGAGTCTATCAAGGATTCCTAACTTTTGAAAGTGACAGACACACAGTTAATGCTCCAGTGTCTTTTGTAATTAAACAGCCAATAACTGAAAATGATACAACAATACTGATTCAAGGAAAACAAAGTGACGATGTTATTTATGGAAACGGATACACAAAGGGTGCATTTGACATGGTTAATAGATACATGACAGGAGACTGGAGACAATATTATTTTGATATCCAAAACGAATCAATTAATTCTGGAGCAATTGAGCTTTCATGGACCAGTGATGACACAAATCTTGCAGTATTTGTGATGGATCCGCAAGGAAAAATAATTCAAACCAATGTACCTTCTGGTGTGTTTGGCCATTTTCTTAAATGGCCTTCACTTGATTGGCTTGGCAATTCTATATTCAGTCAGGGAGGTGGTTTTTTTCCAGTAAAAAACAAAGACGAGACTTCAACGGTTCTTTTCATCCCAATTAATCAAACGGGTACCTACACACTTTTGACACATTCAACCTTGTTTGGTGGAAATTCTACAACTGAACCAATCACGCTTGCAGCTAAATTTACAAACATTTCCTCTAATATGACATCTCAAAATCAACAAATTGAATCTGAATTAGTCTCTGAAAAAGAAGCTACTTCGCCCTCTCAAATCCCTGAAACTATCATTGTTGAAAAGTATACCCTGCCTTTGGAATCTGATTCATCTTTTGGTACAGGAATTGCAATTGGCGTTGGCATTGGCATTGCGATCGGAATACTGTCTATTTTTATCATTAGACAAAAACCTCCCAAATAATTGAACAAGGTTTATAAGCAATTTGGCGAGTACGTCAGCTTGAATGTCAGAACTGGGGACAAAAAAGTCTGACGGATTATCCCGAAGAGACTTTCTAAAGTTGATGGGTGCCGCAGGAACTGGACTAGCATTTGCTCCGTTTGTTCCATTTGGCAATTTCATGCCAAATCCAAATCAGGCATCACTTGAAAAAGTCCCCGTAATTTTACCTGATGGCACTCAGGCAAATATCAATACGTATCCAATTAATCACGCCGAAGTAATCACATATCCATCAACTGGTGATGCGGCACTTGATGCTGAAGCATTTCGTAAATGGCAATTCATCAGACTTCCTGAAGAGTTAGGTGGAAGAAAAAAAGACACATCGTCTCTTAGAGCATACAGTATGATATGCTTGCATCTTTGGTGCTTGTGGAAATATTGGCCAGATGAGGGAAGAAAGAGAGGCGAATGTCCCTGCCATGGCAGTATGTATGATCCAGTTACTGGAACAGCTTTTGTTGGTCCGGCATCAGTGCAAGCTGCACCATCAAACACATTAGCTCAATTGACTCTTGAGATAGATTCTGATGGATTTGTATTTATTTTACCACCAAAGTTTAACGCAAATGATAATGGAGTAATTGGATATGGCCGCTTCGCTTGAGAGAAGAACCGGAGCTGTTGGCTTTTTTTACTGGCTTTGGGATGGTGTAGATAGAACTATCTTTACTGCAATCAAGTTTTCATTTCCTGCAAGATTTGTAAGTCCTTTTGGATTTTTGGGAATGCTAACGTTTACTGTGTTTATCATACTTGGAGTTTCAGGAGCTCTTCTCATGTTTTACTATCAACCAATGTTGGATAGGGCGTGGGATAGTGTCCAATTCATTAACGACGAAGTTCCATTTGGTTTTCACATAAGAAATATTCACTATCATGGTTCCAACGCAATGGTTCTCTTGGCTGTACTTCACATGTATTACCAATACTTTAGTGGAAGATACAAAATCAGAAATGAAGTTCTGTGGATGACGGGAGTCATTCTTGGAGTTGTAACAATTCTTGAAGCATTTACTGGATATGATGTTATTTTCAGTGAAAGAGCAGAACTTGCAATTAGCATTGCAGCATCTCTGACAACTTCGATTCCTGTTGCAGGTCCGACAATCCGTGACGCTGCGTTAGGCAGTGGATTCTCAGACTTTGTATTAAGATTCTATGCTCAACACGTATTCTTGTTACCTATTGTGATGCTTGGACTGATGGCTGTCCACTTTCCAAGATTTTTGGTCTTTGATGTGCCTATGGTGATGGCAATAGGTGGCGCGATTCTCATCACTGGAGGCGTATTCCCGATTGATATGGGATTCAAGTTTGAACCAACAGTGCCGCCAGGTGTAACTGTTCCTGAATGGTATCTGACAGGAATTTATGCATTCATGAGAACACAGTATGACAAATTTGTTACGGGATTGTTATGGCCTTTACTATTCATCATATCGTTGGTATTGATACCCTTCATAGACAGATACAAGAAATTCTCGTGGAGAGACAGACCGCTCATCACTGCATTTGGCATTACTAGCCTTGCCCAAATTATGGTTACAACATATTGGGGATTCTACATTTCTCCGGATGTATCAGTTCCGCTAGTAGAGCGTTTGGTCATTGATCCGATATTCTTCTATTCGACAATGATCTTGATGGTGCCACTTGGATTTGGATTCACATACATGATGATAAAACTTGCAAATGAAGCTGAAAGAAAATCAAAACTTGCAAAAAGTACAGGACCAAAAAAAGTGGCCACAATCAATCTTTCTGAAAAATGGATTAACTGGCTACTTGTTGCGCTTTTGGCATTCCAAGTGTTCCTAAACATTGCAGCATACAATGCCGCATTAATTGGAATGAAGAACATTTCATTATTCTTTGTTGGAATTATTCTGTTGGTGTTTGCAGCATTCTTCCATATCTACAGATATGCACTAAGTCAAGAAAAGAGTGCACCGCCACCCCCACCTACTCTAGTACAGGATGAAAAACCAAAACTGGCAGAACCAGTATCTGTAGAACAAAGTAAACTACCAAAAGGTGATTCTTTACCTGAAGGAAAGCCAGAACCAAAAGAATTAGCACCTGAGGTTCCAACACCAAAGACTCAGGCAGATTTGGGAGTTGGTGCAGATAACAATCTGAATGTTGGTTCTGGAGATCTTAACAAACCATGATCTCGAAGATTCTAAAGAAACTTTATAAGAACTTTGGAGGCGTAAAAAAATTATGAGTGGTCCGTCAAGTCATGCATATGGAATTGGAGTAATTGCATTAATTATCGGCATGTCTGCATCTGTAGTCTTTTACACTTCATTTTATCTTCCAGAATCATTGGCAAAGCCATCAGTTGATGAACACATCTTACATCCTGAAAAAGGATTGCTGATTGAAATAGTTCCAGGTGCAGTAATTGAGGGTAATGAAAACTATGTTCCAAACAAGGCAGAAGTATTATTGACTGTCGATAATCTTGTAACTTGGCAAAATAATGACGACACTGCACATACGGTTACTCCTGATCACAGACATTCTGATAGTTATAGTGGAGACTTTGGCTCATCAGGTGTTCTCAAACCAGGCGACACATATGAATTTCTGTTCACTGAGCCTCAAGAGGTTCATTATCACTGTCAACCACATCCATGGATGACTGGTTCCCTTACTGTAGAAATAAGTAGATTCTAGATAGAATACTTTGCAAAAATTATTTGGCTCTCAATTTCTTTGTGCTGCTCAATAATTGATGCTCTGAATTTTACTTCATGCTCTTGTTTTGGCTCGAATTTAATCAATGCAGTAAACTCTGCTTTGTTTTCAGGCATAACGTCTTTGTTGATAAATAACCTTGAAACGTTTTGTGAAATGTTTTTTCCATTGTATGATTTGTAAACAATATGTTCATTTGAATCCAAAATCTGCGTATTGATTACAACTCCGTCATATCTTCCAGGATATGAAACTAAAACTGTCCCTTTGATTTCTGAATCTGGATGAATCTCAGTTAAATTAATCTTGAATTCTATGTCTTTCACAAAACATCCCACGTAAATAATAATAAATAATTTTGTAAACGGGCCCAAAGGGCTTCGATCCCTTGGCGTCTGGATTAGAAGTCCAGCACTCTATCCATGCTGAGTTATGAGCCCAAAAACCTGACAATTAATACCATTTTAAGGGTTTACAGCCACTTCTTCTGGTAATTTTCTCTTTCCATTTTAAAGAGAAATTGCTGTGAATAACCTGCAAAAGGTCCAAAGTGATTAACAATCTTTTCATGTAAAGTATCGTATTGTTTTTCAGTTACAGTTTTTGTGTCTAGCTGAAATTTATCGAAATAGTATTTTTCTAAAATTCTAATCATCCACCTATCTAATGGAAATGCTTCTAATTTTTCTAATGAAAACAGCATTACACAATCTGCAACTTTGTTTCCAACTCCTGGGATCGTACAAATACTTTGTTTGCATTCTTCATATTTGCATTTTTTTAATAATTCCAAATCAATTTTCTCTAAAAGGATCATCCTTGCTGCCTCTTTGATGAATTTATCTCTGTACCCAACACCACAACTTTTAATTTCATTTATTGATGCTTTGGCAAGTTTCTCCGGTTTGGGAAATAAAAAAAACTCTTGATTTTCATATTCTACTTTTGTCCCAAATTTTTTTGATAAATTTTCTAAACTAGTTTTGATTTTTTGTATGTTGGAGTTTGATGATACAATAAATGATATTAAACATTGAAATGGATCTTGTCTGAGAATTCTTAAACCTGGATATTTTTTTACAGCATTTTTGACCGTCTTATCTTTTGAAATTGATTTTATGATGCTCTCTGTATTGTCTTTTTTTCTAAAGAAATCTGTTCTTGAATTATGAAAAGAATCAATTATTCCTTTTTCATCCACACGAAGAACATCTTGGCCGTTTACTCCATACCAATAATTTTCATTTTTTTTCCAAAGAAATACTTGACCGCTATTAATTGAATTTTCTACATTTATTGTGCTGTATTTTTGCATGTTATACAGTAATTTCTTCATTAACTGCAGGTGAAAATGCCTCTAACCCGAATTTCTCATGAATTTCTTGTGCAAAAATATCACATGATTCAGAATCGCCATGAACGGTCAACACTTTGGGATTGCCCTTTATTTTTTTGATCATATCAAACAGCTCTTTTCTATCTGCATGTCCTGAAAATTCAAACTGCCTTACCTCTGCCTCGACATTTAGATCTTTTCCTCTGGTTGAAACCTTTCCTGTTTCTAGTAATTTTCTTCCTGGCGTGCCCTCTCCCTGGTATGACACAAGAGCTATCCCATTTTTGCTGTCAAAAGACAGTTGCTGCAAATAGTATACTGCATTTCCGCCAACTAGCATCCCTGCTGGTGATATCACAACACATGGTTCTTCCATTGCACGTTTTCTATCTGCATGTTCAGTAATTGCAGTTGCACTCTTTATTGCATCAGAAAATATTTTTGGATCTCTGAGATATTCTGGATATCTAAACATTATTTCATTTACCTTCAATGCCATTCCATCCATTATGATTTTATGTTTGAAATTCGAACTTCGTAAAACGCATGCAATCTCTTGTGAACGCTCAACTGAGAATGATGGGATGAATAATATTCCTTTTCTATCCATTACCTCGTTTGCAAATTCTATTAGTTCGGATTCTGATTCTTTTCTTGGCTTTTGTTCTGTTTTTGCATACGTACTCTCAGTAATCAACATGTCAATTTCCCCAATGTCTAAATCCATCTCTCGAAGCATTCTTGAACCATGAGTCTTGATATCTCCTGTGTAGAAGAGTCGTCTTTTCTCTGATTCTACTAAAACCGTACTTCCACCAATCACATGACCTGATTCTCTTAACTCAAAAGTTGCATTACCTTTGGTAATTTTCTGCTTGAATCCAATCTCTTTTGCATTTTTCATCATGTTGTTTACTTCGGGCAGGTCAAATGGATGTGAATTTTTTTCAATTTTTAGCATATCCTCAATTAATAACTTTGATAAATCAAATGTTGGTGGTGTGGCATAGACATCGGTATTCCCACTGACAAACAGTGATGGGACATTTCCTGAATGATCTAAATGAGCATGAGAGATAATTATTGCATCCAAATCTTTTGGTTTGACATGAAGCGGATATTGCGGAGGCGTCCCCCTTCTGCCAAACAATACCCCATAATCTAGCAAGAGATTTGTTCCATTACAATTTACCAAAAATCCCGATCTGCCAACTTCGTTTGCGGCTCCTAAAACTTTAACATTCAAGAATTATGATGCTTTTTTATCGACGTTAAAACCTTCTTAGAGTGCATCCGATCATTATGCTTGTAATGGAATCTACACAAGCTTTAATTAGTGTAAGCTAAGATCCGATCCTCATGGGAAGAAGCTTCCAAGAATGGTTAGGACAACAAGATCAAGCCGTCGTCGCTAAAACACGTGCTGGTGACGAAGCAAACAAACCACTCCTAAACCAAATTAACTGGATTTGGGTAAACAATCTGATGAATCAGAAAGCAGACCTTAATCCTTCTTCAGCTGAACTACTTGACTGGGTAACTTCTGGTCAAATAGATGCAATGAGAAAATAAACGTGCAAAACACGTTATCTTTTTGTTTTTTAAATTTTTCAATCTAAATTCTACGCACATGTTTTGATTCGATCTTTTTCATAACAGAGTTATGATTTTCGATCATGGTTTAAATAGTGACCAAGCGGTATTAATTTTGTAATGCCAATAGCAATACTTCCAGACATTGATGAACAAAGATGTATCGGATGTGCACTATGTGTAGAAATCTGTACAACTCTTGGTCCTGATGTCCTTAGAGTAAAACCTGTTGAAGGCTGGAAGAGAGGTAAAGCATTTGTATTTTATCCAGAAAGATGTATTTCTGATGGTGCATGCATCGGTGTGTGCCCAACAAAATCAATCTTTTGGATGAGACCAATGAATTACACTGCTGGACAACCAGTACCTCTTCACAAAAACGGTATCTTCATCAAAGGTTGGGCAGAAGACGCAGCACTATAAGCTGAATCTTTTAGCACATTCTTTTTTCTTATTTTTAATCAAACAATTGATTTTCTTTTGATCTCTTTTGGAAGAGTTTTTACAAAATGTTTTAGAAACCCATCGTTCTTGTCATAATGTATTTCTAAAAACTTGTTGTTTGAAAAAAAATCATTCCATGTTTTTTCAAATGCGGGGAATTCTTTTGGTTCAAAATTAATTCTAACCGTTTCATGATGTGCTGCAGGAAATATGTCTGAAATTTCTATTGGGATTAACCCCAAAATAGGATTGTATTGGCATATCTGCATAGACTCAAAGTCTTTGAACTTTCTTTTCAGTCCAACATATTGATTGGACAAATAACCTGGTTTTGTACTGGATTCTTTTGTGATCAGTAATTTCTTTTTCTTTGATTTGAATTTCCTAACCATATTGTGATATGACTGAACTTCTGGACGATATTGGTCTTCTTTAGAGTATAGGAAAATAGCTTTTTCTTTGAATTTTGGTGTACTCAAACCAAGAAACTTATAATTTTCAGTCATTACCTCGATCATTTCAAATAATTTGGGATGGGCTCTTGCTTTTTTTATAACATATTCCCATAATCTTCCCTCATGAATTGCTTGTTTTACTTTGTCAACTTCGAGTTTAATGGCATATAGGTTGTGAATTGCCAATTCATTTATCCTGTCAACTTCATCCAGATTTCTTAATTCTTCAGGTGAGTATTTTGAGCATATTTCACAATTGCACGGAAATACCGTGATATCTGACAAGTACCTAGTTCCATCATCTGTGATGTATCTTGATTGTTTAGCATAAAGCATGTATGATGCAGAATCAAATGTGTCACATCCCAAAGCTATGGCAAATGGTATTGTTAGTGGATGTCCTGCGCCAAAAAGATGTAAGGGGATTGAGTGTGGCATCTGTTTTTTTGCAGCAACTATCATTTGTGCTAATAATCTATATTCATAAGATTCCATAAACTCAACTGGACTTCCCAAAGCTAACATTTGAAAACCGATTTTGACCAGACTCTTTGTGGATTTTGCAACAAGATCAAAATGTTCGCCACCTTGGATGGGTCCGATCCAAATTTGACCATTATCTTCACTGTTCTCAAGTGTTTGTTTTGAAACTTGAAGAGTGTGCTTGACATATGCTTCTGCTTTTTTTATTGGCATTCCAAATCCAGTTGGCTTGTCAAGTGGAATTGCAAAATCCGTTAAGATTCCTTTTTCAAAATTTGCCATTTCTGGCGGTGACACTTTGACATCGCCGTATTCTAAAACCTGATATCCTCCAGAGTCTGTCATAATCGCACCGTCAAAATCTATAACTTTGTGAATTCCTTTTTTTATTGCATCATCACCATAATTATTTCTAGTAATGTATGCATTTGTAATGACTAAATCAAAACCGATGTCTCTGATCTTTTTTGACGGGATTGTTTGTTTTACTGGGTGAATAACTGGAACATATGCTGGAGTCTCAATTTTGCCATGATTTGTATAAAGAGTTCCGATTCTTCCAGCCAAATCCGTTTTAGATATCTCAAACAAGTAATTTCACAATCTATAAGGCGTTATTTAATCAATCAACAAAAAATTTTTGCAAATCATTATTTTTTGTAACTAGATCAAGCCAATCTACTTTTTCATCTCCTTCATTACCTGAAATCATAACCATCACTTTCTCTATTGCTTCTTGGATGGTTTTACCAGTAATGTCTATCTGAATTGTTTTTTCTTCAAATTTACTAATTGCATCATGCGAAATAATTCCTAGTATTTCACTTCCTGTATTTTCTCTGATTTTCTCATCAGGATATCTTCTCTCTTTGTAGACCTTGATCAAGTCATAGGGACTCCTTCTTAAAATAATCATTTTCTTTACTTGATTTTTTTCTAACACATATGGTGCCAAATGTCCTATAATCAGATTGTTTTCAGAAATTTTTTCAGCGATAATTTTTTCTAGTATTTCAGTATCTACATCATTTGTATCTTGATTTTCTTCAAACAATCCTGCATCTTTTGCAATTTTGTTAATATCAAATATGACCAACCCTAATCTCTGAGCAATTTTTTCAGCAATGGTGTGTTTTCCAACACCTGGATTTCCAGTAATCACTAATGACATAATATAAAATCTAACGAACTAGATTAAACGATTTCTGCAATACTAATAAGTAGAATTGAGTTTTTGACAATATTGCAAATTGGTTTACTAGGTAAGGCAAATGTGGGAAAGTCAACATTTTTCTCAGCTGCAACTGAAACCTCAGTACCATCAGGCAATTTTCCTTTTACAACAATTGAGCCAAATGTTGGTGTGGCATATGTCAAGGCAGACTGTGCGTGCAAACATTTTGAAATTAAGCATGAAAATGAATTTTGTGTTAATGGAATTCGTTTCATTCCAGTAAAACTCATTGATGTAGCTGGACTAGTCCCAGGAGCACATGAAGGAAAAGGATTGGGAAATCAGTTTCTTGATGATGCAAGGCAAGCTGAAGTTTTGATTCATGTAGTTGACATTGCAGGAACTACTGACATTCAAGGACAACCAGTTCCCGCTGGAACTCATGATCCTTTGGAAGATATAGCATTTGTTCAAGATGAGTTTGATCAATGGTTTGCAGATATTCTAAAACGGGAATGGGATAAGATTACGCGCGAAATAGATCAAAAACGAGCAAAACTTGTTGATGGAATCGCGAAACGATTTAGTGGTTTAGGAGTCAAAGATTTTCAGGTCCAAGAAGTATTGCAAAAACTTGGATTTATGGCCAAAAATCCAAAAGAATGGAACGACTCTGATATCCAAAACTTTGCTAAAGAACTAAGAAAAAATACAAAGCCACTGATAATTGCTGCAAATAAAGCTGATCTGTGTAAGGATCTTGGAGTTCTTGAAAAAATCTCTGATTGTGTGGTTCCCTGTAGTGCAGAAACCGAATTATTATTGAGGAAAGCATCAAAAGCTGGAATTGTAAATTATTCTTCAGGTGATGCAAATTTTACAATTGTACATGGAAAAGAAATTCCACCACCACAACAAAAAGCGCTTGATCTAGTAAAATCTGTCTTTTCTAAAATACCTTCAACAGGAATTCAAAAAATTCTGAACACTGCCGTTTTTGATTTATTAAAATTCATAGTAGTTTATCCTGTTGAAGATGAAACCAAACTAACTAACAAAGATGGCGTGATTCTACCTGATGCAAAGTTGCTCCCGCTTGATTCTACTGCAAAAGATTTAGCAAGTTTAATTCATGCCGATATTGCAAAGGGATTCTTGCATGCCATTGATTGTAAAACCAAGCAAAGAATTAGCGGTGATCAGAAACTAAAAAATGGCGATGTGATCAAAATCGTTTCTACATTAAGTCGTGGATAATATGTTGGGTTTGGGTATAGAAAGCACAGCTCACACATTTTCTTGTGCGATAATTGAAAAAAATGGAAAAAAAGGAAAAATCCTTTCAGATGTTAGAAAAATTTATCGTCCTGCAGAAGGAGAAGGAATTCATCCACGTGAGGCATCACGTCATCACATTGAAAACAGTTCTTTAGTGTTATCTGAATGTCTAAAAGAAGCAAACACATCAATCAAAGAACTAGATATTGTATCATACGCTGCAGGACCTGGATTAGGACCGTGCTTACGTGTAGGCGCAGTGGTAGCAAGATCTTTGTCATCTTTTTACAAAATTCCAATATACCCTGTTAATCATGCAATTGGTCATATTGAATTGGGAAAATTACTTACTGGCGCAACAAATCCTTTGGTACTTTTAGTTTCTGGAGGTCACACAATGCTTTTGGCATTTCTGAACAAACAATGGAGAGTCTTTGGTGAAACTCTGGATATCACACTAGGTCAATTGCTTGATCAGTTTGGAAGATCAATAGGGTTTGCTTCTCCCTGTGGAAAAAACATTGAAGAATTGGCATCTACATCAACAAACTATGTTACATTACCTTATTCTGTAAAAGGAAACGATGTTTCTTTTTCTGGTCTACTATCTGCAACTAAATCTGTAGCAAAAAAAAGTAAAACCGATGCATGCTACTCCCTTCAAGAAACTGCCTTTGCAATGATTAGTGAGGCTGTAGAACGTGCCTTGTCATTTACACAGAAAAGGGAACTAATGATAGTGGGTGGTGTTGCAGCCAACAAAAGATTATCTGAAATGCTTCAAGATGTTTGTAAACGTCACAATTGCAAATTCTTTGTAGTTCCCTTACGTTATGCAGGTGATTGCGGAAGTCAAATATGTTGGACCGGTCTCTTAGAATCTCAAGTCAAATCAGGATCTTCTCTAAAGGATACTTTTGTTACACAATCTTGGAGATTAGATACAGTTAAAGTAAATTATTGATTTTTGTTTTCATCTATTTGTCTTTGAATGCTTTTAGTCCAATCTTTTGTGTTAAACACTCCGAACTTGAAAGTCTGTTCGCCTTCTTTTGTTTTTGCAGTAAAGCACACTTTTTTCATTAACAATCCTTCTTTCCAAACTTTTGTGATATCATTCAATTGAATATCCATTACGGTTTCACCAAAATGTTTTGAAAAATCCATAATTCTTGCATTAGTTTTGTCAAATGCCAATCTTTTGTTTGTTAAAGTTAGAATTCCTGCACCCAAATTATCCTCGCTACAATCCTCTTGTTTTATTCTATTTTCTCCTTTTTCCATGATTAATTTTTATTGAATTCATCTGGATATAACGTTAATGAAATTAATCAAAAAAGGTGCAGAGGCTGACATTTTTCAAACCCAATGGCAAAACAATAATGCAATTCTTAAAATTAGAAAAATAAAAAATTACAGAAATTCTTTACTTGATACAAAAATACGAAAACAAAGAACAATAAAAGAATCTCAAATGTTATCCAGCGCTAGAACTTTTGGCATTCCTACGCCTCTAGTTTATTTTGTAAACCTGGAAAAATCATATATCATAATGCAGGAAATTCCTGGAACTCCTGTGCATGACTTATCTGAATCTAAAATTATTAAATTATCCAAAGAAATTGGAAAACTGGTTGGAATCTTGCACAAAAATGGAATAATGCACGGTGATCTTACCACCTCTAACTTTATCTTATTCAAGAAAACGATTTATGTGATTGATTTTGGATTGTCTCAAAAAACAATAAAACCAGAAGATCATGCAGTTGATTTGAGGCTAATTAAAGAAATTCTCAACAGTGCGCACGCAAAAATCATGCAGTCTTCTTGGAAAAATTTCCTTCTTGGTTACAAGTCTATAGTTGGAAATGCCTACCATAACAAAATCGTTAAACTTGTTTCAGATATAGAAAGTCGTGGTAGATATGCAGAAGTCGTTTGATCTGTTTTTTGTTTCTTCAAATGATCACAAATATCTGGAAGCAAGAAAGATTCTGCACGGATTTGGTATTGCACTTGGTTTTTTAAAATCTGATTTAGAAGAGGTTCAATCAAATACTCTTAATGAAATTGCATTAAGAAAAGCAAAAAATGCATTTTCAAAATTCAAAAAACCTATAATTATTGAAGATGACGGGTTGTTCATTGATTCACTAAAAGGTTTTCCAGGACCTTATTCATCATATGTTTTCAAAACTATTGGTAATGATGGGATTCTTAATCTCTTGAAAAATAACAGAAAAGCAAAATTTGTTTCAATCATAACTTATTGTGATGAATCTGTTCTACAATCATTTGATGGAAAGCTGGATGGCACGATATCAAGATCACAAAAAGGAAAAGGTTGGGGATACGATCCAGTATTTATTCCAAAAAATTCAAAGAAGACATTTGCAGAAATGAATGACAAGAATAATTTTTCTCATAGATACAAGGCACTGAAAAAATTTTCTAATTGGTATTTGAATAAGTAGGAATAAAACGATCAATATATCGTTCATTATTTTGTAAAATTGAAATTCTTGAAATAATACTTTCGTCCATTACTGAAAATACTCTGCTTTGTTTTGCTATCTCCTCACTGAATTTTTTAACTTCTTCCATTTCTAGCATATTTGCATGTTCTAATCTGTTAGTGGAACGTCCAATGTGCATGTATGATTTTATTTCAATAAAGTGCGGACTAGCTTTTCTAAACATTTCAGCAAATGCCGGAATTGATTCTTTTTGGTCGTTATAATTTCTGATTAATGTAACTCTTAGGACAGTTCTAGTGTTCAAATCTTTTAGCATATTTAGAGTTCTGTTCCATCTTTCCCATGAATCGTCATATTTTGGCTTGTTTATTCTGATAAATGATTCATAATCTGCAGCATTTGTTGACAAATACAATTGAGTTGGCAGCGCATCTTCGTCTTGTAATTTTTGAATCATGTCTGGTTCTTGACCGTTTGTTACAAGAAAAATTGATTTTGTTGATTCTAAAGAATTAAGATACTTGATTAACTCAGGTAATTTTGGATACATTGTTGGCTCGCCAGACAATGAAATTGCATAATGACTTGGTAACAATGACTCATCTAATCTCTGTTTGTCATTTCTAGAATCTCCATAGTATCCATTGATCAGTTTTTTTCTTTCAGCCATTAGTTTTGTTAGAATTTCTTTTGGTTCTGCAACTTGTTCTGGTTCCATTTTCATTGAATCATAAAACTCCATTGGTCTCCAGCAATAGACACATCGATTCTCACAATGCATGCCAGCTGGTGAAAATTCCATACATCTGTGGGTTGAAATTCCATAGAACTTGTGTTTGTAACAACTTCCTTCATGCTTGAATGATTTTTTTGTCCAATGACAGAGCTCTACTGTAGAGTGATCAGCAACACCATACTTTGCTTTTTTTAATTGCTCAGATATTGCAGGCTTGATCTGAATTAATCGATCATCTTCTTCGATTATTTCACCTGAGCAACTCATGTGTTCAAATTCTGTTTCGGTTTACTTAAATTGATCGAGTTTTTCACCAAGATGGAAATATTTTCTCAAAATTATTAAAAATCCAAGTCGATTCCAGAGTGAGGTTTAATTACTGGATCCTCTGGGTAATTTTAGGCATTGAAAAAAATACACATTTTACCGTTCCTATTGTTGCTTGTAACGACATTAACTAGTATGCCACTCAACCCAGCTTTTGCTGATGATGACTTGGATAACGATGGAGTTGATGATTCCGTTGACGCTTGTCCAAATTTGCAAGAAGATTATGAAGGTGCAATAGATGGATGTCCCTCCAATTTTGTTCCATGGTATGATGAAGACTTTGATGGAATAGAAGATCATATAGATCAATGCCCTACTCTCAAAGAGCGTTACAACAAATTCCAAGATGAAGACGGCTGCCCTGATTTTTCCCCTGATGGAGGAAAAGGTGGATTACCTGATTCAGATGGTGACGGTATTGTTGACACCCTAGATAAGTGTCCAAACCAACCAGAAACATTTAATGGAATTCTTGATACAGACGGTTGTCCAGATACATATGGATCTGGTGACAGAGATAGGGATGGTGTTCCAGATGCTGCAGATAAATGTCCACTAGCTGCTGAGACTTATAATAGATTCCAAGATGAAGACGGCTGCCCTGATTCTGTTAATGATTTTACTTTTATTGATACTGACAATGATGGATTACAAGATAAAATTGATCTGTGTCCGACAGAACCTGAAGTATACAATGGTTACAGAGACACAGATGGTTGTCCTGATGTTTTACTAGATACTTCATTTAATGATAAAGATGGTGATGGAATTGCAGACCAGTTTGATATTTGTCCAAACCAACCTGAAACTTTCAATAGATTTGCTGATTATGACGGTTGTCCTGATTCAGCTCCTTCATTTGATGGTACGTTAAATGATGCAGATGGTGATAGAATAATGGACGTTAATGATGTATGTCCATTAGAACCAGAAAGGTATAATGGATTCCAAGATGAAGACGGTTGTCCTGATGTTCCTCCTTATTCTAGTGATGTTGATTCTGACCTTGATGGAATTCCTAACAGCATTGATCAGTGTCCACAAGTAAAAGAAACTTACAATAGATTCCAAGATGAAGACGGCTGCCCTGATTATGTTGGTACTAGTAAAGATATGCCAGATACTGATGGCGATGGAATTAATGATTATTCAGATCTTTGTCCAAACCAACCAGAAACTTTCAATGGCATATTTGATAGAGACGGTTGTCCTGATACTATCTCTACACAAGATAGAGATAGAGATGGTGTTCCCGATGGTCTAGATAAATGTCCAACCTCCAAAGAAATCTACAATGGATTCCAAGATGATGACGGTTGTCCTGACAGTGTCTCTGGATTATCTGCAATGGACTTTGATGGAGATGGAATTACTGACTTGAATGATAAATGTCCACTAAAACCTGAAACATTTAATGGATATCAAGATGAAGACGGCTGCCCTGATGTTGCAGTGTTAGATTCAGATGGAGATGGAATTAGAGATGATTTAGATCAATGTCCCACATCTTCTGAAACTTGGAATAGATACCAAGATCACGACGGTTGTCCTGATAATCCTTCAGAATCTGACTCAGACTTTGATGGAATACTAGATTCAGTAGATCAATGTCCTCTTGATAGAGAAAGATACAATGGATTCCAAGATGATGATGGATGTCCTGACTATCCTGATTATATTACAAGTTTGGATTCTGATTATGATGGGATTGTTGATTCACAAGATCAATGTCCATTAGCTCCAGAAACTTACAATAAATTCCAAGACTTAGACGGTTGCCCTGATTCTGTGGCCGATAACAAGGGAATACCTGATACTGATGGCGATGGAATTAATGATTACAATGATCATTGTCCAAACCAACCAGAAACCTATAATGGAATTCTTGATAGAGATGGTTGTCCAGACACCTATATTGGAAAGAATGATCGTGATCTAGACGGCATTCCAGATGCCATTGATGCATGTCCAACTGCCAAGGAAACTTACAATAAATTCCAAGATGACGACGGCTGCCCAGATACTGTATTCAAATCATTTGTAATTGATACTGATAATGATGGAATTATTGATGTCAATGATGATTGTCCACTTGTTGCTGAAAACTACAATGGATATCTGGATGACGACGGATGCCCAGATGTTGATGACACTCAACCTGATTCAGATGGAGATGGTGTACCAGATGTGATGGATTTATGTCCAACACAAAATGAAGTTTGGAACAAATATGTTGATTATGACGGATGTCCTGACACATTACCAACCGGAAATATAAGAATAGATACTGACGGTGATGGAATCTATGATGATAACGATTTATGTCCAAATGATAAAGAATCTTGGAACAAATATCTAGATGACGACGGCTGCCCAGATATTGTACCTGAACAATCAAGATACAAACATGATGCTGACTTGGATAATATTACTGATGATCTAGATTTCTGTCCTCTTGAACCCGAAGATTATGATGGTGACACAGATTCTGATGGATGCCCTGACCCATAGGTGTTATCAGAATGAATAAACAATTTCTTTTAGGATTTTTACTTTTACTTACCTCATCTATTGGCATGCTACCTAGTGGTGTTTTTGCTGCAGAAGGAATAGATACTGATGGAGACGGAGTTCCAAATAATATTGATCAATGTCCAAATCTATTAGAAGATTATGATCCACAGTACGGCAATAATATTGACGGCTGCCCAGCTGATTTCGTTCCTTGGTATGATGCAGATTATGATGGAATTGAAGATCACATAGATGATTGCCCAACAGTAAAAGAAACTTACAATAGATTCCAAGATGAAGACGGTTGTCCTGATTTGTCTCCTGATGTTGGAAAGGTAATTGCTGATACTGATAATGATGGCTATCCAGATTACATGGATTTATGTCCAAACCAACCTGAAACATTCAACGGTGTTGATGATAAAGACGGCTGCCCAGATAATGCTTCTAATTTAAGAGATACTGACAGAGATGGCATATCTGATACATTAGATGAATGCCCACTTGAGCAAGAAACTTACAATAGATTCCAAGATGAAGACGGCTGTCCTGACACTGCTGACACTACCACCTTACAATACCAGTTCCCAGATACTGACGGTGATGGAATCATAGACAGATGGGACTCATGCATTGATGAACCAGAGAACTTTAATGATTATCTAGATTGGGATGGCTGTCCTGACATACCCGGTGCTATTTCTTTGAAAGCGCCAGATGCTGATTTTGATGGAATTCCAGATGATAAGGATGAATGTCCCTTAGATCGTGAAAATTACAATAAATTTGAAGACACAGACGGCTGCCCAGACGTTATTCTTTACAAATTAGTTGGTGATATAGATGGTGATGGGCTCTTAGATCAGAATGATTTGTGTCCTTTTAGTCCTGAAACTTACAATAGATACCAAGATGAAGACGGCTGCCCTGACTATGTTGCAGACAACAAGTTTGCATTTGATACTGATGGTGATGGCATCATTGATAACTTAGACTTGTGTCCAACCCAACCTGAAACATTTAATGGATTCCAAGATAAAGACGGCTGTCCTGACAAGCAATCATATAAGATAGATTCTGACATGGATGGAATCCTAGATGTAGATGATGAATGCCCACTTGAGCAAGAAACTTACAATAGATTCCAAGATGAAGACGGCTGTCCTGACACTGCTGACACTACCACCTTACAATACCAGTTCCCAGATACTGACGGTGATGGAATCATAGACAGATGGGACTCATGCATTGATGAACCAGAGAACTTTAATGATTATCTAGATTGGGATGGCTGTCCTGACATTAAGGGAACAACTGCTGGTGATATGCTTGATGCTGATTATGACGGTATAGCGGATCATCTAGACGAGTGTCCAACAATTGCTGAAAGATACAATGGATTCCAAGATGAAGACGGTTGTCCTGACAGCATTGATTTCCAAACAGTGGCCGATTCTGACTTTGATGGCATCTATGATGATTTAGATCAGTGTCCATTTGCTAAAGAAACTTACAATAGATACCAAGATGAAGACGGCTGCCCTGACTATGTTGCAGACAACAAGTTTGCATTTGATACTGATGGTGATGGCATCATTGATAACTTAGACTTGTGTCCAACCCAACCTGAAACATTTAATGGATTCCAAGATAAAGACGGCTGCCCTGACAAGCAATCATATAAGATAGATTCTGACATGGATGGAATTCCAGACCTCTTTGATGAATGTCCAAACCAACCTGAAACTTACAACAAATTCCAAGATGAAGACGGCTGTCCTGACACTGCTGACACTACCACCTTACAATACCAGTTCCCAGATACTGACGGTGATGGAATCATAGACAGATGGGACTCATGCATTGATGAACCAGAGAACTTTAATGATTATCTAGATTGGGATGGCTGTCCTGACATACCAGGTGCAGAATCAACAACTCCTGTTTATGCAGATTCAGATCGTGATGGTTATCCTGATGTAGTTGATTCCTGTCCAACTGAACCTGAAACTTGGAATAAATATTTGGATTGGGATGGCTGCCCAGATATTGCTCCTGAACAACAGAGATTTGTCCATGATGATGATCTTGATGGCATAATCAATGATAAGGATTTATGTCCTCTAGATCCTGAAGATTATGATGGTGATAGAGACACAGACGGCTGCCCTGATCCATAAACATACTTTGTAAATTCTAATTAAGAATCTATTTAACGCGAGACTTAATAAATACCTGATAATAGCTGTGTCAGAGATAATGAAAAAACAGTACATTTTAGGGTTTTTACTTTTACTTACTTCTACCATTGGTATGTTGCCTAGTGGCGTTTATGCAAATGAAGAAATTGATACTGATGGTGATGGGGTTCCAAACTCTATTGATTTTTGTCCTAATCTATTAGAAGACTATGATCCACAGTATGGCAATAATATTGACGGCTGCCCAGCTGATTTCGTTCCTTGGTATGATGTTGATTATGATGGAATTCAAGATCACATTGACAGTTGTCCAACAGTAAAAGAAACTTACAATAGATTCCAAGATGAAGACGGTTGTCCTGATTTGTCTCCTGATGTTGGAAAGGTAATTGCTGATACTGATAATGATGGCTATCCAGATTACATGGATTTATGTCCAAACCAACCTGAAACATTCAACGGTGTTGATGATAAAGACGGCTGCCCAGATAATGCTTCTAATTTAAGAGATACTGACAGAGATGGCATATCTGATACATTAGATGAATGCCCACTTGAATCTGAAACTTACAATTTTTACTTGGATGAAGACGGCTGCCCAGATACTGTAGATGATGCATATTCACCATATAATTTTCCAGACACCGACGGTGATGGTATTGATGATAGGTGGGATCAGTGTTTAAATGAGCCTGAAAATTATAATGGCTATCTGGATTGGGATGGATGTTCAGATGTAATTGGTGCATCATCTAATGGATTAATTGACTCTGACTATGATAGTATACTAGATTCAGTAGATATGTGTCCACTAGAACGTGAAAATTTTAATGGATTCCAAGATGATGACGGCTGCCCAGATGAAGTTGAATATGCAATATCTGGAGATACTGACGGTGATGGAATATTAAATCAATTTGATGTTTGTCCATACAATAAAGAAACATACAACAAATTCCAAGATGAAGATGGATGTCCTGATTTTATAGGAGACAATTCTTCTACATATGATAGCGATGGTGATGGAATTGTTGATAATTTAGATCATTGTCCAAACCAACCTGAAACTTACAATGGTATTTTGGATTCAGACGGCTGCCCAGATAAACTAAATACTACACTTGATTCTGACATGGATGGAATCCCAAATACTTTAGATGATTGTCCATTTGAACCTGAAACTTATAATTTTTTCAAAGATGGTGACGGCTGTCCTGATACTACAGATCCAACCATTTCGTCATATGTATTTCCAGATGCTGATGGTGATGGTATAGATGATAGATGGGATGCATGTCTTGATGAACAAGAAAACTATAATGATTACTTGGATAAAGACGGCTGCCCAGATGTTCCAGGAATATCAAAATCTGCATTATCTGATATTGATTATGATTTGATTCCTGACATATTTGATGAATGTCCAACAATTGCTGAACGATATAATGGATTCCAAGATGAAGACGGCTGTCCAGATACTATAGCATATGACTCATTTGGTGATTCTGATTTTGATGGGATTCCAGATAATATTGATCAATGTCCAAATGCTAGAGAAACTTACAATAGATTCCAAGATGAAGACGGCTGTCCTGATACCATTTTTGATAATAAACCAACAGCTGATTCTGACGGTGATGGAATTGTTGACAATATAGATTCATGTCCAAACCAACCTGAAACATTTAATGGATTCCAAGATGAAGACGGCTGTCCCGATAATTATCATTCAACTCTTGATTCTGACAGAGATGGAATTATTGACGTGTCCGATACATGTCCACTAGAACCTGAAACCTACAACTATTATCAAGATGAAGACGGCTGTCCTGACGCTACTGGTTCAAATGTGTCATCATTTACTTTCCCAGATACTGACGGTGATGGCATTGATGACAGAAAAGATGCATGTATTGATGATCAGGAGAACTTTAATGGATATTTGGATTGGGACGGCTGCCCAGATGTATTAGCTGCTCAATCCACAACACCAACAAGAATTGATTCAGATGGAGATGGCTATCATGATGGAATTGATTCCTGTCCAACTGAGCCTGAAACCTGGAACAAGTATAATGATTATGACGGCTGCCCAGATATTGCTCCTGAACAACAGAGATTTGTCCATGATGATGATCTTGATGGCATAATCAATGATAAGGATTTATGTCCTCTAGATCCTGAAGATTATGATGGTGATAGAGACACTGATGGCTGCCCAGACAATTAATGCTAAATTTAATTCACACATTTTAATAGTAAATATATTGATGCTCTAAAGTTATCATATGCTTCCAAAATTTTCTAGTAGGGCATTTCTAGCTCCCATGGCAGGAGTGAGTGATCCTGCTCTTAGATTACAATGCAAAAAAATGGGAGCTGGATTGGTTGTCACCGAATTTACAAATATTCACAGTATTATTGCAAAAGAAAAGCAACTTAAGGAAAATATGCAAACAATACAAAATTTTATTGAATACTCTGAGGAAGAACGTCCTTTATCGATTCAGTTATTTGGTTCTGATCTTGTTGCATTAGAAAAAGCTGCAAAAATTGTAGAGCCCTATTTTGATATAATTGATTATAATATGGGTTGTCCTGCACCGCACATTACTCAACAAATGGCCGGCGGTGCTCTCTTACAAGAAGTAAACCTTACTCAGCAAATTTTTAGTACTTTAGTTAATGCTGTGAAAAAACCTGTAACGTTAAAAATTCGTTCTGGAGTAACAAATGCAAGTCAATTTCTATTTAGAGACATTGCTGAAATTGCAGAAGATGAGGGTATTCAGATGATCACTCTTCATCCCAGAACTGTTAGTCAAGGATATTCTGGAAGCGCTGATTGGAAAATGATCAAAGAACTCAAAGAAATTTCTAACATTCCAATAGTTGGGAATGGTGATATTACTACCCCTGAAGATGCTAAAAATATGATTGACGAAACTGGTTGTGACTATGTAATGATAGGTCGTGGCGCAATGGGAAATCCCTTTTTATTTGAACAAATTAATGATTATTTTAAAACCAACTCTTATCATGAATACTCTTTCAAAGATAGATTGGATTCCTTTTTTGATTATCTTCATCTAACTGTTAGATACAAAATCAAATTTGCAAATATTAAGAGTCAGGCAATGAGATTCACCAAAGGAATGAAAGGAGGTTCTAAATTACGTTCCAAGATCACCATTTCAAAAAACATTGCCGAATTAGAAAAAATTATGACCGATGCGTATTTTGAGTCTTAAATTTATAAAATTATAGTGTTTTCTCTTACGTTTGTTTATGATTTCACCTAAATTAGTATTGAATTTTTAAGTATTTTTGACTATTCTTATATATTTCATAATGTCATTTTATGTATGAAAATTGGAGTTGAATCATAATGGCAACAGCTTATGTTCTCATAAACTGTGAGCTTGGTTCTGAAGAAGCAGTGATTTCAGAATTAAAATCCATTGAAGGTGTTAAGGAAGTACATGGAACTTTTGGTGCGTATGACATTTTGGCCAAAGTTGAATCAGGACAAGTAGAAGCATTACGTGAAACTATTACATGGAAAATTAGAAAAATTCCAAAGATACGTTCAACTCTTACATTAATGGGAATTGAAGGACAACAATAGAATCAAAATCATTTGCTTTTATACTTAAATTGCAATATAATGTATCCCTTCAAAAAACATGTCCCCCAAAGGGATCCCACACTGAGAGGTTAAGATCCTCTCAGTAGTCCATTTCAAATAAAAAATTTTTTTATTTTATAAAAGAAAATAATTAGAGGGCTTCAGAACCACTCTTTTTGGTTGCTATGTTCGTAACATTTTCAACATTTGATACAACAATAATTCCATCTCCACCTTTTCCGGTAAAAGCTGCATCAGTAATTGCGTTTGAAACCTTTTCTACATCTGTATCATCAACAATTGTACTTACAGTTGCAACTGAATTGTAGTCTTTGGTGATTGAACCTGTTCCTCTACCTGATCTGACTTGTTGTCTTATTCCGGAACCTCTACCTTTTCCTTCAAGAATGGTAAATCCTCCTACAAGGTCATTTATTGCCTCAGTGACAGCTCCTATCTTGGTAGCTTGAATAGTTGCCTCAATTCGTTTCATTTTCATTTGTTTTTAACTATTGTTTAAAAAAGATCATATGTTTTTATCTTAATTTTATGATACTATGGAATTATTGGTTATTTCATTATCCACTTGGCTTTTTAATATTAGAATAAATCAAAAATATGAAAAATGACGAAAGAAGATCTCACAGACTCAATTATCTTTTAAAATATTATCTGGTGAATCCCAAAGAAAGTGATCTTTTTTTGAGGGCCAAACAGATGGGCATATCTGATAATACTGCCAAGGACTACATCAGAACCGTAATTATTCAAGCCCAAAAAATTCATTCACAATAAATTCTAAAATTTTCTCTAGAAACAAACTGTATATTTTCATGAAAGAATTCCATAGAAATCTTAAACAAGGTATTCATAAATAATCAATAGGAGGGAAAATACACATGAATGATTCTTTACTTGATGACGTCAAGGCACTTTTAGATAAAGATTTTGGAGATGATAGAATACTCAAGCAAATTTACCGAGCTTGTGAAAATAACGAAGTAATTAGTAATTATGAAAGAACCTATGTTCAAAAACTTGCAGAAAAACATTTAGGAAAAAGGCCCGAAATACTTCGAACACCAACAATAGAACAAAAACCAATAACTCCTGATGTGGCGATACCCCAAACTCAATCTATCCAAAAAATGCAAACATTTCAACAAGAACCACCACGAAAATCCTATTTGAAATCAAAAAATTCGAAAATAATGTTGGGCATTACGGGTCTTGCATTGATAATAATTATCGGAGTTGCAGCATCATTTAGTTTTGATATGTCTCCAAAAGTAGAAACACCAACCACTACTGTTCCAGTTACATTGTCCATTCAATCTGATTTATCATCTTATAACAAAAAAGATTTGATTTCAATTAGTGGTGTGTCCAACACTTCTGGGACTGTAAATCTCTCAATAGAAAATCCAAACAATGAGCTTGTATGGGCAGAACAAGTGTCCCTAAAAAGCAATGGAGCATACTCCACATTAGCTATTGCTGGAGGACAAGGATGGGAAAATTCTGGTACATATACAATCAAAGTAGATAATGGCAAAGAAACAAAATCAATTACATTTGCATTTAAAGCGTAATTTTTTCAAATTCATTCCAATGTGAATCTACCAAATCTCTTAGTTTTTCTACACTAATTTCTTCCATGTATTCACGATAAACAATGTATTTATTTTGTTTATTCTCCTCACTGTAAATATCGATAGTATTCTTAGGAATGATCCCGTCTCTCCATTGACTCATTTCAAAAACCCATACTGTTGAATCTGGATTTGAAAAATCAATGTCGTCACATCCAACAACATAAAGATAGCATTTTGTGGTTTGATTTAATTTCTCATGCAATTTTTCATAAGCAATCATTTGTCCTTTTGCAATGTTGATTTTATCATTATGAAATCCCTTGAATTCTAAGATGACAAACCCTCCTTTGTGCTCTATGAGCCAGTCAATATCCGTTCCACCTGAGGCAATCATTCCATGAACAATTAGATTACCTAATACTTTTCTTCCATGTGTAAATTCTGACTCATCAAAAATCTGGTATTTTGCCTTTGGACTTTTACGAATAATTTGTTGAGATATGTGCTCAGACTGAATTGAATTATCTTTTTTATATAGTGTATCAATTAAATCACTAGTATCATTGGCCATAAATTTTCAAGTTTTTAACTGAATGATAAGCGGATTTGTAAAATTTAGTACAGTTGATGATTTATCTGCATAAAAATTCCTCTCCAGCTCCTTTATACAATACAAAGTACTCTTCAGGATTTTTTCTATCTTTTTTGGCATTTAGTGCATCTTGATACATTTCAAAATGTTCCACCAAGTATAACTGATTACCAGGCTCTGCAAAATAATCAATACTAACCAAATTAAATCCTGTGTCTGGGGTTAATTTTCTCTTCTCATTATCAAATCTATCTTCAGACAATTTCAAAAATATGTGAATTTTGAATTATTGATCATAAATCATTAGATTTTTTTCTTCTAATAAAGCATGCAAATTATGCACTGAACGATAAACATCTGACTCTTTTTTTGCACCAGTACACACTAATTTTCCAGATGCAAATAACAATATCACTGTTTTTGGATCAAGCATTCTATGTATTAGTCCTGGGAATTGTTCTGGTTCATACATGCTTCTTGGTAAAGTTCTTGCCGCTTTTTCTAAGTGAATTTTTCCTCCAAGATTAATTGCGGCAACTATGTTTTGAACTGTAATGACTGCGTCTTTTTTTATTTTGATTTTCCCCTTTCTTAATTTCTGAACAACTGTGTTTACAGCTTTGATTGCCATCTCTTCTGATTTTGCACCAGTACACACCATCTTTCCTGTTCTAAAAATCAATGTTGCAGTTCTAGGACTCTTCAATCTGAAAACCAGTCCTGGAAATTGTTCAGGATGATATTCTGTATCTGGAAATTTTTCTGTAATATCATTAAGATCAATTTTTTGATCTACTGATGCTGAAGCAACAACATTTTCAACACTAACAATTGGTTTTGTTTGAGGCATAACGAGGGACTTTAAATAGCGCCTTTATATATACTAGTCAACTTTTTGAAAAACTTTGAGTCTTAATGATGTCCAATCCATTGGTAACGATATTCTTCATCGATAATCTCTGACACTATCTCTGTGTTTTTGATTTTTGTTTTAGGGATATCTACATCAAAGAATCCTAGTTGGCCTTTGCATGTAATTGGAATTCGCAATGATTTTGCATTTTTCAATCTAAATCCAAAAGTTTTATCATGAAAATTTTTTGATGCTAAATGGAATTTTTGATCCATTTTTATTTCTCTAATTGAATTGTATTTTTTTACATCATAAATTTCAGCTTTTCCAATAATTGCTCCTGTTACAAATTTCTTATTCATCTTTAATCTCTTGCAATCTTCTACTCTAATTTTTAATGGTGCGTGAATCAAAAATTCACCACGAAAATTAGTGTTCCATTTTCGTAATTCGATAGTTTTTTTTCCTGAAATAATTAAATCCGCAAATGGTTGAGAAACTGAAAGACATTTCAAGATTTATTCAGTAGCTGCTTTAATGAATTCACCTGGATTTTTGCCTCTACCTGCAGGCAAATTTGTTATTCCTCCATTCAAACTTTGAGTGATTATTCCTTTACTTGCTAGTACCTGTGCAGTCATGAGTGAGGTATTTCCAGCCATACACACTAACAACGATTTCCCTTTAGAACCGTCTAGTTCTTTATTTAATTCATCTGGGATTTGCTGTGTTGATAATAACTCGTTGATGGTTCTTGCTTTAGGTACAGAAATTTTTGATTTATCCACACCTAATGATTTTGCAAGCATCTCAATTCCCTCTTCTTTAGGAGTGTATTGTGTATGCACCCAGATAATTCTATCATAGTCATTCACTGTTGATGATGCATCTTCTAAAGAAACGGTCATTGGAATCTTATTTTTTGAAATTTGCTCAAAATTCTTTCTGTATTTTCCAATTCCGTCAGCTACTATTATTACAAACTTTTTATTAATTCCTGAACTTGCCATTTGCATTGCAGCGAATAATTCTAGTGCTGTACTTTCACCTATGTCGTGACCCTTATCTACAAAAAACTTCAAAAGGAATTTTGCCTTTTCAAAATCAATTTCATGCTCTGCGGCATATGTGTCTGGTTTGTATAATGACAAGCCTGCAGCTTTTGCCTTGGTTCTAATTCCTGCGACATCTTGACCTGGACTAGGAAAGACAACATGTATTGATTTTTTTTCATATTTTTCAGCCATGTATTGACTCAAACCTCCAGATGTACCACCAGTTCCAAATGAACAAATAATTTGATAATTTTCCAATGAATCTCCACTTTCATGCAATTGTTGATCAATCTCTTTCGCAGTTACAGTTCTATGGATATCGATATTCAATTCGTTATCATATTGTTCTGGACAGAATAAATCATAAATTTTTGCAAGAAACCTTGCCAAATTTATGATGTCTTGTTTTGCCAATAATTTCTCAATTTCTTGAATATTTATATCAAAAATTTCTGGATTAAATCCTAGTTCTGATAACTGTGATCTGATGTTTCCTGCAGTTGCTTTTGCAGCTAACTCATCTGCTTTATTTTCCATTCCTGGTGCTGGACAAATATCCATATCTAAATCCATAATTCGAATATTTTCGTTTCTTAATTCCTTGAATACTCCTTCTTGTAATTTTCTTGATACAAGTGCAACTACTTTCATTCCGATCTTTGATAATTGTCCAAGTGCTATTCCAAAATTTCCTGAAGTAGCTTCAATCACCGTTTGATTTCCTTTTAGTTTTCCAGAAATTATTGCATCATGAATGATATGAGCCGCAGCTCTTACTTTGATTGAACCACTTAGTAATGTAGAATCAAATTTACCATAAACTTTCAAATTATCCCCAAGATCTAATTTGTAGACACTTTTGGCACATTCTTTGAAATCTTCTGTAAGATCAACTAATGGTGTTGGGTTGACAACCTTTGTTTCTTCTATGTGAGGTATTTTATTCCATATTTCTTGTTCAAATTTTTGCAGTAGTGTATTGTCAACGTTATTACTTTGATTTTCGTTCAATTTTCTCTTCAATCTGTTTCGTCTGTAATCTCATATAAAATATCTCATAGGAAAAATAGTGGGAATTCAATTTTTCATTTATACATTTAAAATTCCAATTACCTTACTTGGAATATCTTTTAGTCTACTTACAGCCATTGTTTTTTCATAACCCAAATGTTTTAGATTATTTGCTATTGTGGTCGCTCTTACAGTATTCGGACCTAGACCTAAAGAAACCATATTGATGCCCAATCCTTTGAATTGCTTTGTCATAATTCTGACTGCATCTGGATCTGAAGGCTCTCCATCTGTTAATGTCAAAAAAATATCTGGCCTTTTTGACTGTAAAATTGGGAACATTTTATCATAAACTTCTGCTAGTGGCGTTGAACCATTGGCAACTATTTGAGCTAATCTTTTTGCGGTAATGCTATTCCATTTAACATTATCTGGTTTTACAGACCAGCAAACTACCGATCTGTTTTCTGTACTAAATGCATAAACTGCAAACTTTACTTTAAGATAAGATAAAACTTCACAAAGGGCTAATGTTGCTTTTTTATATTCTATAGCATCTGATGCAATACTTGAAGAATGGTCCAATAATATTACAATTTTTGTTTTAATGGATTTTTTTTCATCTGTAAAAAATGGTTCATTCCCATCAATGTAATTTTCTTCATCAAATTCATCTCCAGTTCTTAGATGTTGTTCTTTCCAACCTGTTTTCCATTCCTTAAATCTCATTTTTAATCCATTTATCAAACTCATGTCAAAAATTACCGTTTCATCTACATTTTTTGTAGAAGGCGTTTGAACTCCTATTGGTTCTGGATTCAAACCTTTGTTTTCTGTTTTTTTATTTTCATCTAGTAATACTTTGTATTCATCATAGACATTGTCGCCTTTTATTATTGATGCCGGATCAATTGAACCAAAATCACCTTCTTTGTTTTTTGAAATTATTTTTAAAACTTTTAACAGTTCTTCTTCTGAAAGTGCCATCCCTGCTTTCATAAAAGGCAATGAAATTGGAATTGTTAAGAGTGAATCAATATCTAAAATTTTAATTATTTCACTTATTTTCTCTTCAAGCCATTCAGTGTCATGGTTTTCTTCGATTGCCTTATTGACAATTTTTTTTCCAAATGCTGCTGCTTTTTTAATTTGTTCAAACTGACTTGATTGGATTTCGCCTTTTATTGTGCCAAACATGAAATATTGATAAAATGCCTCTACAATCCTTGCTTTTCCATAAACCGTATGCAGCTGAGGTCTTGCTACAAGCATGTATGTATAATTGAAGATGATTTCATCATCCATTCCTTTCCAAATTTTTCTACCTATTCTTTCAACTCTTTGTGTTTCCAATGTGTTTAGAATAAATCCAAATGCATGATCATTGCTGAGAATCTTCTTGCAAAACTTTATTCTCATTGCTTCATACCATAACGATGTTCTAAATTGACGATACGTTTGAAAATCATTGCCGATTCTTTTCTCAAGCGGAGTTAGGATTACTTTGTTCTCATTTAATCTAGTTCTTGTTTCTACTTTGTCTGAAATTTCAACAATTATGTTGTCTTTTTCAGACCATCTTCTTATAAGAAAAGTGGCAATCTCTACAATCGATTCTGTTTGGAGTTGAATTGCTTGCATTTAATTTCCAAACATCGACGTTATGATGTCACTTACTTTTTGATATTCTATATTTCCCCATTGTGTGTAAACATTTCCAAAAACAAATTTTGCTGCATCTTTACTGGACATTCCCTTGTCTAACAATTTTGCAAATGCAATTGTTTCCCTCAGACTAGGAGAATAAAACAATTCTTCAACTGCAGCTGCTTGTCTGAGTGTGTTTGCTAATTTTATTGCCTGAATAATTTCTGATTCATGTTTTCCAGAAACATGTTTTTTGACAATCTCTAATTCTATATCTTCTGGAGGATATTCTAATCTAATTCTTACTGGGAACCTGCTTAGTATTTGAGGTGGCAATTCTTTTGTTCCGCTGTGAGTTAATGGATTGATTGTTCCAATCACAAACCAGTTTTCTTTAGCTTTGATTAATTCCCCTGTTGATTCTTTTAGTACAATTTGTCGTCTATCATCCAATGCTTCATCCAGTCTAAGCAAAACATCTGCCTCTGCTGCATTTATCTCATCTAAGTATAGTGTATTTCCTTCTCTCATAGATTTTATCAAAACTCCTTCATCAAAAGTGACAGTTCCATCAGTGAGTGTCTTTGAGCCTACCAAATGACTCTCTCTTGTTCTTAGGCTGAAATTAATTGATTGTAAATTCATATTTTTGCTTTGAGCAAAATCTCTGACAAGCGATGTTTTTCCAGTTCCCTTGGGTCCTATAATGAGTACAAAAAGACCTGCTTCAAATGCCTTGTTTAAAATCTGGATTGAATTATTCCAATCAAGATATTGAACTTCTTCCAAAGTACGTTTTCATTGATTTAAACAATATTTAATATTAGATCTATTTTCCAAATGCTTCTACTTTTGTAAAAGCTTCATCAAGTCTTTGATGTAGTGTCTTATTCCATTCATCAAAACCAGACGGATCTTTTGGATAATTATGATAATGTTCTACTAACCATTGGTTTTGTTTTGATGTGTATCTTAATCCATCTGCAACTGTTTTGTTCATTGCACCTCTGATGATCATTCCAATTTTTCCTAATCCTGTAAAATCTGGATGTTCTCCTTTACTAATCGCTTCAACATCAAGATTTCCCAAAAAGTGTTTCATCCCATAACTGATCTGCTCATTAGTCATCTGTTGCACTAGTCTTCTAAAGAGTTCAAGACCTGCGGTTTTGTATCCATATTCTTTGATATAGTCAAGATTGTATTGCCAAAGGCTAGCTTCTGACACATCATTTGCTTGTAGTGCTTGAGCAACATTATTTCCCAAAATTGTTCCTGCAATTAATGCTGGTCCAATTCCTCCTGCATCAATTGGTTTTGGCATCCATGCAGAATCTCCAACCATCATATAGCCACCTGAAACCATACAATCATTTTGTCGTCTAACTGACACTTGGAAAACTCCTGAGCTATTGTTAATGTCTTGAGGATCTTCAGATAGTTTTGGATTTTTAATAGCTATATTTCTTGCAAGATATTCTTTCATTAATGACTCGACATTATCTTTTTTCCCCAATCTCTTGTTTCTTTTATCTAGTAGTGATTTCTCTACTCCTAAACCAATATTCACTTTGTTTTCTGCTTTAGGAAATACCCATCCATATCCTCCTGGCGCAATGTCCTGGTCTAAATGAATAATACAATAATTCGGATCAAATTCTGAGAGATCTTTCTGTCCTGGCTCAAAATACATAATGTATCTCCCTGTTGACTCTAAATCTCGTCTGTCGATTCTCTTTTCTACTTTGGTTGAGTTCTGAAGTCCATTTCTAAGCATAGATGTAACCCCTGTGGCATCAATTACAATTTTTGCTGTTTTTTTGAAAGGTTGTTTTGTTTTATTGTCAATTCCTTGAACTCCTACTACTTGTTGACCGTCATAAACTAGCCCCGTAAGATTAATTTCATATTGAAAATCAATTCCCATTTTTCTACATCTTTCATTTTGAATTTCAGGAAGTTTTTGACGATTTAGCATATATCCTGCACCATCAAATGGAATGGCAGTTTCTTTGTCTGGTGAAAATGCCATTACACCCTTTACGTCATGCTCAATTTCGGGTTTTGTCCACTTGACCTTGATTCGATCTGACATGTAATCTACAGCTTCTTTAGAACAAGCATCCCCACATACCCAACCTGCTAATGATTTTCTACCAGGTAAAAATTCGGTATTTCTATCAACAACCAAAATTTTTGCATTTTGATTCGAATAATGAGAAATAGCTTGGGCTGTAATTGTACCTGCAAGACCTCCTCCTGCAATTATGACGTCATAATCTACCACGATAATTCGGTCCGTCTATCCGTATTTAAAATAATACCATGATGATGTGTATGGATCTAATGTTGTTATATTTTTGATCGATTAAAATGGGGTCGGTTCGTCGCGGCGTCTTCATAGCTTTAACTCAGACTGGAGCGGCTGTTATTTCCTCATTCCCAAATTGAATTACTCCGTCATTCCTATTTAATCTAGGTGGCAATTTGAAAAATTTCTGTAAATGTTTTAACAGTCTCTTTTTTGTTGTAAATCGGCGTGTGAATTTTTATTTTTATTGTGTCTTTTTCTCTAATTACGACATTTCCTTTGATTAGTTCTTGTTTGTCTAATCTCATGTGAAATCTAGAATCCACTGTTCTTTCTTCAATCTCTTCAATTAACTCGTTGATTTGCTGATGAGAGAGCAGTCCTAAAAGTTTCTTCATGAAATTCTCAGCCTCTTTTTTTACAATTTTTGCATTTAACATGGTGATTGGATTCTCAAAGTATCCTGTGGTTTCATGAATTGTGAAATCTTCTTTTTTTAGATTTAGTAATTCAAACGCCTGGAATATTTTTGAAATATCCTCTGTTGCATGTACAATTACGTCGATTGTTACTTCAATTTTGTCAATCATAATTGTAAAAGAATTACTTGGGTTAATTATGCTTCAAGTAACACTGTTTCTTTATCTGCTGTTCTGATGAGTTTTACTTTCTCAAGACCCACATGTCTTACTCTGATAACTTTCTTAAATGCTGCCATAATATCCGAGTTGATCTTGCTATAACAAGTTGCTTGGACAAACTGCTCGATTGTCATTTCTGGAACTGTCTTGTTAATTACATCTCTTGCAATCAATCTAAGGGCGTGTTTTCTAGATGTGTTTAATTGTCTATGGGTTAGGGCAATAACCTTGATTCTAAAGATGTATCCGTCTTTTGTTTTAATATCTATAATGAAATTAATTTTTGATGAGCCACGTCTAACTAAACTTCGTAAAAATTCTTTTGAATATTCAAATCTCTTGAAAATTGTTGTTGCCTTATCACCATCAACCTTGTCAATTTGAAAATAAATCTTGTATTGGTGTTGTGATGGATCTCCTTTCAAAATATCATAGAGTGTAACTTCTAAAACTCTACCTGATGCATTTTCATCATCAGTAATTGGTACATAAGCAATTGGTACGTTGTTAAATGAATCTGGAGCATTAACAGTGATCCACCGTTTTTCTCTCCACTTGTCTTTTACTCGACCTTTTCTACGTGCCAATTATTATCGACCTTTGAACCCAAAATATAAGGGTATGTCACTAGATCTCTTTCTGATTTCCCATGTAACTCTGCAAAACATAAGGAATTTTGATGTGTCCATCTTTTGTTTGAAAATTCTCCATAATTGCTACCAAAATTCTAGTTGTAGCAATTAGAGTGCTATTTAGCGTGTGCAAATATTGAGTGTCTTCATTTGTTTTATCTCTAAATCTTATTTTCAATCTTCTTGCTTGATAATCCAAACAGTTTGAGCAAGATACGATTTCTCTATAGGCATTTTGTCCTGACATCCACGCTTCAATATCGTATGTTTTTGCTGAAACTTTTCCCATGTCTCCACTTGACAGCAGCATTACTCTGTATGGGATTTCCAAGCTTTGATAAAATTCTTCGGCAACTGATATCATTTTTTCATGTTCATTCCAAGAGTCTTCAGGTCTTGAAAAGACAAATTGTTCAATTTTGTCAAATTGATGTACTCTGAAAATTCCTTTCTGATCTCTGCCATGTGCTCCCGCCTCTTTTCTAAAACATGGACTGATTCCTGCATATCTTAAAGGTAAATCTTTTCCCTCTATGATTTCTTTTGAATGCATTGCTGCCATTGCATGTTCTGATGTTCCAATCATGTAAAGATCCTCATCTTCAACTTTGTAAATTACATCTTCGAAATCGTCTGCAATTACTGCCCCCTCCATTGATTCCCGATTAATCATATAGGGTGGCTGAACAAGTGAATATTCTTTTTTTGCAAGAAAATTCAGTCCATAGTGAATTAATGACTGGTTGAGTCTTACAAGATCGTTTTTTAGATAATAAAATCTAGCTCCTGCTACTTTAGCTGCCCTTTCAAGATCAACCAAATCTAAATTTTCAGAAATATCTATATGATCATTTACTTTAAAATTAAAATTCGGTATCTTTCCCCATTTTCTAATTTCTATGTTGGAACTTTCATCTATGCCTATGGGAACTGATTTATCGACAAGATTTGGAATAGTTAGTGCCAATTTTGAATAATATTTTTTAATACTTTCTTGTTCTGATTCTAATTCAGAAAGTTTAGCTGAAACATTTTTCATTTCTTTTAAAATTCCTGATGTGTCTTCACCTTTCTTCTTCTTTAGTGAAATCTCCGATGCTACTTGGTTTTTCTTTTTTCTCAATTCATCTGTTTTAAGGATAAATTCCCGCCTTTTTTGATCAGATTCTATCAATCCGTTCAAATCAAATTCTACTGATCTTGCTTTGAGCATATCTCGAATAATTTGAGGATTTTCTTTGATTAATTTTGGATCTAACATTATTCTATCACCTTTAATGATACTTGGATGTGCTCAACCACTTCATCAATTGTCCCAATAAGTTGTTTCATATTCTTCTTACTTTCAAAATTAAAAACTAGTTTGTTATCAATATTTTCAACATAAAGACTCAATCCTTCTGGAAAATTTACATTATCTGGTTCTAGTGCTTTTTTGATAGTTTCAGCCTTTTCTTTAGATATGTTATTGAGTACTACTTTTACTTGGCATGTTAACGACATTTACTTCTAAATAATTGAGAAATTCGTCCAATTTGTCTTTAGTTATTTTTGCGCCTGCTGCTGCATTATGTCCTCCTCCAATACCGTCAAATTTCTCCGCACCTGTTCTCATTATTTCGCTGAGATTGATATCTGAATTGCAACTAAACGATTTTCTTGATGAGAACTTTATTGTATTTTCTTCTCCCTTTGTTCTCAAAATTACAATTTTACCTGAATTTTTTGGAGAGCCTGCAATTAATGATGAAATAGTTCCAGTCATTGTTTCTGGTACTATATCTTCACCATTTACCATAACACAAGTCTCACTTTCAGAAATTCGCCACCTCTCATTTGATAATATGCTCATGTATTCTCTGATCATTTTTCTATAGTCTGTCAAAATTGATTCTCCTTCCCTTAGTATCTTATTTCTGTCTCCCATGCATATTGCCATGCCTACCCCAGAACGATTGATTCTTCCACAGGAGTTTAACATGGTGGAAAATTCCCTTCCGTCCCTCAAGAAACTTCTATTATCTTCTCTTGGAAATGTGTATGTATATCCAATTAATTCTGACATTATCTCAGTAGCATTTTTGCCTGATGTGAATTTGGTAATTGATTCGATTACCTGTCTTTTTTCCTCTTCGTTTAATTCTGCTGGAACTCTCCATCTCCCTCCCTCCTTTAACTTGATTCCTGATGAGTTTAGAAGAGAAAGACATGCATCTCTATTCCAGGTCAATCCTTCAATAAATGGCTGTGAAGTAAATGCAAGTGCATCCGGAAGAGGTCTAGTTTCTCTTCCTACTAATAATAAATCTAAATCAATATCTACCAAACCTAGTTCTTTTGCAGTATTTGAAATTTCAAAATTTTTACCAGTAAATGATTTTCTTTCTCCTTGATCTTGTCTATCCCCTAATGCTGAGACAACTGCAATTGCAGACAAGTCTGAATTTTTTTCATCTAGTGCAATTGATGCAAGATATGCCATTCCTCCTGCACAAATCTCTACCCCTCCATCAATTCCATATTTCCATGCATTAATGACATTTTGATTATCTATCTCTTTATCTGGAATTTGGTGATGATCTAAAACAATCCAATTATCTCCTAGTGTAGAATCTAGCTCGTTTGCAAAACCTCCTCCTAAATCTGTTACAACATGAAAATCCCTAGAGTCTTTTTTGAAAGATTCGACCACATTTTTACTAAATTCTTTTGATGTTCTGACAGTACAATTTGCACCTTCTCTGATTAGAGCTTTGGCAATAATGCTGCCCGATGTAAGTCCGTCGCAATCAATATGGGTTGTAACAAAAATTGATTTTTTAGATTTTATACAATCTGAAATTTTATCTTTGAAATATGAAAGTGACTCATCAAGCGATTTTGTCATTACTCTAATTGAGCAACTACGGATTTATATTTCCAGGTTTTAGGAATTCTTTCAATTCTTTTGTAGTAAACTGATAGTCTATGAACTTTGGCTTCTATTAGTTCCAAAGATCTTACATTTCTATTGTCACCCTTGTTTTCTTTTAGGTGCTTTTGAAGACCAACTGCTTTTTTAACCATATTTTCAAGATCTTCTGGCATTTCCGGCCTCAAATCATTTTCCTTTAGAATATCGCCCATACTTTTCTTGGTAATTGGTTTGATGAGAGGAATTGAATGCTGATCTCTTAATTTAATTCCAATTTGACTTGGGGTTAAACCATCTTTAGAATATTTTACAACTAATTCTTCTATTTCTTTAGGACTTTGTGTTATCCATGAAGGAGCACGCAATGTAGCTGGCCTGATGGAATGTGACTTTCCATGTCTATGAGTATGCATTCGTCCCATGATTTGGCTGATTAAAGTACCGAATTAAACGTTACTTTACTGATCTCGTACATTATGTCGAAAATTGGTGTTTAGAATAAAAGTTAAATAAGTCTCTGGCTTCAAAACGAGCAGGTAAACGGTATGAATACAAAAATACTATTAGCAGCATCCTTAGTTGCTGTCTTCACTATGGGATTCTATGCAGAAGATGCAATAGCATTTGCACAATACATGGGAAACGTTGGTAGTGAAGGGGAAACCGGATCTTACACATTAGAAGAAGCACTTGAAATTCAAAGAAGAAGAATCGAAGCTGCTGAAGCAAATCCCGCCTCTGGTTCAGGAACTCCATATCTTGACGCAAGTGGTGTAGTTGGTGCCTCAGTTATCGCAGGTGCAGTGTTCGGTGGTATTGCAGGAGCATTCTTCATTAGAGGAAGATCTGGCAAATACGCAGCAATGGGCAGAGGATAATCAAACCTCACTTTTCTCTTATTTTATTTTCTACGTCTCAGTGGATACTGATCTCGTACTTTCTGATAATAAAAGAAATGTATATATCGCACAAATAGAGCCAAATTATCATGACTCCTATCGTAGGAACTTTCCTAAGCATCCTGTCATCACTTACAGGACAACTGGGACCAAACTATGATCCATTATTCTATGATGTAATGATTTACATCTTCGGAACCATGATGTTCACAATATTCCTTCTAGGAATTATCTCATTCTGGTTACGTGTACACGGATGGGCTTACAAGGACAACCGTGAGAGATGGGTCGATGAGTTGGACAGACACTTTGAAAGAGAAGGCATTGGTCTGATTCCAGACAACGGCAAATACTGGTAAAATTACTACCTTTCTTCTTTTCATTATTTTTAATAATTTTAGAAAACTCTGTTTATTTTCTAAAGTTATGATTTTTTCTAGTTCTCAATTACTAATTTTTTAATTATGGGATTAATCACTAGTTTTCAATTCTGGAAGGTAATCTTTGTCTTTTGATGAATCATAATCTTTTGATGTAAATACTGCTTTGTAGTGATACTTGTCTTGTAATGGGGTTTTGAGACCCATCTCTGATAACCTGTCATTAACATAAATTTCTGTTTTTGACTCTTCCATATCTCTAATTTTAAACTTGGAAATGTATAGGAAATGTCCTATTTCAAAATTAGGGTTTTCAGTCCATTCTGCATATACCGTGCCATCATTAGAAAGCGTGTATATGGCCCTTTGACACCCTTCTGTGATTCCGATATTTGGTTGAACTTCGGCTTTCTGACCATCCAAAATCATTTCAAATGTGAATGATATTTTCCAATCAGTATCAATATTGTCAATACAAGCATTATGTGGTTGTCCACCTATCATTGGGTTTACTACGAAACTAGTAAGCAGTACTGCAATACCACCTATGATGGCACTTATCACAAGAAATTTTATTGTCTTATTTCTTTTGTAAGGATCTCCCATTCCAGGATATTTCATCATGATGATTTTAGACGGATTCCTTAAAGTCCTTTCTCTTACTCAAACATTATCTCAATAGTATCAAATTGATCTTGATGATCTGCAAGAAAATATGTGATTTCATCTGAGTCAATCTCTAGCCATTCTGATTCACCTTTGTAAGGGAGGTAATCTTCTACAAACAAATCATCTGCTCCCGTCATTCTGACAATTACTTTGTCATTTTTTGATTTTAACTCAAAGGGTAATTTGAGAACTTTACCTCGTCTCTGGTTTTGAATGTTAACTTTGAAAATATCTGAACGAAATTCAACTTCTCCAAAAAAATAACTCTGAAAAATATCTAGTTTGATTATTCTAAAACTTAGCACAATTTCAATACTATTTTCTAGAAGATAAAACTTGGTTTCAAATCGATACACTACTCATATGACTAATTATAAAATGAAAAGGAAAAGGTTGGGTTGTTTAGATTACTTGCCAGGGTCGTGTTGCAAACGTAATGACATAACCAACACCTATTATGATTGATTGATATGCGATGTTAGTATATGGGATTGGTTTGATGATTGGATCTCCTTCAACGACTACTGTTTGACCTGGACCAAGTCCTGGACCAACTTTTGCTACATTGAGTTGGGTGTGTACGTGGTATACACCTGCTTCAAGTGCTTTTGCAGATAATGAATAATCGACGACAGCGTTACCTGGAATGTCAAAGACGTTTCCTGGTGGATCTCTTGCTAGCATCTCCCATCTGTTACCTGCGTTGGTTGACTCTGTGAATATTGAGAGCCATCCTCTTAGGTCTCTTTCTACAAGGCTGACTAGTGTTCCTTGAACTGTCAAGGTTTCGCCAGTTTGTAGGGATTGTCTGTTAAAGGTTTCATCCTCAATTCTGATGAAACGACTCTGGAGTTGTGCTTGGACACCGTGTGCATCTGCAGTTGGAATTACGGATTCAACCCAGTTGAAACCTAATGTTCCTAGTGCAAGTACTACAGCTAGTCCAAATACGAAAATTCTTTTTTCGACCATAGTTATCCCTAATATTGAGGAGATAATACACATCGTTATATGTTTTACCTTCATTACGAGGATCGATGCTTGATATAATGTTAATCATCGATGTTATACAATGAAAATACTAAAAAAATAATAAAATTATTTTAATTTACTAAACAACTAATGTTATTTTTTTTAGAAAAAATCAATAACAATATAAAAATTCTAATAAAATTATTCAATTTTCAATCTCTTACTTTATATCCCGAATTCACACCTAGTCTAGCATGGCACAGATGCCCGCATTAATCCCAAAAGAAGTTGAGATTCAGAGACTTAAAAAAATCTGGCTCATCGTTATTGCTATGGGATCTACTGCAGCATCAGTCGAAGTTGATAACTTCGTTGATGGTTCTCTACATCAGACTTCTATCAGAGATAGTGCATTTACACCAGCACACTGGTGGTTGTATTCCCACTTCATCACATTACCACTTGGATGGGGAGCAGCAGCAATCTATGATAGAAAAGTACCAGTTCTTAGAGGTCCTAACAATTCAATGAACACAGGATTGAAGATGACCATTCTTGGTTACCTTGCAACAATGTTTACAATTGGGGTCAATGAGATGTGGCACTTCTGGTTTGTAGAGGAAATATTTGCGGTTCCAAATCACTGGATGTTTAACATGGGTGTAGTAGTTGCATTCATGGGTGCACTTGCATACGTAGTCAGAGTATATGCTAGACTCGTAGAATTAGGTGCAGAAACTCCTGGAGAGAACCCATATGTTGCAGAAATGTACAAGATGGCCTTAGAAGGCAAATTGTACAGCAGATCAATTCCATAGACAAATTGTGCAAAAGCACATTTTTTCTCTTTTATTATTTTAAAAAAAGACGTGGATCGTACTAACACTCCTGTTTAAGAAAGACTTAAAAGAATCTGATTTAGAATAATTCCAGAATGACTCTTCCTAAAGGATTCGGTTCTGGCGGCACTGGTGGATCATCAAGTGCTGATATAGAACGAATGATTGGACGACGCGTTGAAAATATGACTGGTATGATAACAGTTTCATTCTGGGCAGCATTATTGGCTACTTTTGGTGGTACTGCAGCTGGATACTTCTATTATCCATGGGCATATCCAACAGCAAGTGGACACTTTGCATTCATCGTACTCGCAATCATTGAGGCAATAGGTTACATCTTCTGTGTTAAAGTCATGGAAGAAGGTTCCAACAAAAACAGTAATGGTATAGTTGCCGCTAGTATTGCAGGCGCAACCGCATTTGTACTATTCGTATCACTGTACGTTGGTTGGTAATCGAACACTTCATTACACTTCTTTTTCATTTTAATTTTAAACAGCCCAGTTTTGATTACATTTTTTCCTATTTTCTAAAGTCAAAACAACGATCTCCTTCATACTCTAAAATTTTATATACTGACCGTTTCTTTGACATCATATGGTCTGGTTAAGACGATGTACACACTACTTATTCATAGTAGTAGTTGCAGTTAACTCAACACTGTTAACAATTAATGCAGGAGACTACATCTTCTACACTGACTGGGCTTGGACTTCGTACACGGTATTCTCAATATCGCAAACGTTGATGCTTATTGTAGGTGCAACATATTACCTAACATTTACAGGCGTTCCAGGCACAGCAACGTACTACGCTCTAATTATGACAGTATACACATGGATAGCAAAAGCCGCATGGTTTTCGTTAGGATATCCATATGACTTCATTGTAGTTCCAGTTTGGTTACCTTCAGCGATGCTGTTGGACTTAGTCTACTGGGCAACAAAGAAGAACAAGCACTCCTTGATACTGTTTGGCGGCGTACTGGTAGGAATGTCATTGCCATTGTTCAATATGGTAAACCTGATAACAGTAGCAGACCCACTAGAAACGGCATTCAAATATCCAAGACCAACATTGCCACCATACATGACACCGATAGAACCTCAAGTTGGAAAGTTCTATAACAGCCCAGTGGCTTTAGGTGCAGGTGCTGGTGCAGTATTGGCATGTACGTTTGCAGCGTTAGGTTGTAAACTTAACACTTGGACATACAGATGGATGGCCGCTTGGTCAAAGTGGGACTAAATCCAACCTTTTCCTTTTCATTTTATTAATCTCGCTTAGAGTATTCTCTAAATTTCTAAACTTGATTAAAAAATATTGCACAGCTTGTGATCTTTTATTGTCTCTTTTGACAATATGTAATCTTGTGATGATAATTATTGAAACAGCAATATGGTCAGATTCTAGTTACACCAAAACCATTTGTAAAATGGGCTGGTGGAAAACGTCAATTAATTCCAATTCTGAATGAAAATTTACCTAAAACATTTGGCACTTATTTTGAACCCTTCCTGGGAGGTGGTGCATTACTTTTTCATATGCTAACAGAACGAAATGGGCAAAAATGTAGCATTTCTGATCTTAATTCAGATTTGGTATTGTCATACATTACCATTAGAGATAGAATAGACGATTTGATTTCTTCTCTAAAAAGTCATGAAAAAAATTACCAAAAAGATTCCAAATCATACTATTATTCTGTTAGAGAAAGCAATCCAAGAAACGAAATTGAAAAAACATCCCGATTAATCTTTTTGAATAGAACCTGTTTCAATGGATTGTATCGTGTTAACAGCAAAGGTAAATTCAATGTACCTATAGGAAAATACACTAACCCAAATATTGTAAACGAGGATAATCTTCGTTCAGTAAGTAGCATATTGCAATCAAGCAAGGCATCCATCAAATGTCGTGATTTTGAGGCAGTTCTTAGAGATGCCAAAAAAGATGATTTGGTATACTTTGATCCGCCATATCAGCCAGTTAGTAATACAGCAAATTTCACCAGCTATACAAACAAGGATTTTACATTTGATGATCTAAACAGACTAGCAGAACTTTGCACGAAACTGGATTCAAAAGGATGTAGAGTTCTTCTGTCCAATTCCAACTCTAAAGAAGTTGCAGAAATATTTTCCAACGAACCTTGGAAAATAAGTAAGATTCAGGCAAATCGCTCAATTAATTCAAACTCTAAAAAACGAACCGGCCACTTTGAATTACTGATTAAAAATTATTAGAAGCTTCGAACGGGATCTGAACCCGCGACCTTTACATTACCAATGTAACGCTCTACCAGGCTGAGCTATCGAAGCACGAAAATTGTCTGTAGAAAATCCTTATAATTCTTCATTCTGAGCATTATTCTTCTAAACTATTAAATTTCACACAAATTTCTAGACTTTTGGAGGAGTAATCAAGCCTGGCCAAAGTAAGCATTATGTGCTTTTGGACATGCAGGACTTAAGATCAAATAATGGGTGATCCTGTCTCTCAGGAGTTCGTGGGTTCAAATCCCACCTCCTCCATTACTCTATTTTGGATGTTTTATTCCTCTAGAATTTAGGACTTCGTATACATCTGGTAATGAGAAAACAAAACCAACATGTACACAATCTTTTTCATCACATAACTGACAAAACAACTCGCCTTTTTGAACTGCAACTTCTGCGATTCTATTTTTGATATTGTCTTTTAGAATAACTCGATCATCATCTACAGAAATTTTTTCAATCTTGGGTGCATATCTTGCAAAAGTCTTGTCCTTTTGCATCATCTCTTCTAACATGTAAGTTACATAACCTGAAAAACTATTGACCCCTTTCATCGTAAGGTCGTCTTTACTATTTTGATAAACTTGATGGAATTTATCATAAACTGTTTCTGAAACTGTGATTGATTTGAATCCGGCTTTTGGCAATTTACTTTTCCTTACCGTACAATAAAGTACTCAAGTATTTAATGTTTTATTCCACGGGTGCTGTTACCTTGGTGGTTGATTTTACCCGTTGCAGATCAGTTGATGATAATCAAAATTGGATATTACCTAACTGATTATATTTGAGATTTGTATCAGTTTTAGTATGACCAGTCAATATGTAATAATTGGAATTGCAGTCGGTGTTTTCATTGCTGGGATAGGGGTAGGATATGGTGTTTTACAAAGTACATCAACTCCCAACTATATGCAGATGACACCTCAACAGATGCAACAAATGATGAATGATCCTAATATGATGAATCAATGGCATCAAACTATGATGAATGATCCTAATGCCATGAATCAATGGATGGGTATGATGATAAATGACCCACAAGCCATGACACAGATGCACAATACGATGATGGATAATAATCAGCACATGAGTACCATGATGCAACCAATGATGAACCACATGATGAATGATCCTGTAATGAGGGATCAGATGATGGGCATGATGATGAACAATCAGGGGATGATGAACCACATGATGAGTAATCAACAAATGATGAACATGATGGGAATGAACAACTCCATGATGATGGGTAACATGATGGGCAACAATATGATGATGCCTTAATCTTGACTTCTTTCACTACTTTTTCACAATCACCCCACACGTAAATGAAAATTAGTCTTTATACAATACCTGCATGCAAAAACACTATGGGTAAAGGCTATTCCACTGAATCAATTAGAGAAAAACTGATTTCATCTTTGGAAGATTCTGTTACTGGAATGTCTGGAGTAGAGCTTTCTAAAAAAGTTGGAGTCAATAGAATTACCATGTCCAAATATCTCAAAGTTTTTGCAGCTGAAGGATTGCTTCGACAGAAAAATATTGGAAATGTTACCTTGTGGTTTTTAGAACCAGGTCAAGAATCTTTTAATTTCCCTGATGATTATTTCAAAATATCTCCTATCTTCCTAGATTATTTAGTAAAGGGTACTGATGAGCAAACTCATTCTTTAATTCGGAATTGTTTACATTCGGGGGCAACCACTGATCGTTTAATTCTTGAAGTAATTTTTCCTGCAATTGATTATGTGCAAAATTTGTATGATGCTGGAAAAATCGGAACTGCAGAACTTAGTCTCTTAAAAACTACCATTTCAAAATCATTTCAAATTTTTAATCAAATTCCGATAGTATCTGATCCAAAAAAGAATGTGGTAGTAATTGCAGCTGATTCACAAAGTATCCTGATTTCAGAAGCTGCCTCTGCTGCATATCATTCAGATAGCTGGAAGGTTTCTCATCTGGGAGATATGTCTTTCGCAATTGATGTCTTGTTTGATTTAGATTTTCAAAAATTGATTGGAAAAATATGGAAACAAAAACCTGGAATGCTGTTAGTAGTTGTATTCTCAAATTCTGATGAAGGACTAAACTTTTTTGCAAATTCCATTAATCCAATTAAAGACAAATCTGGAAAACATATGAAATTAGCTCTTTGTGGTAAAATATCCAAAAAATCTAAAATTAACTCTGATCTTGTTTCTGAAAAACTTGATGATATTTTACAATGGTCTAAAACAGTTTCTCAAAATTTGAAATAATGAAAAATGGGCCCGATGTGATTCGAACACATGACCTTTCGATTATCAGTCGAACGCTCCAGCCAAGCTGAGCTACGAGCCCACGAACAAATCTCTAGGCAGCAGTCATTTAAGTTTAATTTTCTTTCCACTTGATTGAACAGCCGATTGACGGATCAAAGTCATTTTCAATTTTTTCACCCGCCAACAGTTTTTGTATATTGTTGATCATTGTCTTTTCAGTGGCAGTATCATCTGGTTTCATGGCATTATCAATTCTTCCATGAAAAACTAGTTGTTTTTGACTATTGAATAGAAATGGGTCTGGAGTACACATTGCGCCATACTTCTTGGCAATTTCTTGAGTCTTATCTACTAAATAATCAAACTTGAATCCTTTTTCTTTTGCAGTCTCTTTCATAGCTTCAAAACTATCTTCTGGATAATCAGTAGAGTCATTACTGTTAATTCCTATTATTGCAATTTCTTTTCCAAATTTTTCATACAGCTCATTTAATGCATCAGCTTTGGCTTTAACATATGGACAATGATTACACATGAAAATAACCAAAATTCCTTTGTAATTACTATAATCTGCCAATGAATGTTTTTTGTCATCAATTCCTAATAATTCAAAATCAGGCGCAATACTTCCTGTTTTTAGCTTTACTTGCGATTCTAAAAGTACCATGAACAAACAATCCTGTTTTCAAATAAAATTCTTGCCAAGAAGACAACAATTAAAATCCACACAATAATCAGTCTCCCTGTGGGCCGGTAGTATAGCCTGGTAGTATACCCGCCTTGCACGCGGGGGGTCACGGATTCAAATTCCGTCCGGTCCACTTCTTATTCATACGATCAGTGCTGAATTTCAGACTGCTGGATGGATTTAAATAGGATAAGTTTCCGTTTTTTCTTATGACAAGTGCAGCAGACGCATGGCCGGTATTTATTCCACTCATTGTCGGTTTGACTCCAGGTTTGATTTACTGGTTAGCAATTACCGCAAAGAGAAAATAAAATTACATCTATTTTTTAATCTCTTTTTATTATCTTTATTTTTAGTGTAAACTGGGTGAACTGATGTTACCTTTCTTGTTCACTATATGTTATGTTTAATGAAATTAATCTCAAAAATCAATGAAATTAAGCAATGAGACTTTTTCTACGTTTATTTTTGATTCTGCTTTTAGTTCCTTTCTCATATGCATTTTCAGCAGAATCTACTGACACTGCACCTACACTAACTGTATCTCTTCTGAATAAAACTCCTTTTGTTTATCAGGATTCAGAGGGTTATGCGGTTGTTGTAGGTCTTGTTGAAAATAATGATCCATTATCTTCTGTAACAAATATTCGAATTCAAGTAAAGTTTTTTGACGATTATAATCCTAATCCTTTAGAGATAGTTCAAGGAAGTACAACACTTGAAGTAATTTCAGCAAATGGAAAATCTCCATACTCTATTCGCTCTGAAACTCCAAATCCTAACATAACTCAGGCGTCAGTTTCCCTATTAGGATTTGATTCTTCAGTAGAAAAACAAAAGGGGTTATCCGTATATTCAAGTGATGTGTTTCTTGATTCATCTTTAAGATTTTCAGGAGTTTTGAAAAATACTGGAGCGCCAAATTCTGATACTAAAGTCTACCTTGCATTCTATGATGGTTTTGAACCATCGCGAATTATTGCAGTTTCTACCATTGAACTTGGAGATGTAGAGCCTAATACTGAGGTACCTTTTGAAATAAATGAAAAAATTAATCCTAAATCCGTAGGATTTTTGCTTTTCGCAGAATCCAATATTTTCAATTCTAATTTTGTAGATGTAAAAATTCCTCCTCCTCAATTAATGACAAAATTAGTTTCAATTTCTAATGTTTCTGTAAAAGATACTAAAGGAAACAATCTATCTGAAATTAAACTGGGTTCTACTGTAAACATAGAAAGTCAAACTCTTGTGGAATTTTCTGAGAAAGAAATTCCTGCAGAAACTCCCTATACGTATTATGTACAAATCAAAGAATCTGGAGAACTTCCTTATGTCGAGTTTGTTGGCAAGTTTGATGGTCGATTCATTGGAAATGGGCCTCAGTCTCAATCCATAGATTGGATTCCTGAAAAGAAAGGATTGTTTTTCATTGAAACATTTGTTTGGGATAGAAATAATGTTCCAATATCAGACCAGGGACCATTCGTTCTAATTCTAGTAAACTAGTAGATTTATTTTAAAAGAATTTTAAACATATGCATGTCAAAATATTCTCTTGTTGCAATGGGTGGTACTTTTGATATTATTCATAAAGGACATTTAACATTACTTTCAAATGCATTTGATATTTCTGACAAGGTAATAATAGGACTCACCAGTGATGAGCTTGCAGAAAAAAAGAAAAAAACTCTAATTAATAAATATGAAAAACGACTTGAAAATTTAACTACACTTCTTTTAAAAAAATACTCTCGTAGTTCTTTCCAGATTAGTAAATTGAATAATGATTTTGGACCTGCAGTGCTAGAAAAAGAAGTTGAAGCATTGGTTGTAAGTGATGAAACTAGTAATCAAGGAAATGTTTTAAATAAATTGAGAGAAGATATGAAACTTCCTCCTGTCCAAATTATCACTGTTCCAATGTTTTTGGCAAAAGATGGTAAAAGAATATCTACTACCAGAATAAAAAATTCTGAAATTGATGTTGAAGGAAACTTGCTTTCAATTGACAAGTAGCTTGTCTAACTTTGAGTAATTGTGATAAATCAAAATTTCTGAATTTTACTTCATGGCAATCATTAATCACATGATGAAAAAAATTGATACCGATGTATCAAATCTCAAACAGGGATTACATCCACAAAATCTCTCATATTGGTATGGTAAAATTATCAAGGAAACAATTGAAATGGCACCTCCATGGTTACAAGATAAAATCAAAGTCCATCAAGATCCTATACTTTCAATGAAATTCAATTTAGATATTTCAAAACGTGCAGTCAGATACTTTATGATTGTAGTTGACAATAATTTAGATGAGATGCCTTATTCAACCAAACTTTATTTTCTCAAAGTTCAAGAAATACTGTCCACTGAAATGGATAAATCTTTAGTTTAATATGATTTTTTTATTTTAGGCACAAATTCAAGCTCTAAGTATCTATAATCAATCAAACTTAATTTTGAATATAATGGAACTTTACAAATCAAAGTATTCTGATAAAAAAGATTCACGGAGAACATCAAAACGAGAAAATAACCCTTCTCGCTCTTTTAGAAATTCTAGTAATGACAGAAGCTCAAGATATTCACGAGATGACAAAAGAGGAGAATCAACAACTGTAACATGTGCTGATTGTGGAACTGAATGTCAAATTCCATTTGTTCCAAGAACCAACAAACCTGTTTACTGCAGTGATTGTTTCAGACAAAACAAACCACAAGATTCCAATAATGATCGATATTCACGAGATGACAGAAGCTCAAGATCTTACAATCATCAAGAATTCACTAGAACTGATTCTAGATCTAAAAAATCTAAAGGTGATAAATTCTTAAAAAAACAAGAGAGTTTCTATTCTGGTGGTTCAGAAAAATTCTATGCAACTCTAAAAGAAAAATTATTTGAAATTTTAGGTGGCAAGTCTTGCTCTAGTTGTGGATTTAAAGATGAAAGAGCTTTAGGAATCAGTCACATATTTGATGATTCTCCCGACAGTCTTGGACGTGGAGGGGCTGCTTCTTCATGGGGCAAATATATTTCTGAACCTGAACTTGCTAAAAAGGATCTGAGAGTTCTTTGCTTGAACTGTAATGAAATAAGACAACCTGTATCAAAACCTAAAGAAAATTCTTCAAAATCTAAACCTAAAAAGAGTAGATATTTTCCTAGATAATCCTAAAATCATTATTGATAATTTATTAACACTTTAATTATAATTATTTTAGAATCATATCATGAATGGCGATTTTAAAGCACTAGGAATTTCTTTGATAATCATGGTTGGCATAGTGGCACTATATACCGCGTTTGGCTCCTAGATTATTCTTTAACTATTTCTATAGTTAATCCATCAATTTTTGTAGAAATGATTTTGTGTTTTTTTTCAAGTACAGATTGAATAAAATCCGCAAATTTTTCAACACTCTCTTCATCTTTGAACATAATACTGTGAGCTGATTTATCTTTCAATAAAATAACTAATTCATTTTTTATAATATTCAGAATTGATGTGATGTATGTCTCTTTTCCCTCTTTGATAAAAATAAGACTGCCAAATTTTTGAACTTCATACTTATCATCAAATGTTATGCTGATTTTCATTTATTCTCTAAAAGAAATTCATGTATCTTGTCTTTTGCTTTTTCTCTTTTTTCCTGATGAATTGATAGAAAATCATTAATTTTCTCAATTAAAATCGCTTTTAATTCTCCTGAAAGTAATTTTCCAGACTTATAATCCTCATAAATCGCTTTTAATTTATTATCATCCGGTTCAAAAAATATTCTCAGATATTGATATGCGACATCAATATCTGGATTTCCACCAATCTTTCTATGTTGTTCAATATCTGGCTGGCCTCCAGAAAATGCATGCTTATTGATTTTCTTCTTTACTACATTTGGAGAATCAGTTGTGTATATTGTTCCATTATTATCTGACGCTGACATTTTACCACCTGGACCTTCTAATGAAGGAATCATTATGTTATGAATTAATGCTGGTTTTGGTTTTCCAATCTTTGGCGCAATATCTCGTGTTAATCTAAAGTGAGGATCCTGATCTACTCCTAATGGAATTAAAACTGGTTTATTCTCAATAAAACATGGTGCAGATTGTAAGGCTGTATAGAAAATCATTCCAATATTTGTTTCATTTGTAAATCCAAATGTTGCTTTTGTATTAGAAAAATTAATTTTTTTTGCAACTTGAGCTGCAATTGGATACAATGTTTGAATATTTTTTGTATTGATAATGATTTTTGTTTTATCTGATTTGAAACCTAACGCAATAAAATCAAGAGCGTTTTCATAAGCAAACTTATTCGTCTCCTCTAAAGTGAGATTAGATTTTGAAAAAAATTTTTCGTCATCTGTAAGCTGAAAATACATGTTAGTATCAAATTTTTCTTGAAGCCATTTTGAAAAAACCCATGGAACCAGATGTCCAATATGCGTGTGACCTGAAGGACCCCTTCCAGTATATAGAAAGAATTTCTGTCCTTTCTGATAATCATCCAAAATTCTATTCATTTCTCTATGAGAGAAAAAAATACCTCGCCTGAGCATAAAATGATCCTCTCCAACTACAGTCCTGATTCTTCCTAGCAACTCTGATGAAATTCTTTCAGTTCCAAACTTCTTGATTAATTTATCATAATCTATATCTCCTTCAACATGCCAAGGAGTCACAATAAAGTCGTCAGCTGACATTCAATTTGACTTAGGTTAAGGTTTAAAAAGTCTTTTTCGAACTTTCTGCTGTTGTCACAAGTTTTTCATGAAATTGAAAAAAAAATTATCACTTCGTTAAAAGACAATCCAAAACAAACAATGGAAAAACTTGAGAAATCAACCAATCTTTCTTCTGATCAAATAAGACGTGGAGTTGAGTGGCTCAAACTAAAAGAATTGGCAAATGTAGTTGAATCAACAACTAGTATATTTTCACTTGGGAAAAATGGTCTTGAGGCATTTGAGAAAGGACTTCCTGAAAGAAGATTGCTAAACCTGTTAAAAGATGGTCCAAAAACAATGCAAGATCTACAAAAGGAACTTGGTTCAATTTTTGGTCCTGCAATGGGTCTTGCAAGAAAAAATAATTGGATTGAAACTAATGAAAAAATATCTTTAAAACACTCTCCAATAGAACTGCCAGGAGAGAAAACACTTAAAAAAATTGGAAATGGCAAACAACCAAAAAATGAAATTGATGTTGTTGATTTATCTAGTCTTTTGACAAGACCTGACTTTCTTATCGAAGATATTCAAAAATCAAAAGAAATCTCACTAACCAACCATGCAAAATCAATTGAGCTCTCAGAATCTATTGGTGCAATTGATGTAGAAGCCGAAGTTCCTCAGATTTTTGCTGCAAGGACTCATCCACTCAAAGACACCATTGATGAAATCCGTGAAATCTTTGTGACTCTGGGATTTTCTGAAATTGTCGGTAGTATGTCTCAGTCTAGCTTTTGGAATTTTGATGCACTTTTTACACCACAGGATCACCCTGCCCGAGAATTACAAGATACATTCTATCTTGATGTGGTCTCTGCAAAAAAGATTGGGACGCCTGAACAAATCAAAAATGTTTCAGCATCTCACAAGAAGAACTGGAGATATCTCTGGGATGTCAACGAAGCAAGAAAGATGGTTCTTCGAACCCACACAACATGTGTTACAATCAAACATCTGGCAGAAACAAAACCTGATGAAGCAAGAGTATTTTCAGTTGGTCGTGTATTTAGAAACGAAAAGGTAAGCTATAAGCATCTTGTAGAATTTAATCAGATTGAAGGTGTTGTTGTTGGAAAAAATGCAACACTACGTGATTTGATGGGAATTCAAAGAGAATTTTATAAAAGAATTGGAATTACAAAAATTAAATTCTGGCCAACATTTTTTCCATACACTGAACCATCGTTACAAACAATGGTGTATAATGATAGGTTGGGAAAATGGGTTGAGTTATTTGGAATGGGAATCTTTAGACCTGAAGTTACAAAGCCCCTTGGAATAAACAAACCTGTCTTGGCATGGGGTGGTGGAATTGAGCGAATTGCTATGCTAAAGTATGGTCTAGATGATGTTCGTGAATTTTACAACAACAACCTAAACTGGTTAAGGAGTGTAAATAAATGCCAGTAGTCGAAATTTCATATTCTAATCTGCAAAAACTGATTGGCAAGTCATCAAAAAAACAAATCTCTGAATCATTACCCTTTCTTGGTCTAGATGTTGAATCTGAAGAGGGTGATTTGGTTAGAGTTGAATACAGTCCAAACAGACCAGACTATTCAACTGATTTTGGAATTGCTCTTGGAATGCAGGGTTTACTTGGAGTAAAAACTGGTGCAATTAAACTAAATATAAAAAAATCAAATTATTCAATCAAGGTAAATTCCACAGTATCAAAAATAAGACCATTTGTTACAGGAATTATTGCAAAAAACGGCAAAATTGATGACAAATTTATCAAGAAGCTAATGGCAATGCAAGAGGATCTTCACTTTGGAATTGGTCGAAAAAGAAAAAAGTCATCAATTGGAATACATGATCTAGACAAAATTTCATTTCCGTTAACGTATACGACCACAAACAAAACTCATTCTTTTATTCCTCTAACAGCTACAAGTAAAATGAGCATATCTGAGATTCTAGAAAAAACAGTTGTTGGAAAAGACTATGGGAATTTGCTCAGAAATTCTTCTCAGGTTCCAATTCTCTTGGATTCGAATTCTGATACTGTGTCATTTCCACCAATAATAAACGCCGCCGTTACCACTATTACTCCTAAATCAAAGAATCTCTTTGTTGAAGTTACTGGAATCAATAAAAATGATGCAGAAGATATGTTGTCTATTGTTGCAACAATTCTTCAAAGCGCAGGATTTTCTTTGTATGGTGTAAAGATTACAGGAGCTAACAATTCATCGCCCAAATTAGGATTAAGAAAAATTACAATATCTCCTAATTTGATCACTGAGACTTTGGGTCTTTCATTGAGTTCTTCAAAAATAATAACAGCATTGAAAAAATCTCGATTAGATGCAGTATCTAAAGGAAATAATATAATCTGTACAATTCCTGCATACCGATTTGATATATTTGGTCCTATGGATTTAGTCGAAGAAGTTGCCTTAGGTTATGGGATACAAAACTTGGAACCTATACTTTCTCCATCACAAACAATTGGCCAAACAAATCTAATTTCTAACAAACTCAAATCTTTGTCACTAACTGTTGTAGGATTAGGTTATCTTGAAGTTCTCAATTCAAGCTTGACTAGCAAGCGAATTTTGTATGAAATGACAAACAGAGAATCAAAGAAAATAATTTCTGTACTTGACTCAAAAAGTCAAGAGCATACCATTCTACGAAATTCTATCTTACCAGGATTAATTGAAAATTTGTCCAGAAACATTCATGCAGTATATCCTCAAAAATTATTTGAAACTGGAACTATATTTTCAGATGACAATGTGATTGATGAAAAAGTAAGCTTTGCTGGAATCAGTGCACATCAAGATGCAAACTTTACAGAGATTAAATCTGTTTTACAATCTGTACTAAAAACTGCATTTAATTTTGAAATTGAAACAAAAACTTTTGAAGATCCAATATTTGAAAATGGTCGTTCTGCAGCAGTTTTTGTAAATGGCAGACAAATGGGAATTATTGGTGAAATTAGTTCCAAAACAATTGAAAACTATAAGATTCGTGTTCCTGCAGTAGGCTTTGAAATTGTATTGTCTGGATTTGTTTTTTAAGTGATTTTAGACCTAATCCTATGATTTGATCTCTATAGTTTTTAGTATAGTTTGACTTTATGTCTATTGCCCGAGAGCAAGCATACAGACGGATTAGGATGAGATGATCGTTATGATACCAGTGATTTCTAATTCACCCAGGTATGCTACATTATGGGCAACCCCGGTTTCAGAACGCGAGGAGGCTTATGGCTATACCCATGATTTTGTGCGAGTCAGAACCGGGGAACAATCCTCTTTCAAAAACGATAAAACATCCCTTGACAAAGAAAAATGAAATGGTAAACTATTGGTTAGCAAAGCAAGAACCGAGTGGTCCAAGGGGATATAATTTTGAACAGCTTAAAAAAGAAAAATCAACTGTATGGGACGGTGTTCACAATAATCTGGCATTAAAACATATGCGAGAAATGAAACCTGGTGATCTAGCATTTTTTTATCATACAGGGGATGAAAGACAAGCTGTTGGAATAATGCAGATCACTTCAAAACCATATTCTAATCCAAAAGAAGATGTTGAACGTTTCATTGTTGTTGATGTAAAATATAAAAAATCATTGAAAAATCCAGTAACTCTTGATGAAATGAAGAAAAATAAAAAATTCCAAGATTGGGAACTTCTTCGAATCTCAAGGCTATCTGTCATGCCAGTCCCAAAACCCATTTGGGATGAAATTTTAAAGATGTCTCAAGGCTAACAAAAAACGGTTTATTGATATAGTCGACTTATCTCATAAAAAATATGGCAACAGCTTATGTTTTAATAAACTGTGAACTAGGTTCTGAGGAAGCTATTATTCAGCAACTCAAAGGCTTAGAAGGTGTAAAAGAAGTTCATGGAACTTTTGGTGCATATGATATTTTGGCCAAAATTGAATCTGATACTGTAGAAAAACTAAGAGAAACAATCACCTGGAAGATCAGAAAAATTGAAAAGATTCGTTCAACTCTTACCCTGATGGGTATTGAAGGCCAAACATAAACACCCTTTTTTCTTATTATGATTTTACATTTTATTTTTGTCATAAAAGAAGAAGATCGTGAAAAACGAAAATTCGAGTTTGAATATATTAAGAAAATGGGTCAATTTTACAAAGTATGGATTAAAGAAAAATTTGGACGAGATTATGAAATTCAATGTGATGAATTGATTACTACACCCAGAAGTATTCTTCAAAGACTAGATATTCCTACATTTATCCGTGATCATGAACAACGAGGAAAAGACATTTATCATTTTTACCTAACACATTTCAAACCACTGTGGACTGATTGCACTTGTGATGGATATAATGCAGAAAATTTCGGATTGGTATATTGGCAACCACTTCAAGGAAATGATCCATTATTTCTTGCAGAGAAAAATTGTACCAGTGTATCTCATGTTTTACTTCACGAGTTTTTACGAATTCTTGGACACAAAAAATTCATACAAGAAGTACATGATATTTGGACAAAACATCTCTTTGAACAATTAGAGTTTGAACAATACGGTGAAGACTTTCAAAAAACTGATGATAAACCCATGTTTCTAACAATGGATACTTCTCAATTAAATTTGTAAATATTTTTTAAATTAACACTTTGTTACAGAATAAATATTGTTTTCAAAGTTAGCTGTTTTGAAATCTAATTTATTTTCAGGATCATTTGTTCTCGATTTACTTAGGTTCTCGAGTTCTACTAGTGCATCTCCTCTAAATCCCACTGAAGAGCCGTAAATTGCATCAGCTAACATTGTTCCATGATCTCCTTTTTTAATGTCATCAACCATATCGTAAAATCTAATGGTTTCTTTTTTGTTAACAGGATTGCCTGTTGCTTTGTTATATGCAACTGAAATATACATTCCATTATTTTTTACTGCAACAGGAATCTTGTGATTTTTTCCTGATGCACCAGGAATTGTTTCATTAACCAAAACCTCACATTTATGATACATACTAGAAACATATGCGTAGAATCTATATTGTGCATATTTTCCAGCGTTATCTTCCTCACAACCAACAAAAACTTTGTGTAATAATTCTAAAGCATCATCATTCATACTTTGTAATCTGTCATCAATTCTACCTCTTTCAAGCAGATCTGATTTACATTCTTTAGCAATTAAAACTAGAATAAAATCTGGTAGATTGTAATTCTTTAATGCAGCAACAAACGCCCCTGCCTGTGACATTCCAAATTTTGGAAAACCCTTATTGACCATATTTACAATTCACCTCAAAAAACATACTACTCCCCAACAATGAAATAAAACATGCTTTTCGCTTATAATTGTTAAGGAATTTTTGCGCCTATTTCATCATTTTTAATTAATTTTTAATTGTAAATATTAAATTCAGGAAAAACTCCATGTTTTTTGTGAACATCGATACTACTCCTGAACTTGTTTCAAATGTTTATTCAAAAATAAAAGAAAATATTGCAAAATATAGAAAAGTTGTAGGAAGACCTCTAACCCTTACTGAGAAAATTTTATCTGGACATCTTTATGAAATTCCTGACAATACTATTGCTGGTGGAAAAGATTATGTTTTTCTAAAACCTGATCGAGTTGCATTACAAGATGTTACAGGTCAAATGGTAATGCTTCAATTTATGCAGGCCGGATTAAAACAGTCAGCTTTACCAACAACTGTTCACTGTGATCATCTGATAAGAGCTGAAGTTCAAGGCGATGTTGACATGAAGGTTTCTCTTGATGAAAATAGTGAAGTTTTCAAATTTTTACAATCAGCTGCTGCAAAACATGGATGTGGTTTTTGGAAACCCGGTGCTGGAATCATACATCAGGTAGTTCTTGAAAATTATGCATTTCCAGGTGGATTAATGATTGGGACAGATTCGCATACTCCGAATGCTGGAGGATTGGGAATGATTGCAGTTGGTGTAGGTGGATTGGATGCAGCTGAAACAATGGCAGGATTACCTTGGGAATTACTTTATCCAAAAAAAATTGGTGTTAAATTAACTGGGGAACTAAATGGGTGGACAGCACCTAAAGATATTATCTTAAAAGTTGCTGAAGAACTAACTGTTTCTGGAGGAACTAATTCAATTGTTGAATACTTTGGTCCTGGTACAAAATCTATTAGTTGTACTGGAAAAGCCACTATTACAAATATGGGTGCAGAAATTGGAGCGACTTGTTCAATTTTTCCATATGATGAAAGAATGGAAACTTATCTAAAATATACAAACAGAGAAAAAATTGCTGAATTAGCAAATCAAAATAAAGAATTACTTGTTGCTGATCCTGAAATTGAATCCAATCCGGAAAACTTTTTTGATCAAATAATTGAAATTAATCTTTCTGCATTGGAGCCTCATATTGTTGGGCCTCATACTCCTGATTTAGCAAGATCAATTTCAGAATTAGGCGATGATGTAAAATCAAATGATTACATTGATCCAATATCTGTTGCACTAATTGGAAGTTGTACAAATTCATCTTACGAAGATATGTCTAGAGTTGCAAGTATTGCAAAACAAGCAAAGGAAAAAGGAATCAAATCAAAAATTCCGCTATTAATTACACCTGGTTCTGAACAGATTCGTGGAACTATTGAACGAGATGGTCAAATGGATTCTCTTAAAGAAATTGGTGCAACCGTTCTAGCAAATGCATGCGGTCCATGTATTGGACAATGGAATAGGCCTGAATTAAAAAATGAAGAGAAAAATACTATCGTTACTACATTTAACAGAAATTTTCCAGGAAGAAATGATGGTCATCGTAATACTCTGAATTTTATTGGAAGTCCTGAGATGATCATTGCATTGGCTTTAGGAGGTAAATTATCCTTCAATCCGTTAAAAGATGAACTTACAGCATCTGATGGAACAAAATTCAAACTAGATCCTCCAAAACCTGCACCAGAAGTTCCTGAAAATGGCTTCAAGATTCCTGAAGGAATTTTTATTGCACCTCCTGAAAATTCAGATGATGTTGAAGTAATTATTGATCCTAACAGTAAAAGATTGCAACTTTTAGAACCCTTTTCAAAATGGAATGGACAAGACTTTGTAGATTTGCCAATATTGGTAAAAGCTAAAGGAAAATGTACGACTGACCATATTTCTCCTGCTGGGGCATGGTTATCCCTTAGAGGACATTTAGACAATCTCAGTGATAACATGCTTCTGGGAGCAGTTAATGCCTTTAATGACGAGGTTGGTAAAGGTAAGAATATTCTCAATAACCAACTTGAATCATTTTCAAAGATTGCAAGACAGTTTAAAGAAAAACAAATGAGATGGGTGATAATTGGTGATAATAATTATGGAGAAGGCAGTAGTAGAGAACATGCTGCAATGTCTCCTAGATATCTGGGATGTGCGGCAGTAATCACCAAAAGCCTTGCTAGAATTCATGAAACAAATTTGAAAAAACAAGGAATTTTGGCACTTACATTTAGTAATCCTGATGATTATGAAAAAATTCTGGAAGATGATAAAATTAGTCTTCTTAAATTAAATGAGTTGGAACCACATAAACAAGTAAAATGTATTATTTCTCATAATGATGGAAATACAGATGAAATTTTGCTAAACCATTCGTACAATAAATCTCAGATTGAATGGTTCAAAGCTGGTTCTGCACTAAACGTTCTAAGAAACAGGTAATGAAATTTTACGTGGGGCCGACCGGAATCGAACCGGCGACCTACGGGTCACTACAGCTCCAAACTTACATCATCCGTGAGTCAGTTTAGCTTAGTTAACCTTTGGAGCCCTTAGCGGTGATCTTTTTCGTAGACACTGTCGCCCTACCAGGCTAGGCTACGACCCCACAAACAAGAATGAAAAAGACTTGAATTTTAAGTTATTTTTAACCAAGATTTATTTGCAATCAACATCAATTTGTAATTGTTAGTTTATCATGATCAAACCAATTTACTTTGCATTAGGCGCAATTCCTGTAATTGTGGCGCTTTTAATTTCAGTTCCACTACTTACGAAAAATGAAATTCCTATATCTGCTGCACATTCTTTTGATAAAATTGATATTGAATATACAAAACATCAATTAAAGAAAATATCATATGGGATTACGGAGCGAGTTGGAGCCCAAAAAACAGAAATTCTTTCTATAAAAAATGATGGTGATGTCAAGTATTCTGTAACAGAACATGGATACATCCAACCTGATATTCGTTCAAAACTGGATAAAGACAAACTGGATAAACTAAAAGCCTTGATCAAAGAAACTGGTTTTATTGCAATTCCTTCTGAATCATTCTCTATACTAGAAAATGTAACCGAGTATCAAAAATCAAATGTGAAAATTACTCTCAATGGACACGTAAATCAAATTCATTGGCCTGAACAGAATGCAACATCTGATTTTATTCCTCCAATAATCACTATGGTCGAATCAGAACTTGATCAGATAATTTCTCAAATTGGTGAATAGGTACAAATAGTCTTTAGTGAAAATTAGAATATGCTTCCATTATCTGGTGAACGATTTGATGCTAAAGGAATAATCTCAGATAAAATAAACTCTGTTAACACTTTACGTGGTTCATCAACTGTTAAACGTGGTTTTGCCCATATGCTAAAAAATGGAGTGGTGATGGATGTTACAACTGTAGAACAAGCTCAAATTGCAGAGGAAGCTGGAGCAGTATCTGTTATGGTTTTGGATAAACTTCCATCCGAAGTCAGAAAAGCCGGTGGGGTTGCACGAACTGCAAGTATTAGAATTATTGAAGAAATAATGAATTCTGTAACAATTCCTGTAATGGCAAAATGTAGAATTGGCCATGTCAATGAAGCATTAGTTCTTCAGGAAACTGATGTTGATATGATAGATGAATCAGAAGTTCTAACTCCTGCTGATGAATTTCATCATATTTGGAAATGGGATTTTACAACACCTGTTGTCAATGGTGCTAGATCTTTGGCTGAAGCCTTAAGGAGAATTGAAGAAGGTGCATCAATGATTAGAACAAAAGGGGAACCTGGAACTGGAAATGTTGCAGAAGCTGTTACTCATATTAAAAAAGTCAATGATGAATTAAGAACAATTAAAGCAATTTATGATTCTGGAGATAATCAAGATTTAGTTAGAATTGCAAGAGAATTCAAAGTATCTTATGATATTGTTCAGCAAACTGCAAAACTTGGTAGATTGCCAGTGGTAAATTTTGCTGCTGGTGGAATTGCAACTCCTGCTGATGCTGCATATTTGATGTCTCTTGGATGTGATGGAATTTTTGTAGGTTCTGGAATTTTTAATGCAGACGATGCCAAAGAAAGAGCAAGAGCAATAGTTTTAGCTACTACTTTTTGGAATGAATCTGATAAAGTCAAAGAAGCTCAAAAAATGATAGATGAAAGACAATCTATGATAGGCTTGGATGTCAAAACATTAGAATTACGTATGCAAGATCGTGGAGGCTCATCATGAGTCTAAATGTAGGTGTTTTATCTATACAAGGTGATGTTCAAGAAAATCTTTTGTCAGTTAAAGCTGCAATAGATGAATTAGGAATCGATGGTAAAGTGCTCGGTGTCAAAACACCTGAAGAAATATCAAAATTAGATGGCTTGATAATTCCTGGCGGTGAAAGTACTACCATTGGCCAACTTTCTTTAGTAAATGGTTCGCTAAAGGTTCTAAAAGAAAAAATTGAAAATGGGATGCCTGTACTTGGAATTTGTGCTGGAATGATTATGCTATCAAATTCTGCAAGTGATCGAATTATTGGCGAAACTGATCAACCTCTTTTGAATATTCTTGATATTAAATTAGAGCGAAATTCTTTTGGACGACAAAAAGAATCCTTTGAAGCTGATGTATCTTTAGATTCGATAGGCATTCCAAAATTCACTGGCGTGTTTATTAGAGCTCCCTCTGTTTCGGATGTTGGATCTGATGTAGAAATTCTATCAAAATTCAACGATCGCATAATTGCAGTCAAAAAAGGCAATGTGATTGGTACGTCTTTTCATCCTGAACTTACTAAAGATTTTTCATTACACAAGTATTTTATCAATCTTGTAAAATCATTAAAAAATTAACAAAAAATGATGATTTGTAAGCAATTCTTTTTAATCATTGACTAGTCGAGCTATAAAATGAATGAAAAATTTGTGTTGTTTGGTGTTTTAATCGCTATTTTGATGGGTGGTTCCTTTGGAATATTTTCTATTGAGGATTCCTTTGCTGAAGATAATCTTTCTGTAAGTAGAGAAGATTCTGAAGCATATAAAAAACAAATTGAAAAACAAGAAGAACAAAAACAAAAAGCTGAAGAAAGAAAACAAAAACTAGAAGAAAAACAAGAAGAACAAAAACAAAAAGCTGAAGAAAGAAAACAAAAACTAGAAGAAAAACAAGAAGAACAAAAACAAAAAGCTGAAGAAAGAAAACAAAAACTAGAAGAAAAGAAAATTAAATTAGATTCTAATAGAAAAAAACTTGAAGAAAAATTATCTGAAAAGATAAACAAATATGAAGAAAAATTGAGGGAAATCAAAGAAAAATATCTCAACCGATTCAATTCTGATTTTTCAGGTGATACAGAAAAATTTTCAACTGCTGCATTAAATCTAGACAATGAAATAAATAAAAAATCAGAAGAAATCCGTAAAAAACTTGAGGAAAAACAAGAAAAATTAGATTTTAGAACGCAAAGGATTCTTGAGAAAATTAATGATGGTGATTATTTAGGTGATAAGATTAGCTCATCCACTAAAAATGAAACTTATGAACTTGTTTTTGATTCTGTAACTGCAACAGGAATTCATAACAATACGCAATCATCATTTCTTGAAGGTAATATGATCTTCAAGATATTTGATAAGAGTAAATCAAATCTAAAATTAGAATTACAAGAATGTCACATTCTTGTGGATAATGTTCCTTACAATTGTGGTTTTGGTAAAGCTAGAACCATCACTTCTGGAGATTCTGGTGTTAAAGATTCATTAGTTATTCTTGCATTCTTGGAAGATGCTGTTATTGAAGAAGTTCACTCTACCCTCAAAATTTCATTAAGTGCTGATTCCCCTATAGGTGATATTGATGATTCATCACAAGTTTCGATTCTAGGACCTCAAAGCAAAATTTCTGGCATGTGGTTTTTAGATGGAACTGGAACTTTAACTAGAACTGTTTTAACAATTGATGATTCAACGGATGATGAAATTACTGTTGAATTAAATGAATCTATTGGTGTTAGCGGGAATTAACAATGCTTAGAAAAAATTTATTTTTTTCACTTGGTTTTATTCTCTCAATTTTATTAATTTCATGTCCTTCACTCTCTTTTGGTGAAAAGGATACTGTATCTGTTGAATCATTTGATGTCCATTATGATATTGAAAATGGAATTCTTGAATCAATTTTCTTAGATCCTGATTTTATAGAATTACTCATAACAATGAATACATCATCGGATGGTACTTTTGAAATTACAATTCCGAGAAATCTTTTAGATGCAAAATTTGATGCATCTGATGATGTTTTTTTCATTTTAGTTGATGGATTTGAAACTGATTATGTAGAAATAAATTCTGATTCAAACTCTAGAACACTTGTAATTCCATTTTTTTCTGGTGACTCTGTAATTGATATTATTGGAACAAATGCATTTAATCCGTTTTCAACAGAACCTGAAATCCCATCATGGATTAAGAATAATGCAGGATGGTGGGCTGATGGACAAATTGATGATACTGCCTTTATTCAAGGAATTCAATATTTGATTACTGAGGGAATAATGGCTATTCCTCAAACTGAATCTGGAGTATCATCTGGAAATAAAATCCCATCATGGATTAAGAATAATGCAGGATGGTGGGCTGATGGACAAATTGATGATACTGCCTTTATTCAAGGAATTCAATATTTGGTAACCAATGGTATTTTAGATGTCTAACTAGGCTCTTAATCCAACAAATTATGCATGGATTTCAAATCTTTCTTAAACGGTTCCAAAATTTCTGGAATTTCTACCTTGATTGAATCTTTTAATGATAGACTCTGAGATTTTTTCTCATTCCATACTTTTGAATTAAAATCAATAATTTCTTTAGTAATGCTACTTTGTTCTTCAAGGTTTTCTGCTTCGATTTGCTTTTGCTTGTGAATACTTTCTTTTGAATACAAAGTTTTCCACAAATGTTCTGTGATAAATGGAGTTATTGGCGCTAATAACTTCAAAATGGTTGACAATGTTTTATGTAAAGTAAAGATTGCTCCATCTCTTTCTTCATCAGAGAATCCTATTCCATACGCTCTTGCTTTGACCATTTCAATATAGTGTGCTGCAAACAAATTCCATGTAAATTCTCTAATAGCAATTGCTGGGATGAAAAAATTATATTCTTCATATCCTTTCTTACATTCTTTAACTAGCTTGTCTAATTCTGATAAAATCCATTTGTCTGACGCAGTAGTTTTTCCGGATTCAATAACTGGAAAACTGGACAAAAATCTTGAGACATTCCACAATTTACTGAGAAATTTTTTGGTGGATTCTATTTTTTGCTCATTACATCTAAAATCATACCCGTGATTGATTTCACTTGCACTCCAAAATCTGAAAGTATCCGCACCCAGTTTTTCAATTACAGGCAAAGGATCAATCGCATTTCCTTTACTCTTACTCATCTTCATTCCCTTTTCGTCAAGACCATACCCCATTACCCAAGCTTCGTTCCATGGTTTCTTCCCTGTAAGTTGCTCACACCTAAGTAGCGTATAGTATAACCATGTCCTGACAATATCTTTCGCTTGAGGTCTTATTGATGTAGGATATACCTTGTTGAAAAATTCATCATCCCTGTTGTATTTGCTAATGAATAATGGTGATACACTAGAATCCATCCATGTATCAAATGTGCGCTCCTCTCCAACAAATTCAGTTGAATCGCATTTGAGGCAATTATTAATTGGGCATTCTTCGTTCCATGGTTTGTAATATTTTCCAGGCTCAGGAATGTGTGGTTCTGAGCATTTTTTGCAGTACCATATTGGGATTTCAGTACCATAATACCGTCTTCTAGATATTGGCCAGTCAATATTGATAGATTCTAGCCAATTCATTAGAATTTGCTTATGCATTGGTGGATAAAATTCAATTTCCTGTCCAAGCGTTTTTATTTTTTCAACTGATTCTTTTTGTTTAAGATAATACTCTTCCATTGGGATAATTTCAATCGGTGTTTTACTTCTCTCTGAAACAGGTGTTCTGTGACTAATCTCTTCTATCTTTTCTACAAATCCTCTAGATTCCAAGTCTTCTATGATCTTTGTTCTAGCTTGTTTTGGTTTCAGTCCAGTATATTCTCCTGCAACCTCGGTCATTTTTCCATCTAATCCAATTGCCACAATCTCCTCTAACTTTAGTTCTCTAAACAATGCAACATCATTTTGATCACCATAACTACATACCATTACTGCACCAGAACCAAATTCTTGCTGAGCAGAATGATGTGTTCGTAGCTCAACTTCTGCATTAGTAATTGGAACAATTACTTTTTTTCCTATATGCTTAGTGTATCTTTCATCTTCAGGGTTTACAATGATTGTTCTACATGCACAGAGTAATTCTGGTCTTGTACTTGCAATGATTATTTCTTGGTCTGTGTCTTTAATTTTAAATTTCATGTACACTAATTTTGTAGATAGATCCTCGTATGTGATTTCTGCATCTGCAATTGTTGTTCCAGATACCCAATCATAATTATTCGGTCTATTTGCAAGATATACTTGTCCTTTTTTCCACAAGTTGATGAATGTTGATTGTGTTAGCGTTCTGTATTCTTCTGAATCTGTTCGGTAATAATTTGCAAAATCTCCACTAATCCCCAAACTTTTCATAATCAGAACCATTTCAGCTTCTAAATCGTCTAACGCATCTCTGCACAAATTCAGAAATTCTCCTCTGTCAGTTTCTCTCATTCTGATATTGTGTTTCTTCTCAGTGTACAATTCAACTGGTAATCCATTTCTATCAATCCCTATAGGAAAGTAGACATTTTTTCCTGCCATTCTTGCTGTGCGTGCAATCATATCAATTTGTGAATAATGAGCAGCTGCTCCGATATGCCATGGCCTTCCTGAAGGATATGGTGGTGGAGTATCTATGGTATAGTTGTCTTCAGTTGGTAAAAAGTCATAAATTTTTTCATTCTCCCATTGTTTTAGAATTTCCTTCTCTAATTCTGGATTCCATGCTTTTTCTGATATTTTAGGTTCCATTTCTTAATTATCTTGAAATATTTGAAATGATGTGAGATCCTTTATTGTAACCTTCATAGATGTAAACACCTACTGCTTCTACATTCGATGGCATTTTTGGCGCTAATAATTTTATAATCTCACTTGACAGATTCTCTACTGTAGCTTCTCCTTCTAAAAGATAGGTTGTGTTCTTTGGAACTTGTAATTCAAACATTCCTTTGGGACCTTCAAATTGAATGTGGTAATGTGAATCGTCTTCTTTCTTTAGATATTTTCTGTTGATAAAAAATTTATGATCAAATACATTTACAACTTCTTTGATGATTTTTTTAGCCTCTCCAAAATCTAAAAGTAAGTTATCTTTCATCTGCCCTACAAGTTCAACCATTACCGAAGATGTATGTCCATGTAAAATAGAACATTTTTCAACCAATGGAAGAATATGTGCATAATCAAATGAGAAAGATGCATCTTCTAAAAATATTGAACCTGTTTGTGGTGTTTTATCATAAAATACCACATCTTGTAATTCTTTAATCTGTGCAACATATTTTGCATGGCCTATTGCCATTACTTTTTCTTGAGGAAAGTCTTCTTTGATTTGCTTGTATTTTTCAATATCTTCATCAGTATCAATTACTTCGATCAATCCTTTTTCAGTTTTAAAATCTACTGAGACCTCAATTCCATTTTTTAATATAATCTTGTGATTGTATTGGTATTCTTCTTCAAGAAATGTTAGCATTTGAGCTACTGTTAATTCAGTTCTCGTTTTGAGCAAATTACCCTTTTTATCGATATATCTAAAATCTGAATCTAAAATTGTCGGACTTGCTGTCATTTGAAGTCATCTGGCTTTGGATATAATATAAATTCTGTAATGATGGTCCTAAAATTCCTCATTAAATCTATGCTAAGGAATTTAGGATTTTGGCAAGATTGATGTCATTTTTTGTTATTCCTCCAGCATCATGTGTTGTTAATTCTATGGTGATTCGATTGTATACATTAAACCATTCTGGATGATGATTCATTTTTTCAATCTCCATAGCTGCTCTAGTCATAAAACCAAATGCCTGGTTAAAATTTTCAAATTTAAATTCTTTATGTAATTTTTCGTTAACAATGATCCAACCGGGCAAATTCTTTAATTGTTCATCAATTTCTAATTGCGATAGTCGCATTGAATTGTCTTAATATAACGTTAAATTAAAAGATTGATTCAATACCTTCCTATGGAGTTTGTGTTGTAATGGCTATGAATGAATTGAATAAAAAATTACTTGAAAATATTAAAGATTCTATTTCCGAGACTGTTCAAAAAAAGAAAATTGGAATTGCATTTTCAGGAGGTGTAGATAGTACATTAATTTCAAAAATCTGTTACAACATGAATTATGATGTTGTTTTATTGACGATTGGATTTTCTGAATCACATGATATTTTATTTGCCAAGCAAGTCAACGAATATCTAAAATACCCTCATCATATTCTAGAAATTGATTCTAAAACTTTTCCTGATGTTTCTTTAAAAATTAAACAAAAAATACAAACCGAAAATTTATCTTGGAATGAAAACTGTATTGCATTTTATTATGTTTCTAAACTGGCAAATAGACTAGAACTTGATACTGTAATTACAGCTAATGGTATAGATGAATTATTTTGTGGCTACAACGCCTATAGAGAAGCATTTTCAGAAGGAGAATCTAAAATTCATGAGGTAATGATTACAAAATTAAACAATGAATTAAAAATGATGAAGGCCGTGAATCTCATCGCATCTGAATTTGGAGTAAAAATACTTCAACCTTTACTCTCTTCAAAATTTATCGAGTATGCAAAAACTATCCCGATATCTGAAAAAATTCATGATTCTGAGGATTTGTACCGAAAACACATCATAAGAAAATTAGCAAGTGACATTAAAGTCCCAGAACTTTCTTGCACAAAACGAAAGAAAGCATTACAATATGGATCAAAAATTCATAAAGCCTTGCTAAAAACTAGATGAATTTTCTAATTGTATTTTGAACAGATTTTTCTACATTCTTTATAATTGCAGAAGATGCACCCAGATGTTTTTCTGGTGAAAATATTGAATCAATTTCTTTATCAGTTAATTTTGAAGAAAATGCTTTGTCCTTTTTGATTGCATCGATATACTGCATTCCCTTATCATTTGCCTCAAATGCAACTCTTTGAACATCCTTGTATGCTACAAATCTGGGTATTCCTTTTTTGATTAGTGCTTCTAAGACAAATTCAGCAAAAATTTGTCCTTTGGTTATGTACAAATTATCTACAATCCTTTTTTCATTAACCATCAAGTTTGAAACAATTCTAGTCATGGTTTCAAGCATTTCATCAACCAAAATGGATACTGTTGGAATTACAAATCTTTCATTAGCTGAATTTGACAGATCCCGTTCATGCCATAATGGAATATTCTCAAAAGAAACCGCAACTTGACTTCTTACTAATTTAGATAATGATGATACTCTTTCACTTTTGATTGGATTTCTTTTAACAGGAACCGCACTACTTCCCATTTGACCTTTCTTGAATTGTTCTGCTACTTCAGCAATCTCTGTTCTTTGTAAGTTTCTAATTTCTATTGCAATTTTTTCTAAAGTTGCTCCAATTAGTGCTAATTCAAATACATATTCTGCATATCTTTCTCTTGGAATGACTTGTGTTGTAACTTCTGCTGGAAATAATTTCAATCTTTTAGCTACTCTTTTTTGTACCTCAAGTGATTTTGCACCCATTAGTGATCCTGTTCCAACAACCCCTAATGTCTTACAAATTAAAATTCTCTTTTTAATTTCTTCTATTCTTTCTACATGTTTTGCCATTTCAGCTGCCCAATTTGCAAATTTTAATCCAAATGATATGATACTTGCATGCTGTCCATGAGTTCTTCCAACAGCTGGAATTTTTTCGTATTTTATTGCTTTTTTTGCAAGAATTGATGCCATCTTTGCAACCTTTGGTTCAATGATTTGTAATGCATCTCGCATTTGCATTGAGTTACTTGTATCTACCAAATCATTACTTGTTAATCCATAATGTATCCATGGTCTGGCATTTTTACTACATTTTTCACTTAATGATTCTACAAGAGCTGCAGTGTCATGATCACTTTTTACTTCTAACTGTTTAATTCTTTTAGCCGAAATTTTTCCAGACACTGCAATTTTGAATATTTCTTTACCTACACTTTTTGAGATCATCCCTATCTCACTTTGTGAAATTGCAGCTGCTCCTTCAATCTCTAGTTGGTAATCCACTTTCTTCTGTTCACTAAAAATAATCAACATTTCTTTTGTTCCATAACGACCACTATCAATAGGTAAAATTGCCAATAATCTTACTCTTTTTACACCGAAAATAAATCTACTTGTGAACGATTAATTCACTCTATCTCGTAATTCATGGCAATCACACAAACAACCTTTCTTACATTTCATTCTCTTACAGTCAGCACACACTTTTTTGTTCCAATATGGTGCAGTATTCATACTAGTATCTCTGGGTTGCCTTGAAATTTCCTTTTTTTATCTGAAAGAGGATTTTGATTAAATAAAGTGTCCAAATACCCATTAAAATAAAATATAAAATACTCATATCTGGTTCTTCTGAAATTACATCTTTTTCAATCTCTTCTGGTTGATCAAATGGCGTTACATACACAATTCCGAGAAAAATTGGAATCCCGACTAATACAATTAATGGTATTGCCATGATTTTTTAATTATATGGACTATAATTTGAATAAATTTTTGCTACAGAATGAAAATACATGTCTTTGATATCCTCTTCAACACAAACTGCTAATAAATTAACAATGTCTGATGCTGTAATTATTCCAACTATATTACCATCATCAATAACAGGTAATTTTCTTATGCCTCTATCATGCATCAAATCTGCTGCAGCTCTAACTGATTCATCTGAATTTATTGAAAATAGCGGTGATGACATAATTTGTTTTATTGGAGTGCTGATTTGATATGCATGAGCTGCAACTTTTACCGCAAAATCTCTATCCGTAACAATTCCAATTGGCGTGTTATCTTCCATGATGATGACTGCCCCAACTTTAGAATCTTCCATCATTTTTGCAGTTTCATTCACTGTTAACGATGCATCCACAGAAATTACTGATTTTGTCATTACGTCTGCTATTGTTGTTGTTTTTGCATCTGTCATTTTACAAATATGTTTTCTATAATTACATATTTTATAGTCGCCTAGAATATCAAAGATGAAAATCATCCTAGGCAATATCAACTAAATTTAAATAAAAAATTCTCTAGATTTTGACTATGGGGACTCAAATTAAGAAAATTCTTGTTCCTTTAGATGGTTCTTCTAATTCTTTTCGAGGTCTTGATTTTGCTATTCATATGGCAAGAGAATGCCATGCAACAATAACTGGTTTGTATGTTGCAGGAATTGCTAAACCTCGAACTAATGATCCAATCACTCCTTTAGAGAAAATTTTATTGGATAATGCCCAAAAAATTATGAAAAAAGCCAAGTTAAAGTCAGCACAAAAAGGAATTCTCTTTTTTGACAGAGTAACATATGGTGATGACGGAAAAAGAATTGTTGAAACAGCAGAAAAACACAACTTTGATCTTATTGTAATCGGATCTAGAGGTATGGGTGCTGCAAAAGAGATTTTTTTAGGAAGTACATCAAATTACGTACTTCATAAATCCAAAAAACCTGTACTCATAATAAAATAAGTTATCATAAAAAAAATCTTTAGATTTTAAACATCTATTCCTGTTATTGTCCAATCTAATGCTCTAAGAACACCTTGATAATATTTCATAGCATCCATAGAACCACATTCTACCAATCTTTTTTCAATTTCTTTTCTATATTCCTCAATTTCTTTTTCAGTTTTCATGAATATTTTATCACAAAAATATTCGACTCATTAATCTTTTGATTCTAAATTAATCCTTTTTCTAACCTTGAAGGAATTCTAACTTCTTGATCTTTTTCGTACAGCTGCATTTTTCTTCGATGATCTGGCCTCTTGTGTCTTTGCTTTTGATTTTGTAACCTTCCCTTCAGGTTTGATACTTTTTCCACTTCGTCTGGCAGCACGAGAAGCTTCTGCTCTAATTTTTTGTTCTTCCTTTTGCTGTTCAATTTCTTTTTCAGTTAGTTTTTTTCTTGCCACAAAGAATGAATTATTTTATCATAGATAAATTGGATCATCCATTTCATATTTCACACTTATTTTCAAAATCTCATTTCGATTCTTCTGATGATTTAAATTGGATTGAAAAGAATTTTTACCAATACTCATGTCTTCTACTACACCAAGAAAAATTGGAGAAAACCAATATCAAATTGATGTCGATTCAAATTTTGGAATGAAAGTTCCTGTTAGGATTTACGCTGATGAACCATTATTACAAAAAATGTTATCTGATAGAACTATTATGCAGGCACGAAATGTAGCCTCAATTCCTGGAATTGTGGGACATAGTGTTGTTTTGCCTGATGGACATGAGGGTTATGGTTTTCCAGTAGGTGGTGTAGCCGCAATGGATGCTGAAGAGGGAATGATTAGCCCTGGTGGTGTAGGATATGATATCAATTGTGGAGTTAGGTTACTTCGTTCAAATTTAGATGAACAAACAGTTCGTTCTAAACTAAAAGAACTTGTAAATGATCTTTTCAGCTCTATTCCTTCAGGAGTGGGTTCTAAAGGTGCTGTAAAACTTACTCATTCAGAACTTGATGAGGTTTTGGTTAAAGGTGTGAATTGGGCAATTGATCATGGTTATGGCTCATCAAATGATTCAGATGTTTGTGAAGAAAATGGGCAAATTCAAAATGCTGATCCAAACAAAGTTTCTGATAAAGCAAGGAAAAGAGGTGCTCCTCAACTTGGTAGCTTGGGTTCTGGAAATCATTTTCTTGAGGTGCAAAAGGTTTCAGAAATACATGATGAAGAAGCTGCAAACAGAATGGGAATTAAAGAAGGAACAATAACCGTTTTAATTCATTGTGGTTCTAGAGGTTTTGGTCATCAAGTTTGTAGTGATTATCTTAGAGTTTCAGAACAAGCCATGCAAAAATATGATATTGATTTGCCTGATAGAGAACTTGCATGTGTTCCAAACAACTCTGAAGAAGGTGAATCCTATAGAAAAGCAATGTTTGCAGCACTAAATTTTGCATGGAGTAATAGACAAATGCTCACTCACTGGACTAGGAATTCTTTTGAACGTGTATTTCACCAAACAGAATCTGATCTTGATATGAAGTTAGTTTATGATGTTGCCCATAATATTGCAAAAGTGGAAAAACACAATGTTGATGGAAAGGAAAGAAAACTTGTTATACATAGAAAAGGTGCAACTAGAGCATTTCCTGCAAACCGTCAAGAGATTCCTTCCAAATATCGTGATTTAGGCCAGCCTGTTTTAGTTCCTGGCTCTATGGGAACTTCAAGCTGGATTTTACTTGGTCAACCAAATTCTATGAATTTGAGTTTTGGCTCTACTGCTCATGGTGCTGGTAGGACAATGTCTAGATCTAAAGCCAGACGGAACTATACTGAAAATGATGTTAAAAAGTCTCTTAATGACCAGGGAATATTTATCAAAGCATTAACACGAGATGGGGTTGTGGAAGAAACTCCTCAAGCATACAAAGATGTTGATGCAGTAGTTAACGTATCCCATAATTTAGGAATAGCCACAAAAGTAGCAAAATTAGTGCCTATTGGTGTGATTAAAGGTTGAGCGAAGAAGATTTTGAACTTGAAAGATTAAAGGCAAAACGACTTGCTGAAATGCAAAAAAATATTTCTTCCAGACAAGCGACTAATGAATCTCCAGACACTAAAAAGAAAATTATTACGAAACCTAGAGATTCACTTGTAAAAATTCTTGGATTTCGAGGATTAGAAGTTTTAGAAAACGCTGAAACCCAATTTCCAAATGAAACAAAACTTATTGTAGAAAAATTATCTGAATTAATTAAAACAGGTGAAATTAATGAAACACTTGATGGCGGAAAATTATTGATGTTGTTTAGATCGGTCGGACTCAATGTTAGGATGGAAACTAAAATCAATGTTGAACAAGATGGGAAATTTGTATCATTAAGTGACAAACTTAGTAGCAAATCATCTCAAAATAGTGATGAAGAATGAATATTGTTTTAGAAATCGGAACAAAAAACTACATTGATGATCTCTTGTCAATTAAAAAATCCCTCTCACACATGGAAAGTCTTCTGGCATGTTACAATGGATATGCTCTTAGCGAACCCTCTTCAAAATTTGGATGGACTTTTTTTAAACTAGCTTTTAAACCTGAATTCCAAACTGGTATTGAAGAAAAGTTTTCTGATATGATAGAAAAATACCAATGGAGCAGTTCCCCACAAAAATTTACGAAGTTTATGACAGATTATTTTCTTTCTAGAGGATGTAATGTTAAAATAAAATTGTCTGACTAGACTCTTCTTCCTCTTTTTCCACCTTTCTTTCTGGTGGTATCATGAGGAATAGGTGTTACATCATCAATTCTTCCAATCTTAAATCCGCCTCTTGCCAAAGCTCTAATCGCAGCTTGTGCTCCTGGACCCGGTACTCTGGAACCAACTCCGCCAACCGCACGAACTCTTATGTGAAATCCTGTAAATCCTTTGGTTCTTGCAGATTCTACCACTGCATTTGCGGCTTTCATTGCAGCAAATGGTGATGATTCATATCTATCGGCATTAACATGGATTCCGCCTGAACTAATAGCAACAGTCTCTGCACCAGTAAGATCAGTCATGTGAATAATTGTGTTATTGTAACTACTGTAAATATGGGCAATTCCCCATTTATCAGGTCCTTCTTTCTTAGCCTCTGGTTGAGCTTTAGTTTCTACGTCAGTTTCTACTTCCTCAACTGGTATTTCTGCCTCTTCAACTGAAACTTCTTCAACCTGTGCTTCGATTTCTGACAATGTCTACTCACACCTTAAAGGGTTTAAAAAACATTGATTTTCTAACTTTGCCTACATTTGGTTACTTTACTAGAAAATGATGATTATTCATATACTATTTCTATCATGTTTTCTTTAATGGCATCAATTCTCGTATTGGCAATTGGTATTGGAATAACCGTTGCATTGGTAGGTTCTGTAATGTTTCAAATTCTTATACCGCTCAATGAAGATGTTTTATCCCCTCTTGAAGAAAAATGTCAACAGATTGCTAATGAAGGATATAAAATTCACTCACTTTATCCTGATTCAAATCCTGAAGATCTTCTTGAGTCTGATATGAAACGATTGATGTATCTTGATGATGTGTGGATTAAAGAATGTGTTTCTGTTCTTCCTGCCGATTCAATATTTAACATTGTAAATAATGTTGATCGCAATTTTTCCTATGGTGAATAGCCATCAAAAATGTTTCCAACCTAAATCTTTTAGAGTCACATAATCTTTTTCTGCTTTTACAAATACCCCTTTTCCCGAAGTTACTTGCCCAATTTGTATAATCGGTGTTTTAAGTGATCTGGCATTTTTTATAATAATTTGTTTATATTTTGGCGATACTGTAAATACAAATTCATATTCCTCTCCTCCATGAAAAACTAACGAATTCAAATCTAATTTATGGGATTTTGCATAATTTTCTAAATCATTACCTGCAGGTATATTGTTGATTAGAAATTTCTTTTTACTTTGTTTTGACATTTCATTTAGAGTTGTAGATAATCCATCACTGGAATCCATTGATGATGAAAAATATTTTTTATTTTTTAATCCAAATTTGAGCTTTGGTTTTGGATTAATCATCGATTTTATTGATTTTACTGCAAATTTTCCACTCTCTTTTCTTTTACCAAGAAGCAAATCTAATCCAACAGATGTATATCCAAACGGTCCAGTTACAAAAATCAGATCTCCCTTTTTAGAACCTTTTCGAGTTACTATATTCTTTGAATTTCCAAAAAGTGTTACATTGAACACAATTTCCTTACCTGCATTTGTATCTCCACCCAAAATTTTTATTCCATATTCACTAGATGCTTTTTTGAAACCCTTTACAATGTCTAAAATTTTTGAACGAGAAATCTTTTTTGGTAAATTTACTGAGATTATTCCATATTCTGGTTTTATTCCTTTAGCTGCAAAATCACTTACACATGCAATTATGCTTTTCCTTGCAGCATCTGTTAATTTCATTTTAGGTGGGATATCTGTACTTTCTACTAATGTGTCTGTCTTAGATATGATTTTGATTTTTCCTAAATTGAATATTTCTACATCTTCAGAAACAAATTCATTGTTTCCTAATCCCTTTTGAAAAATTTTGATTATTGAAGATTCATCTAACTTTATCATAACTTTGTTTCACTATTTCTAATGTTTTCTTTGTAATTTTTTTACATTTGTCTTCATTATTTGATTCTGCAGAAATTCTTATGATGTCTTCAGTATTTGATTTTCTGATCAAAATCCAGCTGTCTTCGTCAATAATTCCTTTAATTCCATCCTGCGTGTTTACTTCAGAATATTCTTTTGAAAATTTATTTTTTATCTCTTCTATTACTTTATCATGAAAATTTGAATCCACATTAGTTTTTTCTCTAATTTGAAAATAATTTTTCATGTAATTTAATATTTCATTAAATTTTGGACTTCCTAACATGGATGCAATTAAACCACTTGTCAAGATTCCTTCCCTACAATAGTTGAATTCCGGTAAAATAAAACCTCCACTGCTTCCTTCCCCTCCTGCTTGAGCATTAGTTTTAAGCATCATTTCTATGACATTCGCTTCTCCTACTTTTGATCTTTTAACAGAACCCCCTTTTTCTTTGATGAATTTTTCTATTGAAACGCTTGTATCGATACTCAAAACAAAATCTTTGTATCCCAATTCAAGAGATTTTGCGACTCCCAATCCTAATGTTACATCTGGAGTTTGTTTTTCTCCATTTCTTACTACTACTAAGCGATCTCCATCTAAATCAAATGCAAATCCAATTTCTTTTTTCATAGATGCTGCAATTAATTCGAACAATTCATCTGATGTAGGATCTGGTCCTCTAGAACATTGTGAAAGATCTTCATTTAATACCTCTACATTACATCCTGATGTCCTTAGCAAATCTGGCGCAAATCCCTTTGCTGCGCCTCCGCCAACATCTATCACTATATCTGGAGAATTCTCAATGTCTCCTATGATTTTTTTTGCGTCTTCGATATATGTTGATGTAATGTCCTGTTCAATTCCAATTTTTGATTTTGAATTTTCCTGATGCTCAATTATTTTAGGGAGTTCATGTTCATTAATTCCTCTTCCTTCAATAATGAATTTCATTCCATTCCATTCTATTGGATTATGAGACGAAGAAACTACCAACCCTGCACCATACTTTCTTGCTTCTCTAAAAACTACGGGGGTTGGTACAGTTTCTAAATTATACACATTAATTCCATTTTTCATCAGTTCTGCACTGGCAGTATTTTTTATCATAGAGCCTGAAGGTCTGGTGTCTTTTCCAATTACACATTTTTGTGATTTGATTAAACTTGAAAAATTATTACAAAATTCTAACACATCTTTTAGATTGAGATCTTCTCCAAATATTCCTCTCACTCCAGAAATTGTTTTCTTCAATTAATCCAACTCGGAAAGGCTTTTTATTAACTCTGATGGATTTATCCAAAAGTGCCTTGGTAGCTCAGCCTGGTAGAGCGAACGCCTCGTAAGCGTTAGGTCGTGGGTTCGTACCCCATCCAGGGCTTTGTTTTGTTATTTTTAAAATCAATTTCATTTTTTAAATATTTATTCATCAAAGGCTTCAATATCTATTTCTAATTCTTTTCCTAAACCTTCCCACCACTGTGTTGTTTGTTCCGTCATGCTCCCCTGATAAAATACATTGAATCGTCCTTTATAGATCTGTCGGTTGAATAATTACTGATCATTTCTTAACAATTTCTAAAATATCTACTCTTCTTTTTCATCTTGTTTTCTTTTCATTTTTCTATATATGATTATCAAAAGTGTACCTCCAGCACAACCCCAAAATAATTCTGATGTGCCATTTTTTATCCCATATGGTTCGAATACCCCTACAAACCCAAGCGACATTATTGCTACAAGAACTAAACCTATCATTTCAAGTATTTTTACCATGATCTTCTATTGTAATCATGTGATATCAAAAAGATATATGGTTTTGTAAACCAAACCATTTGTGGATAAATATCTTCTAATAATCTTAATTTTTATGGTTGTGACAATCCCTGTAGCGTTTATTGAACCATCTTCAGGACAAGTTCGAGATCCTCCCCTTATTCCACTATTTTATGCAGCGATAGCAGGAATAATTATTATTTTAGTTTACAGTTCTTACAAAGAAAAACAAGAACGACAAAAAGCTAATGCTAAACGAAGATCTAGAAAATAGATTTTAAAGTTCTAATCCAAAAGATTCTGCAATACTTGAAAAGTTTGCATATGATTCCAAATACTGTCTTCCCTTTGGTGTAATTACAAAAGTATTCTTTCCATCAAATTCAATTTTGTTAATTAATCCTGCACCTGTTAAATTCTGCAAGAATTTGGATAATCTTGAATGTGATAAATTTGCCTTTGTAAGAAGCGAAGTTGTCTTGATACCCTCCTGTCCTGACTGTTCTGTAGCTGTCAGTAAATCGGCAACTATTTGCATACTAGTTCTGTATGAAACCATATCATACATAATTTGAAACTCAGATATAAGGGTATTACCATTAATTCAGATCAGATAAATAAGCTCTAGGTTGATTTGTCTGCATTGTCTTCCCAATCATCCATACCATGGTTTGATGATTTTGTAGGTGTCGCATATAGATATTATGACCTTAGAATGAATGTTGTTCCTTTATTTACTGATAGAAAAGAATCTGCGTCTATTTGGCACGATACGATCCATTGGTGGGTAGATCCATCTATCAAACTACGATTTGTAGAAATTGGTGATAATTATTGGTTCATTATGGGATCAGATTCCCAAAAGCCTGATACCAACCTATCTTTTTTCAAAATATTGCCAAAATCTGAAAATTATGAACGATTTAAGAAAGGACATGGCGGTGAAGCATATGTTAGATTAGGAGTGTATGCAAAAAAATCTCTTGATGATGTAAAAAAAGATGCTTTATGTGATTGCAGTCATGAAGCTCAGGATCATGATGAAAATGATAATGATGTATGTCTTTACAACAATTGTGATTGTAAAAAATTTTCTAGCTTTCAAATAAATTTATTGAAAAGAAAAAAAACCACCACTGATATAAAATTTTTAGAAGAAAATGATGTAAAAGATGATCCTCTTGCATGGAATTGTCTTAATGTAAATAAATATTCAAAAATCTAATCCAAATGTTTGTTAACTCTAATATGTTCTCCTGGATAATGTTCATTAATTTTTTTGGAATAGCAATTTCCGCAAATCAAACCTTCTATTCCCCATTCACTCATTGGTTTGAATCTAAGTTGAATTTTTCCACTACAAATAGCGCATTTTTCTTTTGACACCAAGTGTTTCTGGTATTTCTAATCGATATAAAAAACATTCTCGTAGAAAACACTACTCATAAAAAATTATGTTAAATATCACTGGGTTTTACTAAATTTAGGTAGATAGCCTGACCAATGTAAACCTCCTGCAAGATTTTTACTTGGTTGGGCTTCTACCTTCAAAATTAAAATAAACTATTTGCTAGTTTTTTTAATGCTGTGATTTCATCATCTTCTTGTCTAATTTTTTTATCAATAACGCGTAGCATCGTATCATTCCAGACATGTTGAGAAAAGAAATTGTGTTTAGTGTTGGCTAATTCAATTTCATCATCTACGACAGTGTCCTCAAGAAATTTAGTAACCACTATATCTGTGATTTTTAAAATTCTAGAATTTAGTTTGAAACTGCGAAAAATAGGCTCCAACTTTCTAATATCTCCTTTATAATCTCCTTTTGATTCAAGAATTTTCTTATGAATTATTCTAAAATAAACTGCAACAAAAAACAATGTTGCATATCTTTTTGTTTTGTGTCCTCCTTGTTTTCCGTACTTTAATGATTTTTTTGCAAATTCTTTGACAAGATATGGATACAGCAAAAGTCTGTAATCATCTTTTAAATTGTCATTAAAAATATCATCATATTTGCTCCCTCTCGGAAGAAATTGAGCTGGTGAGCTATAAGCTTCTGTAGGTCTTTGTTCAATTCCTGCAACTAAAGATTGAATTGCATCTTTGGCAACAATGACTTTTTTATGATTGTCTGGAAGATAATTATTATAAATTAAATCTCCTTCATATTCACATTGTTTAGATTTTGATTTGGTATCGAAAGAACCTGCTTGAATTTCATAAAAATATCCGCAGTTTCTTAACTGCGATTTGATTGATTTATGAAAATCCATCAACGAAACAAGATCTTTTCCTCTGACAGAATTTTGAGAATTTCTATATTTTGTAATGTTGTTTTGTTCTTGTTCATCATTTGCTTTGATTATTGTAACTGTCATGGAACCTTCCATGTTTTTTGTTCTCTTTGCATGATCTAGAATTGAGTTTGATGTTTGAGCACCATTGACAATTTGGGGTGCATGAAGCTCAATCAAATTCTCTCCCAATTCTGTAAAGTCACTAACTACAATAGTGATTCCATTATTGTAAAAAAAGAACTTACTTGGATTACTTTGCAGCGTCTCACGTAATCCTTTGTTAACTGTAGTCTTGAATTGCATCCATTGTCTAATATTTGATTCAAAAACATAATCCCTACTTTTATTCACAAATTCAGTTAATTCTCTTAATTTTAGAATGCCTAATATTGTATTTTCATGTCTGAGCATTCTCTCTAATTTGATTGATGATTTTTTTCCTGCTGCTGGTTTTTTTATTCTGTCCCATAATTTTTGAATTATTTTTTCTTCATCTATGATCTCAATTAATTCATCTTCGTATTCTACTTTCTGATCAGTGACATAACAGCATTTTATCTTTAGATTTTTTTCTTTAATTTTTGTTACAAGCTGGGCTAATTCAGGTCTCATTTTTGTTACATCTTTTGCAAATAATCGTTTTGCGTCTTCTTTGAATTTTGCAATTGCTTCTAATGAATGAGATGTGCCATATTTTGATTGAAATAATCTGATTGTATTGTCTGAAAAATCTACAGGTAGATAGGCATCTATCCCAAGATCATTTGCTCCATCCACAATTGCATCTGCCGCATCATCTTCTGTGGCTTCAAAAACTCTTGTTAGAACCCATTGAAGAAAATTATTTCCTTTTTCTACATCACTTTTTGAATTTTCTGCATATTCATGAATGCTTCCTCGAATATTTTCAGCAAATCCTTCAAGAGGTAGACTAGAGTTTTTTTGTATTAAAAGGGTATGTGAACCTGGAATGTATTCTAACAATCCATTTCCGTTGTGAGTCAATTGAAATTTCTAATATGTTATATATTTAGAGAATTTGGTAATTATGTAATAACTTTGTTTTGGATGTGATGTTTTATGATAAAAAAAATAACTATTTTGAGCGTAATTGGAGTAGCATTAATTGCAATTCTTGCATCCTCTCTTTCAAACAATTCTGATGATGAAAATCAAGAAACGTCTGATGTGATTTTAAAAGGTGATATTATTATGCCTACAAAAGTTTCACGTCCAGGATGTGAGGTAAAAGACATTTGCTATATTCCCTCTAAAATTTTCATTGAAAAAGGCAAACAGGTAACATGGATAAATGAGGATTCAGCATTTCATAGTGTAACTTCTGGTTTTTACAATGAACCTACTGAACTTTTTGATAGTGGATATTTAGATCCATTTGAATCCTTTTCTCTTACTTTTGATAATGAGGGAACATATGATTATTTTTGTACTCTTCATCCTTGGATGAAGGGACAAGTAATAGTAGAATGAGGTACCCGAGGGAGTCGAACCCCCTTGTATAAGCTTTGCAGGCTCACGCATAACCGTTCTGCCAGAGTACCGTTTTAAAAAACACAGAATGAACAATTAAACTCTTTAGATTAGAATTTGTTAAATGGCTTTGAAGCCAACTTCACATCTTCACCTTTTACCGTTTTTCTACCTGCATGAGAAGCCATATCTACGGCACTTTTTGCAATACTGTCTGCAATCTCTTCAATAGCCCTTCTTAATTCATCTGCTGATTCATCACTTACTCTTTCAGCTCCAGCTTTTTTCAAAATTCTATACATTGCAGATAATCCAAGTTCTGATGATCTCATGAATTCTGTTTCAATTTTTCTCGAAAAAAGATTATGAGTGAAAAAATATCACTAAGGAATCGATTTATACAGACTATTTTAAGAATTGATAAAGAAATGACATGGTATATTGATTCTCACATACACTTGTCTGATTCAACATATGCATCAGATATTGGATTTATTTTAGAGGAAATGAAATATCTAAAAATCAAAGCATGTTGTGTTTCAACGAATGTTGAAAATTCTTTACAAACTTTAAAGTTAGCACAAAAAAGTAATCTTGTTTTACCTTTTATTGGAATTCATCCTGAATGTGCGAATGATGATCTTGAAAAAATGATCAATTTGATAGAAAATAACTTTACTCATATTTCTGGAATTGGAGAAATTGGCTTAGATCCTACTTACGTGCATAGTCCTGAAGAAGAAAAAAAACAAAAACATGTTTTTGAAACTTTATTGTCAATTGCAGAAAAATTTAACAAGCCAGTCTCTATTCATTCAAGAAAAAGTCTTGACGATGTTTTTGAAATAATGACATCCTTTAGCACTAAACATGCATTACTTCATTGGTTTGATGGCAGTAAAAAACAACTCACAAAAGCAATGGATATGGGATTTTTTGTATCTTATGGACCAGTCATGGTTTATGCAAATGATAAACAAACTTTAGTATCTGTCACAGATGAATCAAAAATTCTTGTTGAAACAGATGGTCCAGTAAAATTCTCTAGGTGTTTTGAAATGAAATCTGGACAAGTAACTTTCATACCTAGTGTGATATTTTGTGCCTCAAAAATTCTAGGAAAAACGTTTGATGAAATGTCATTTTTATTGGAAAAAAATTCAAATTCATTCCTTGGAATATAGGTATAAAATACCCTCCATTCTTAAAACGACTATTGGATAGAATCAAACGTCTTTCATACGAAGTATTAGTAGATCATAAATCTAAATTTGGTGAGGATTTTGCCAATAATAAAAAAGCACTAGATCAAATTTCTATTATTCGTTCTAAAGGTTTGAAAAACGAAGTTGCAGGTTATATTACAAAATTTATCAAAAAAGAGATCCGAGAAGAAAAATTCAAACAATCTAGAATTGAATCTTCGCGTGTAGAAGAACAAGAAGATGAGGAAATTCAATCTCAAGCACCTGAAACCGTTACAGAAGTAACACCTGAAGAAAAAATAGAATAATAAATTAAGTATTAATTTTAGAATTTTTGATTAGATTCGTATGATTGCCGTAAAACTAGTTGGAGGTGCTAAAAAGTCTTTTTTGAAAGAAATTTTGGAAATTGACAAATCTGATATCTCTATTCAAGAATTATTAGAATTATTATTAGAATTAAAGCCTGTTGACTCACCAAAATTGGATATAGAAAATATTCTAATTGCAATCAATGGTGTAGATTCTTCAGCTATGAATGGAAAATCTACAATAATAAAAAATAATGATCTTGTGAGTATTATTCCAGTAATTCATGGAGGAACATCAAAAAAAATCACCTTTGAAATATTGTCAAAACAAATCCAAATAATTGAAATCAAAGGTAAATCAACAATTGGTGTAAAATTTATTGATGATTTAAGAAAAAAATATCCCAAAATTCTATTTCAGGCTGTATCAAGTAATTTCATAATGAATGTATATCATTTAAAAAAAATCTTATCCTTATCTCTTGAATCTAAAAAAAATAATATTTTACTTTCAAATAAGCTTGAAACAGATATCCTGATGCGATTTGCATTGACTACCCAAATATCTGATGCAATAATGACTGCAGGAATAAAACCCCGAACTAATTTTATTCTAATTGCTATTGGGAATAAAAAATTTTTAAATTTATTGTTTGATGATTTGTCTACACTATCGGTGAATTTATTTTCCAAAAAAAATGACTCTTTTCTCAAAAAACACTTTAAAATTACACAAAAACAAATCGATTCTGCATACTCAAAAAATCCTTTAGAAGATATTTTGGTTGAAAAAGCCGCAGTCTTACTCTGATATACTGCGCTTTGTCTTTTCTACACTTAGTATGTCTGATTTTTTCAGAATAGAAATTCCTGTTTTATTTCCCAAAATCTCAATTAAAATAATTTTATCGGGAAATTCAAGTGATACCTTATTTTTTATTTTATTTGCAATTTTTGAAATAATTTCTTGACTGGATATGTCTGAATTTCTTTTTTCTATTGAAATTCTATATGTTTCTCCATCCAAAATCTGTTTTGAATCTTCGGAGATAATTTTTTCAATTTCTTCAATTTTTGTTTCAACAATTCTTTGAATCGGAATTACTCTTAGGCAATATCTTATACTCCATGGCTCATCAAGTAGCATTTCTTTCATTTTTCCTACCACCTCTACAGGATTTAGATTCGTTTCAGCAGTCAAAATACCTGACATATTTGTGATTGAGATTTTTGCATCAGAATCTCCATATTCTTCTAAAATGTCTCTTAATTCATCCTCAGTTTCTGTTTCCAGATGTCTGGCACAAGTAATTATCAAATTCATACTTCTAAAATATCCTCTTTACTTAACGAACCTTCTCGAATAATTTTGATTTTTTCATTTTCTATTTCAATTATAGTTGATTCTGCTTTACTTGTAATTGTTCCTCCGTCAACAAAGATATCATAGTTTTCTATACTTCTAAAACATTCATCTGGATTGGTAAATGATGGATGACCAGAAATATTTGCACTAGTTCCTACTAAAAATTTACATTCCTTCAAAATTTTTAATATACAATCATGTTTGGGAACTCTTATAGCTATTTTATCATTCAAACTTAATGTTTTTTTTAAATCTTCATCAATTAATTTTGAAACTATCGTAAGGGGACCTGGCCAAAACTTTTCTACAATTTTTTCTGTGAATTCATCTAAAAATACAATTTTTTTTGCAGTATTAATTGAATATGTTAAAACTGGTAATGATTTGGAGATATTTCTAGATTTAATATCATAAATTTTTTTTACAGCTTCACCATTATATGGATCACATCCTATACCATATACTGTATCGGTTGGGTAAACTATGATCCCTCCTCTATTGATAATCTCCACTGCTCTCTTTATTCCATCTTGATCACATTTCACTTTCATTGTTCATTATAGTTTTTTTTGTTTAATTATCATTTACTTTTGAATACATTTTTAATAGAATGGTATTTTCACTTGTAAAGTATGTCCACTCCTTCTGATTATGAAGATACAGAATTTGAAGATGATTTTGATGATGACTTTGATGTAGAAAACTAAATATTTAATCCAAAATTGTCTGCAAAATTTGTAAATGTGTTATATGCTTGAAGGAATTCTCTGCCTGTTTGACTAATTCTATATTTGTTTGAACCTTGAGAATCAATTTGTTCCAAAAGTCCTTGAGACACTAATGTTTTTAGAATTCTAGAAATTCTTGAATGAGAAATATTTGCTTTTCTAATTAGGTATGTTACTGTTGCTCCATCCTCGTCTTGTAGATCATCTCTAGTCGTTGATAGAATATCTCCAATGATTTTCATATGTGTTCTATATTCTGCCATTTACTTAATGGAATATCATTCTAATTTCTATGAGAGTTCATTGATATTTTCCAATAAACAAAAAAGATAAAAGAATTTGACAATTTTTTCATCTCTGCTTTTCTGAGCCTGTATTCACATTATTCGAAATCATCATCAAACTTTATCCTAGTTAATGGGACTTTACTTATTGGAATGAATAATGCTACTAATCCTCCAATTTTGATTGTCATTGATGCTGTGTATAATATTGATTCGGGAAATACAAAAGAATACCATCCTAAAAATTCGCCCAATGCTAAAAGTCCTAAACCAACAGCTACTGAAATCGCCCCTTTATTCTTATTTTCAAAATATGATAACATTGTTTCTATTGCACCATATGCTAACAAAATGAAAGACACTGATCTGAAAATATGCTCTAATTGAACTGACGAAACTAAGAATAAAGGTAAGATTCCTACTGATCTAAAATAACTTGATTTAGGAAAAAACGATTTTATGCTATGTGAAAGTGCAATGAAAAAATATCCTACTGTTTGAATTGCAATTCCTAAAGTTTGCACCCATCGTTCTATGGTTCCAGATTTTATAACAAAATCTTCTATAATGTAACCCATCCATATAACAAAAAATCCTAAACTAATTGACAAAAATGCAATTGATAATCTAAATAATGTAGGACTTCCAGTGTTTCTAAATCCTATAATTGACATTATTCCTATGACTAATCCTACTAAAAACCCTACAAGATTAAGGATGTTTTCTAACAAAAATTCCAATGATGTTTAGAACCTCTTTGAACTAATTATTTTAATCTGATGAATGATTTTACCCTGTTGTTAATCCCATTCATCCAAAGATCCCGAAGTATGACCTTCTGTACTTCCAGTATAATCTCCGAGAATATCTGAATATTTAGATTCATTATGTGCAACAAATTTAACATATTCTCCATAACTCATATCAAAATCACACGAACCACATTTTACAACTGAAAAATCCATTGCCAATTCTGCATCTTCTTTACATTTGGGGCATTTTATCTTCATATTGGCTTTTGGTCTTTGTTAATTATTATTACTTTAGATTCAAAAAAAGATAAAAGTAGTTTATTATTGATAATTTCTATGAGTCGTATTTGTACCAAATGTAAAAATCCTATTCCTGATACTGAACAATTAGGTGTTGTTGCTGAGAAATATCCTACTTGTAACAAGTGTTGGGCTGAATGGAAAGAATATCAAATAATGGTAATGAATGAGATGAAACTTGACATGTCTATGCTTGATCATAGGAAATTATTGAAAAAACATGAAAAGATCTTTGTAGGCGTATTGTCTCCTGAAGGAGAAGTTATAGATTATACAAATGAGGATAATCGTAAACCTGATGAGCCTACTAATGCCTAAAATTTCAAGTGTTTTTTAGCATTATCTGGTATAACTATCATTACCCTTCTTTTTGCATTTTCATCCAAGTCGTTGATGATTTTTTTTATGGTGTCAGCAAGAATTTCTTTCTCATTCTCTTCTAATGTTAAAAACACTTCTAAAATTCCATCTAAATTAAAAGAAATTAATTTTTGAGGTGATTGGGCAACTTCTACAATATATGCTGTAAACAATCCTTTTCTCTGTTCTTCTGAAAGTGTAGTTAAAATTTTGAGCCATGTTCTGAAAAGCTTTGAAAAATTAGGGAATGGGATTGTTGGACCTGCTTCTAACGCATTATTGATCACTTCCTTTTGATCCAATTCGGGCAATGAAAAAAATTCCATCATTCTTTTTTTAAGAATTGGATTTCTTAGAAAATCTGGAAGATTAGCTAAATTAATTATAATATTTCCAGCAAAATTTTCTCCTACCATCGATCTAATCGAATTATTGCTGAATATAAAATCATGTGGTAATACTTTAGCTTAAATAAACGAAATAGAATTGCACTACATGACATCAACTGTAGTTGTTGGCGGATTTTTTGGTGATGAAGGGAAAGGAAAAATAATTTCATATTTGGCAATCAAAGATAATCCTACAATTATAGTTCGTGGTGGTGCTGGCCCTAATGCTGGTCATACCATTAGAGATGGTGATAAAGTGTATAAAGTTCGAATGCTCCCAAGTGGTTTTTTGAATAAAAATGCCAAAGTAATGATCGGTCCAGGAGTTGTAATTAATCCCGAAGTTCTTAAAAAAGAAATTAATGATTTTGAAGTTTCAGGACGTTCATTTATTGATAAACACTGTGGAATCATTGAGGAAACTCATCTTATTAGAGATTCTAAAGGTGAATTAAAAGATAAAATTGGCAGTACTGGTTCTGGCACAGGACCTGCTAATGCTGATAGAGCCATGAGAGTTTTGAAACTTGCAAAGGACTTTGATTCATTGTCTTCTATTATCACGGATGTTCCCCAAGAAATTAACACTGCATTAAGTAAAAATGAACATGTTTTGGTAGAAGGTACTCAAGGAACTTTTCTTTCCTTATGGCATGGAACATATCCATTTGTTACCTCAAAAGATGTAACTGCATCCGGTATTTGTGCTGATGTAGGCCTTGGACCTACAAAAGTAGATGAGGTGATTGTTGTTTTCAAATCCTATGTTACGCGTGTTGGGACTGGTCCTCTAGAAAAAGAATTGTCTTTAGATGAGGCAGAAAAAAAAGGATGGTCTGAATTTGGTACTGTCACAGGTCGTCAAAGACGTGCAGCTGATTTTGATTTTGATTTAGCTAGGCGTGCAATCATGCTTAATGGAGCAACACAAATCTCTATTACAAAATTAGATGTACTTTTTTCAGATTGTGCAGGTAAAACATCCTTTGATGAATTATCTGATGATGCAAAATCGTTCATAAAAAATATTGAAAATGAACTAAATACGCCTGTAACAATTATTGGTACTGGTCCTGCAGTTAATGATGTAATTGATAGAAGAAACTAGGCTCCAAATTTTTGGATAAGTTTAATTTGATAATCTACAATAAACATCTGTGGATAAATTACAAACTACTACCATTGATAAATTCCCACGTTACATTCAAGTACATTCAACTTTAGAATTTACTAGGCTCGTTTGTGCACTTGAGCGTGCACCACGTGTATCTTTTTTACATGATCATAATGGGAAAAAAATATTATCAGTGCAGATGGATATTCTAAAAGAAAAACCAATTGTGTATTATACTCCTCTAGAACATAATGGTCATTATCTTTGTTATGGATTAAAAGGCGGAAAAGAGGAATCTGCAATTGTAGATACCACTTCTGATGCGAGTAAGCTTTATTCTCCTATCGTTAGAATCAAATCCCTTCCTAAAACATTACAACCAGGAAATGGCACTCTTGATAGATATCAGCCAATTGAATTGGAAGATTTGTACAGCCTAGCAAAACTTACTTGGGGTTTTGAAGAAATTCCTTTTCCATTATTCTTATTTCCACGTAATGATAAATGGTTAATTGGAGTTTTCATGAACTTTAATGATGAAGGAACGTCATATTTTTGTCATGTAGTTTTAGACGAAGATCCTGATAAACCGTTCTTAAAATTCTCAACTACAGATGGAACATTACCGTCCTTTGTGGAAAATCCTTCTGAGCATGGTTATTCTTATATCAAAATAATAAAATTAAAAGACACACATCCTTTAGTTGATTATGGTCACCTTCCAAACTAGACTTTCGCAGATCTCTAAAATTAATGGAAAAGTAATCCTTGCAAATGATTATGATCGCTCTGTAAAAAACCTGGAAACAAAAACTATCCAAAATATTAAACAATTACATCCTTTTCTGTGTGGCATTAAACTAAATTTTCATTTACTATTGCCACTCAGTGCTAAAGCAATTCTTAAAATCAATAATACTGCACACAGATATGGTTTACAAACAATTGCCGACATAAAACTAAATGATATAGGAAATACAAATCGAGTTACAACAGAACATCTTTGGAATTTAGGTTTTGATGCAGTAATTGCAAATCCGATCATGGGTCTTGACAGTTTAAAAAATTTGGTTAAATCATCTCACAAAAGTGGAAAAGGTGTTATTACTTTATGTCACATGAGTGCCCCCGAAGCTAGATTGTCGTATGACATGGAAATCAAAATGGGTAGAAAACAACAATTATACCAATTATTTCTAAATTGGGCTTTGGCTGCAAAAGTTGATGGCATTGTTGTTGGAGCAACTTTTCCAAAAATTATTCAATACTGTTCTAAAAAGGCAGGCAAAAATTTAAAGATCTTTTCTCCCGGTGTTGGAACTCAAGGTGGTAATGCAAATGAAGTAATTTCGTCTGGAACTGATTATTTGATTGTAGGTAGAACCATACTAAATTCTAAAAACCCTTCAAGTGTTGCAAAAGAATTACAATTACAAAGTTTTGGAAAGTAACATCTGAGCTCTAGTTAAAACTGTTTTAGCATTATCAAATGTTGTTTTTTCCATCGCTGTGTTGTAATCCATCCATGTATAATTTTGATGTTCATGTGAAATTTCAACTTTCTCAGTTTTTGTTTCGGCCAAGAAAAATACTACTTTCTTATGAATTAATTCTCCTTGATATTGAAAATTATATTCAATCCATTCTTCAAAATTTTCTATAAATCTGATGTCTGTTATTCCTGTTTCTTCTCTTGTTTCTCTAATTGCAGTCTGATGTGTTGTCTCATTCACTTCCATTTTTCCTTTTACAAAATCCCAATGCCCAGATGGATAATGCAATAATAAAAATAAGTTTTTTGAATCTTCTTTTCTGAATATCACGATTCCTGCTGATGTTTCTTCAATCATTTTCCTAACCTTCTTTTTCTTTCCTGAAAAGTTCTAATTGCTCTCATCAAATCAATTTTTCTAAACTCTGGCCAAAAAATATCCATAAACACCAATTCACTATATGCACTTTGCCACATTAGAAATCCACTCAATCTTTTCTCTCCTGATGTTCTCAATATCATATCTGGGGATGATTGAGGTAAATGTGATGTGTAAAGATTTGCTTCGATCTCTTTCTTATTGATGTCTTCAACATTTAATGAACCATCTTTGATTTTTTCTCCTATTTTTTTTACAGCATCTACTAATTCGTATTGTCCTCCATATGCTAATGCTATATTTAGAAAATGGTTATGGTAATTTTTTGTAGCTTCATCCAATCTTCCAAGAATTTCTTTTATTGAATCTGGTAAAAGTTCGATTCTTCCAATTCCCTTAACTCTCATTTTACATCGATGAATTCTTGGATCATTGTACAGTTTTTCTAATCTCATACGAATCAATTCGTAAAGATATTCTAATTCATCATCCTTTCTATTCAGATTCTCTGCTGATAATGCATACAGTGTTACGATTTTAATATCAAATTCTTCACACCAATCTAAAAGATTTTCTACTGCATCGGCTCCTTTCCAATGACCTTTTTTTGGCATTGTTAGATGTCTTTTAGCCCATCTTCTATTTCCATCTAAAATTAAGGCAACATGATTTGGAATGTCTCCATTCTGAATTTCTCTTTCTAGCCTTCTTCCATAGATTTTGTAAAGTCCAGATAATTGAAAAACCACTTCTTTTATTTTACTAATATCCGTTCACCTCTTGATTAGTATGTGATTGGAGATATCAGTGTTATTCAGAAATTTATCTTTATTCCTAAAGACTGTTATTTAGTCTGAAATCATTTCTTGATTTTTATGCTTTCTATATTTCTTGAACAAAATAGTGGCTGAAATCAATGTTGCAGCTAATCCTCCCAACAAAGGTGGAATCAAAGTAAATGAACTTTCTTCATAAATCATAATGTTGGTGAATTGTGCTACTGTTGGATATAATGAAATTAGAACTATGATTCTTAAGCTATCACTAATTTGTCTTGGAATTCCTCCTATCCAATTACTAAGCAATGTACCTGCAAAAATTGCTCCCATACCAATCCATAAAATTGGTAATGCTCCAACAACAAATTGTCCAATTATCATCTTGTCTGTAATCTTTGAAATTAATTGTGTATCTGCTTCAATTAATTCTGAATCCACAGAATTGATTCCAGCAGGAACCGATGAAAGTATCAATAATATTCCTGCAACCATTGTAAACATTCTGATAAAACCCATCGGAGTTGGTTTTGACCAATTTGATAATGCTCTATCTATATCAAATGCTCTGATCAAAAATGCTCCTCCTAAAATACTCACAAGTACTGCAAATATTTCTGCAGTATATCCAAATGCAGTTGCAATTCCACCAATTAACAAAAGAATTCCGGGAACTCCCAAAAAGAATTTGGAATATTTTGAATCATAAGCAAGCATTTTTAGATATTTTCCAAAAACTGCATAGGAATATTCTACACTTCTACTTACTTTCATCACAACTCGTTGGACTGATACTACTGGTAGAACATTTTGTATTACTGGAATTACACTTTCGTCATCTTCTCCGTCAGAAACTATGACTGCTCCATTTGCAGAAAAATTCTCTAAAACCTTTCTTGTCTCAGCTAATATTTTTTCATCTGCTTGAACTCCTCTATCTTTAACTCCTGCAACAGTTATTACTTCAACTTGGTATCCCTTACTGATCAAATCTTCATATGTCTTTATTGCTGCAAAAATTGAATTTGAATCCGCATCTTCAGGATCTTCCAATGCTAATCTCTGAGCTGCCTCTATACATGCATCTCTGCCTATAACCGGTGTAGCAATCCTAGCTTTTTCTCCTACATCATTATCTCTATCAATACAAATAACAAGTAGTCTATTTGCTGCTGACGCATTAACATCTTTTTCCACCTTGTCGGATTGCTGAGACATTCTATTTCTATTAGAGAATTACTTTTTAACGATTTCCAACCACTCTGATTAGTAAAATTGGGTTTTGAGCCTAATTCGGTCTTTGCTCTTCGGAATTTCTTGCATAATCAAGAGATTCTTTTTTCAATGATTCTATTTTTTCTATGACTTCATCTATTTCAGCATCTGTGCTTCCTTTTTCAATTAAATTAGCTAATACCTTGGTTTCATCAATATAGGACTTGAATTTTTTCATTGCGTTCATGTAGCTAATGTAGCTATCTTGCCATATTTCTGGAGGTTTTGATGTTACAAATTCACTAATTTGAGATGTTACTTGTGATGAAGTGACTTCTGCTACTACAATATAGTCTCGTGGAGAAATTTCGCCATTACGGAGGTTTTGATATTCAATTTCTATTGATTCTTGCAGTACTTCATGGATGTTCTTTACACCATTAAGATACCCCTCATAATCAGATACTACAAAAGTTGTTTCACCCTCTGGCGGAACTAACCACAACAAAAAACTGGCACCAGTAATTGCAGCTAAAATTATGACCGTTATTACAATCCCTTTTTTTGATGCCATTTTGTAATTTTATGGTCAGGGTGTTTATAATTGGTAATAATTTAAAAAATTATAATTTACATACAAACATTTGAAAAAACAATACTATTGTACTGAATTTCGCAGATTTTTTTTATAAATTGGTTATATTAAATGAATTTTTTAATAATTTTTACTTTTTACAGTCCAAAAAAATTACGTGTATCCAGTCTATAGTTAAATAAATTTTACAGCCTCTTCCTAAATACCCGTAAGATTGACAAATTTTAGAATGGTTCAAGCATATTGCGTAAAATGCAGAGCAAAAAGGGATATCAAAGATCCCAAAGAAACTAAACTAAAGAATGGACGTCCAGCTGTAAAAGGCACATGTCCTACTTGTGGAACTAATGTATTCCGTATTGGCGCAATGCCAAAATAATAACTTCTAACAAAAGTCCACTCGAATTCTCTTTTTCAAAACCAATATAGAGTCTAGTATACATTGTCATTTATTGACTAAAGCAGAATATGAAAAACTACTCAAACGTATTCAGGACAAATTAGGTGATAATAATGAAGATTCTTCGACTAGGTTTGAACTTCCTATTGTAGATGTAATGTGGGAAGGACAAAAAACTTTTCTTCGTAATTTTTCAGAATTTCCAAAGGTTCTTCGCAGAGATCCTGATAAAGTTCTCCAATATCTCTCAAAAGAATTTGCAGTTCCTGCTGAAAGACTTGGTGATAAAGCGATGTTTGTAGGACGGCGAGCTCCTGACGATTTTACAAGATTATTTCAAATTTATGTTAAAGATTACCTTGAATGTCCTACATGTAAAAGTCCAGATACTAAAATCCTTAAAGAAAATCGCATCTCATTTTTAATTTGTGAAGCATGTGGTGCAAAGTCTACTTTGAAGGGTAAATATGCGTAATGCAGTTCTCAGTACGTGTAACTGAGTATCAAAAAAATATGATGCTCAATATTTGTGATGCTGAATTGTTAGGGAAAAAAATTATTCAGGATGAATTAAACATCCATATCAGCGAAAGCTATTATGGTCAACGATTTGTTGAAAAAGACGAAGCGATTAATTTGCTAAAACAATCTTCGATTATAAACATGGTCGGAAAAGAAACAATTTCATTGTCTATTAATCTTGGAGTAGGTTCTGAAAATGGAGTTAAAACAATTTCTGGCGTTCCATTTCTGATCGTTTTTAATATGTAATGTTCTGAAGATTTGATTTTTGATTCTTGTTTATTTTTTTACAAAGGAAATCTCTTTTATCTAGTCTTTTCAATAATACTCATTGTCCAATGATATGAATTCTGATGATGTAATGTCTGATGATTTACTTTTTGATGATTTGAGTAGAAAGATAGAATCCAAGGTTGATAAAAAATTAATTTTTAAATCTAAACGAGGAGGTCTGAAGGACGGATTCAAAAAAGGTAAAGTGATCAATGAAGTTTTGGATAAACCAACTGTCATGACTCTTTACAAAATGATCACGGATCATGTTATTGCATATGTTAATGGAGCTATAAGTGCTGGAAAAGAATCAGTTCTTTTTTGGGGTGTTGATGGAAATGATGTTAATGTAGCATTAAAAATTTATTTGGTTAGTACATCAAATTTTAAAAAACGTGAACCATACATACTTGGTGATCCAAGATTTTCTCATATCAAAAAAGGTACAAAAAATTTAGTTTATCTATGGGCAAAAAAGGAATTTCGTAACTTATCTCAATGCTATGAGGCTGGAATTCCAGTTCCAAGACCGCTTTACCTTGTAAAAAATATCCTGATGATGGAATTTATAGGTCAAGATGGCGCTCCATCCAAATTATTACTATATTCAGAAGTTGATGAAGATGATTATCATAAAGCAATTTGTATCATTAAGGATCTTTACAATAAAGCAAAGTTGGTCCACGGTGATTTTTCAGAATATAATATTTTTAAAACGGAAAATGGATTAGTAGTTTTTGATCTAGGTTCTGGAGTTGATCTTAGACATCCAAATGCACAAGAATTTCTTAAAAGAGATATTAATAACATTACAAAATTCTTCCATAAAAGAGGAATTTCTGTTGAAGATCCAATTAAATTATTTGAGGAAATTGTACAATGAGTTTTGAAAAATTAATTCGTATTCCAAATGATAGAATTGCTGTTTTAATTGGAAAATCGGGTAATGTGAAATCAAAAATTGAATCTATATGTCATGTTTCTTTAGACATTGATGGTGAAACTGGTGAAGTTTTTATTAAATCTCAAGGTGATGTAGAAAAAATTCAACCATTCAAAGCAATGGAAATTGTTACAGCTATTGGTAGAGGTTTTTCACCAGAAAATGCTATGACTTTATTGCAAGGTGAAAATGCATTGCATGTAATTGATCTTAGAGAATTTGCTGGAAAATCTAATGCCAATGTTGAAAGGATAAAAGGGAGGATCATTGGAGAAGGTGGTAGAGCTAGACGAAATATGGAAAATCTTAGTGGTACTCATATCTCAGTTTATGGAAAAACTGTTTCAATTATTGGTGATTCAAGTAAATTACGATTAGCTGTGGATGCGATATCTTCTATTTCAAGTGGAAGTATGCATGGAGCAGTTTATACAAAATTAGAAGCTGCAAATCGAAGAGATAAACAAGAAAAAATGAAATTATGGGAAGATCAAGATGTCTTTGATTAAAGAAAAATTTAACCAAATTTCACCTAGTGAATTCTTTTACAGTAACCGTGATTTAGCCGGATTTAGCAATCCTACGCGCTCTCTCTACACTGCAGTAAGAGAATTTGTTGAAAATGCATTAGATGCCTGTGATCAAAAAGGAATTCTTCCAGATGTTCATTTAATTATCAAGGCTGTAGATCCTGAAAAATCTGACCCAAAACCATACATTTTGACTGTAAAAGATAACGGGCCTGGAATAGATCCTGAACACATTCCACTTGCATTTGGTACTGTATTGTATGGTTCCAAATTTGGACTTAAACAGGCAAGAGGTATGTTTGGACTTGGTGCAACTATGGCAATTCTGTATGGACAAATTACAACTAACAAACCTGTTACTGTGAAAAGTTCTGTAGATGGAAGCACTCAAGATGAATTTGAATTATTATTGGATATTCAAAAAAACAAACCTGTGATTGTAAAGCACACCACAAAAGAAGTTTCAAAGAAAGGTCTTTCAGTGAGCATTTGTTTAGAAGGTGATTATTCTAAAGCAGGAAACAAAATCAGAGACTATGTTTATGAAACTTCTTTGATTACTCCTTATGCATCAATAACTTTTGATGATCCTAAAGGGGAAAAATTCTCTCATCCACGATTTGTAAAAGACATCCCTCCACCTCCAACAATAATTAGACCTCATCCTCATGGAATTGATGTAGAAAGAATAAGAAGAATGATTGTCGAATCTCAATTTGAAATTCCAAATATTGATGACGCAATGATTGAAAAAGTACGAAAAGATCTAGGATTATCGGTGAAAAATCTTAGCTTTACTGCTATTATGGATAAGGCAAAGAAAAAATGGAAAACTTTGTCACGTCAAGTTAGAGTAGTTATTGCTTTGATGTCATTTCTAAAAATGGATTTTGAAAAACTAAACAAAATAAAAATTGAAGATATTGATATGCCTAACAAAAAATTATTTTATTGGGATTTTGGTGATTCACAATCAAAATCTGTAGACATGGATCCTGAAAGTTCCTATTTCAAACAATTAACTAATACGGTTCAAGGCGAACCTTTGACTACATTTTTGACTAAAAGATTTCAAAGAATAGGTCCTACTACTGCACTCAAATTTGCAGAATTTGCTGGATTCAAACCTGAAAAGCGAATGGGTACTATGACCAATCAAGAATTAGTTAACCTGAGTGACTCTCTTCAAAAATTTGACGATTTTCTTGCACCTGATCCAAGCTGTCTTGCTCCTTTAGGAGAAGGACCTTTAGAGAAAGGAATACAGAAATTTTTTAATCCTGACTTTGCTGCTGTAGTTCAACGTCCTGCATCTGCATATTCTGGATTTCCTTTCATAATTGAGATGGGAATTGCCTATGGTGGCGATATTAAAACTGGTGGACCACATGTTTACAGATATGCAAACAGAATTCCGTTGCTCTATGATGAAGGTAGTGATGTAGTACTCAAAGTTGTTAATGACACTGACTGGGGTAGATACAAGGTTAAAGGAGATCCTCCATTCATAATTGTGTCTCATATTTGCTCTACTAGAATTCCATACAAGACTGCAGGAAAAGAAAATGTTGCTGATAGACCTGAAATAGAAAGAGAGCTCAGATTGGGATTACAATACCTGTCCAGAAAATTAGCTGCATACATGTCTAAAAGAGGACAAGCTGATATGGCAAAAAAGCGAGCAAATCTTTATGCAAAATATATTCCTTTAATTGCAACTTTTGCCACAGAATTAGCAGGGAAGAAAAAAGAACCTAATTTTAAAAAAATATTGGAAAATGAAAATATTGAATCTAAGAAAACAATAGATGAGGAAAATGAAGTTGAAAACTAATAAAGAAAAAAATAAGATAAAAGATCGGAGTAAAAAAGCTGATGAAAAACAAAAGAATATCCTTGAGATGCTTAAAAGTCATGGTGCCAAAATATATGAAGATCTAGAAAACGGACAATTTCCAAAATTCTCCATTCCAAGTAGATCTGTGAGCAACATTGTTTATGATAAAAATCTGAGACAATATATTTTGGGAAATAATTCTGCAATTAGAAGTTCCAGAAATTCCTCTCAATTAAGATCTTTTACACAATTGATGTGGCTTGCATTCTTTGCAAATAGATTAACTCAAGAAAAAAAATCATCTACTTTGAGAGATGTTTATTATTCATCACAAGCATTTGCAATTGAATTTGAAGATCAATCAGAATCGGATAACATTATAGTAGATTTGGAAGCAGTCACCTCAAAACCTAGAGAAGATTTTCACATATTCCCTGAAGAGAGAAGCTCCATTTTTGGTGATTTGAATATTGAGTATACAATTCCTGGATATGAAGGAAAAACCATGAACTTGTCAAATCATCCTGATGGTTATTCTATTGGTCCAAGTTTGACAACTGCAGAATTAGTTGATACAAGTGCTGAAATTGTAATTGCTATTGAAAAAGGTGGTCTTTTTACACGATTTGTTGAAGAACAAATTGATAAAAAATTCAAATCCATTATTATCAATACAGGCGGTCAGGCCCCTCGTTCAACTAGAACTTTACTAAAAAGACTTCATGAAGAAATGGGCTTACCTGTAATTGTTCTTACAGATGGAGACGTGTATGGAGAACATATTGCTATGGTTATAAAATCTGGTTCTGCAAATGCAGCACATCTAAGAGAGCTTACAGTTCCTGATGCAAAATGGGTGGGAGTATGGGCTACTGATATTGAAAAATATAAACTCCCTACGATTCCTATGACTGAATCTGACATAAAGCGATGTTATGATTTACAAAAAGATCCTAGATATGAAGATGGTATTTGGAAAAAAGAGCTTGATGTATTTTTAAGATTGAAAAGAAAGGCAGAATTAGAGGCTTTCTCAAAATACGGTCTTACAAATATTACTGAAAAATATCTTCCACAAAAATTAGAACTAGCAAAAAGTCTTTAATTATTTTATTCTCAGTGTCAAGACACCGTTTCTATATTTGAAATCAAATATCTGCATCTCATTTGCACCTTCTATTGGAACCTCCTTTGAAAATCCTGCAGTTCCACGAATGTATAAAATTCCATCAACTAATCTAACTGCAATTTTGTCTTCAGGTCCTGGGACTTCAGCTACAAAAACAAATTCTCCTTCACCTTTGATCAAATCGTAAACCCAATTCTTTGTTTCTTGTTCTCTTGCTTGAGTGTATAGTGGTTTTTGATCTTTTGTCATTTTCTTTAAAACTCTGACCCAATAAAACATAGTTAAAGCTGCTGCACCAATTAAAATAAAACTCACAAACCCTGAATCAGCTCTTTGTGTCATGATATAGATTATTCCTAAAAACAGAATTACGATAATTGGTATTACAAAATTTAATGACTGCTCATTTGAATATGCTCCCTTATAACTTGCCAAACAGTAAAAATTTGGGTTTACCAAATATAAAGTATCTTTGGTATTGAGACAACCATGTCTTTTATTTGTACTTTAATTGTATTATACTCATGGAAATACATCCTGACGAAATTGTTAAGTCAAAAAATAATGCCTCAGAATTATTCTGTCCTTCTATGAGATCAGAAGATCCCATCTATAGTTCAAATTGTAAAGAAAGTGATTTTTTGATCTTTTAATAACTAGTTTATTTTATTATAATAACAACATGAAAACATCATTCCTAGCAATTTTTGTAGTTGCTGTTTTGTTGACAGGAACCATTGCAGGCCCTATTGGGTTAATTCAATCTGCAGATGCTCTAAAAAGTAAAGGAAATTCTGCAAGTGCAATTAACTCCAAAAAAGTTTGTGGAGATAGACTTTGTTCTGAACCTCCAAAAAATGAGGTAAAATCTTCTGATAAAACAAAAGAAGAAATAAAATCTGAAAAGAAAACAGAATCTGCTACAAAAGCACAAGAAGCTCCAAAAAAGGACGCAAAATCTGAGACAATGGAAAAAGCCCAAGAAATAGCTACATTGAAAGTTCCCAAGACTGTTACTGGTGTGATTACTTCAGTACAAGATCCTGGACAAGGACATGAAAATCATCAACTTGCTATACTTTTGCCACCTAGTGACAAAGTATATCGTGGATATGTCTCTTTTACTGCGACTGAAAATGTTCAACTAGTTGCGTTACACGGTCCACTAAAAGCAGGTATGGATAAAGGACAAGCAATTTGGACAACTGATGGTAAAACAAAATTTGGTCTAACATTTGTAGATAAAGAAAGCTCTACTGGTGTTTGGCAATTTACGGGAAATGCAGTAGCACTTCATACAAAAAATACTGAACCATTCACTGTGAGTTATTCAATAACTTACACAGAACAAATTGTAGATGGTCAAAAAGTATTCAGAAGCACTATGACCTCAGTACAAGATCCTGGAATCGGACATGAAAATCATCAGCTTGCGTTATTGTTGGCCCCAAGAGACAAAGCCTATTCAGGATATTTGACATATGATGCATCTGAACCTGTTCAGATTGTGACCTTGATAGGACCGTTATCTCAAGGAGAACTTAGAGGATTGCCCTCATGGACTCCTGATGGTGAAACATTCTTTGCATTGTCGATTGTTCCTACAAAAGCTTCAGGCTCAGTACAGTTTTCGGGAAATGCAATAGCACTTCATACAACAAATACTGAACCATTCACTGTAAGCTACTCTCTGGTGCTTACAAAGTAATTTTTTTTATATGAGTAAAAATTATTACAAATATGAATTTTCTTACAATTTCACTAATGGCTATCTTGGTAACTGGTGTTATTGCCCCTTCATTACAGTATTCTAATGCTGATGTATTGCCACCCAACCATCAAGTGGATATCGGAATTTCAACAGAAGATGTTGTATGTGATAGTGGTTTGTATAAAGTCATACGTGCTGCAAATAGTTCCATAGCATGCGTTAAAGCAAAAAATGTCTTAAAACTCATTGCTAATGGATGGGCAACTACTGTTGACAAGGAACCTATTGATGAAGAGGTACTTAACACAATAATTAATAGAAAAAGTATTGATCTTGCCCAAATCAACATTCTTGAAACTGTTGCACTAAAGACACAAACTGGTACTGCCGCTTCTGGAAAATCAGTATCTAACTATGACGTTATTTTTGAGATCTGTGCTTATACTCCCATTTATGCTCCTGATGTCAATGTTGCTTCTGACAGTGAAACCAAACACTATGAATTAGCAAATTTGATTGATGCTGATTCATGTGTGATTAGTGTAACAAAAATAAAAGCAACTGATCCAACTTCTATCAAAATTATTTTGCTAAACAAAGGAGATATCTCTGAAAAAGTTGTAATGCTTCAAAATGAACTTGATTCATTAAAAGAACAATTGACAACTATTAGATCATCACTCAAAGTCACTGATCCTGATTCACAAAAACAAGGAGTCAAAATCGCTGAACTCCGAAAACAAATTAATGATAAACGTGAACAGCTTCACAGAACCTTATTTGCTATTCATTTACCTTCCACGGCAAAAGATAAAATTGGTGAAATGACATTCTCAGGAAACGTTATTGAAGGAAATTCTGCAAGTGTGTTGTCTGTTTTAAATGCAACACAGACCCCTGGTCTTTATGATGCTATATTTGAGGTATGTGCAGGATCAACTACAATAAAACTTCCAGTAATCAAAGTAACTTCTGATAAACAATCTCAAACCATAAAGATGGGTGATAAGATATCTGCAAACTCTTGCCAAATGACTTCTGTAAAAATAGAGGCAAATGACAAATCTACAATATCTGTAACTCCTGCTGGAAATGCTGATTCATCAAACAAAGCATCTGACTTGGAAGTACGAATTAATAGTTTACAAGCATCAATGATACAAGAAAAACAAACTCTAAAATCATTAATTCATAATCCTGATAGGCCTGAAAACTTTGTAGAACTAGTTGATACACATGTAATCAAAATTATAGAGTTGAGAAATCAACTAATTCTTGCAAAGGCAGAATTTAGCAAGATTATGTATCAAACCTATAACTAGTATCAATAAAATAATTCTTACGCTCTCTTATTACACTACTTGGTTTTTGTTTCAATCTTGTCGATGTTTTCTTTACTAGTAAAGCAGGCACGTTGGTGTTGCATTACATAATTTGAGATCCAACCAAAAATCAGATATTTTAACGTACTATGTATTTATAATAATAAGATTAGATGCTGTTTTTTACTATTTTAGAGGCTCATTTCTATGTACAATCAGTTGTTTTGTAAGATATGATCTGTATCAAATATACTGATTGATTTTTTGATATTTCTACTAGTATTGATATACTGAAAATTCCTTTTCTCACATAATAGAAATATGATTGAAGCCTGAACGTCAATTTCACCAATAAACTTTCCACAAACAGAACATTTTACCTGTTTCTTGTCATAAATATTCATTTAATCTAATATTGGACATATTTTTATTTATTTTATATTAAGCTCTACTCTTGAAATTATCATTTTTTATGAACATGATGTTATAATTATCTAAAACATAGATAGTATATGACCTATGAAGTTTTAGTGACTTGTAATGATGGAAAACGAAATTATGCAATTCAAAGATTGAAAGAATTTCATGACATAAAGAATATACAGCAAAGAAAAAATCCGAACGAAGTTTTAGCACAAGTAAAATCTGATGATAAGAACTATGTGATGGCAAATATAGTTCAAAGAATTCAAGACATAGATGGAATTTCTGGTACATCTGTTTTACCATTTGTCTAAAACAAAATTATTTTTTATTTTGTAATTTTGCTAAATTTTATTGAGTTTGCATAAATTTTTTCTGATGTGTTTATTATTTAATTGTGTAAAATTGTTCATGATTAATGGCAACAAAAAAACGATCAGCTACTAGAAAAGCAAAAAGATCTGTAAGAAAAGCTGCAAAAACAACTAAAAGAACAGCAGCCAAAGCAAAGAAAACTGTTAGAAAAGCAAAAAAAACCGTAAGAAAAGCTACAAGAACAGTTAGCAAGGCAAAGAGGAGAGCACAACTAGTAGCAAATAAGAGAAAACGGGATCTTCAGAAAGCAAATACTAAAGTCAAAAGTATGAAGAAGGCCCTAAGAAATGCAGAAAAGACTGCTAGAAAACAAAAATCGACATATCAAAAGGCTCTGAAAAGAGCAACCCAAACCAAATAATTTCTCTCTTTTTTATTTTTAATTACATTGAAACTCGACAATACTAAGAAATCCTATTTGAGCATAATTTTTTAGGAAATGTTGAATAGTTTTTTTGCATTTTTAAACATAAAATTATCTCTGAACTCTTTTTTGATATTTAATTTAGCTACAAAATTAAGATATGAGTCCATTGAACTAATTGGCCAATCTGTTCCGTATAATAAATAACGTGGTTCTCCTGCATAGTTTATCAATTCTGCAACTTTCTCCTTCATCATCTTTTCAAAAAAATGATCAAAAGAACCTACTACCAGACCTGAAACATCTGCATAGACATTTTTATTTTTGTAAATGACCTCTTGTGCATCTTGAATCCAAGGGTTTCCTAAATGACACATGACTATTTTTAGTTCAGGATTGTCCACTGCAACTTCATCAAGATTTAATGGTCTTGCAAAACGAAGTTTACCTTTTTCAGAGTATGTGTCACCTGTGTGAAACATTGCAGGTATTCCAAATTCTACACATATGTCATATACTTTTTGATATTTTTCATCATATGGATAATAGTGTTCATAACCAGAATAAATTTTCAAAGCTTTAATTTTTCCATTTTTAATCAGTTCTCTATATTCTCTTAGATCTTCTTCTGTATGATTATCAATTGTAAATCCTGCTGCGACTCCAAGATTATCATATTTCTTTATGGCCTCAATGATTTGTTTTGTAGATGGTCTTTTAGAATTTACTTTATATGATGATAAAATTATGGCATAATCTACATTATTCCCATTCATTTCGTTTTGCAGTTCTTCAATTCTGTCATCTAAGGATGAAACGTTTTGTAATAATTCATACTGGTTGACGTGAACGTGGCAATCAATGATCATTTTTTTCTATAAAATTTGGATTTTTCCATTCAATAAAAGTTGCATAGTTTAATGAGCGTGGGTCTTTCATATAATTTGGCAAAATTTTGATGAATTTGAATTTGTTTCGAAATTGAAAAAGTAATACAGGCTCTTTGATTTCATGCAGCTTAACTTTTTGTACATATTCTAATGGAGACATATTTTTTGCATGTTCACAATAATTGAGTATTCTGCCACCGGCAATGATTCTACGCAAATTAAGTTTTGTAGCAAGATTCTTTCTTGCGTTATACAGTTTTGTAGCAATTCCTAATCTTCTATAGTCGGGATGTGATGATATATCTGCACCATACAATGTATCTCCTCTGGGATCGTGATTTTCGAAGAAACTATTTCCACACACAGACATCCATGTATGCTCTTTGTATTCTGGATGAAGTGTAATTATTAAACTACTGCAAGAACCTACAATTTTTTCTTTGTATTCTGCTACAAACTGTCCTTCTGGGAAAACTTGAAGATGCATCTTCAAATGTTTTGGTTTCCAGTAAATTCCCTTTGAAGCTATGGATGGAAAAGCTATCTTTTGTAACTCTACGATTTGAGGAATGTCTTTTTCTTCCATTTGCCTAACTATGACTGTATGTTTTTTTCCAGAATTCATTTTAAATCATTATTTGAAAATATGAAAAACATTTTTAATAATATTGTTAAGATTTTACTTGAATTTTAATGACACTCATTGGATCTTTTTTTGTTTATTATTGGTTCTTTGATTTTTATTACCATTTTTCAAAATTGCATCGTTGACTGGGGATGAATCATCTAAAATTTCAATTCGTGAAATTGTATTGAAAGGAACTATTATTGCCTTGATTGTCACTATTCCATCGCTTTCTACATTTGTTCTGATATGGGTTCTTCTTGATGATTTATTTTTAGGAGTAATATTGGGTGCTTTTGTTCATTTTATTGCTATGGGATTCTCTTTAAAAATTTCTAAGAAAATACTAGTCAAAAAATAGATGAATAGATCATTTATTTCATCGTAATTCATTTTCAAAATGATGGATTTATCTAGAATTGAAAATGATCTGATTTCTGAAATCAAATTAGATCCAATTCAAGCTAAAACATATCTGTTGGTTACCTGCTTTGGAAAAATGTCTCCTGCAAAAATTGCTGAAAAATTAAACATATCTGTGGAAGATGCAAAAAAGGCATCTAGGGATTTAATAACTCTTGGAGCTTTTATTGATATTACTGACACCGAATTTGAAGCAATGCATCCAAGGTTCACTGCAGTTAATATGTACAGAAGAATGTGTGAGCGAGAAAATATTCCCTTTGGTCGAAACAAAATTGTTGATACTATAGGAGTAATTTTAGAAAAATCCTACGATGATGCAAGAACTAAATAATACTAATAATGGATGACCAACATTGAGTGTTGACACAGAAACTTGTAAACATCAGCCGGTTTACTTTGGAGTAGTAAACATCAACATAGATGAGAGAACCATCGGATCTGTCGATGTTTGGAGATGTGGAGTTTGCAAGAAACGATTTTGTGAAGAAAAGCAATTGGGAATTGAAGAAATAGCAGATCTGGTAGGAATGCCAAAAATTGACCCTGATGCAAAATGGGCAGTTACTATATGCAAATTACAACAAGGCAAATACAAATGGAAATTAGTAAGACTAACTGAAAACGGAGAAATAAAACATGAATGTCTTGACGAACAAATAATCCCACTCAAAATAAACAATTTCAAAATTGAAGATGATAAGCATTGGAGCTTTTTAATTGACGATAATATTAACAAGGCAGTAGAAATTTAATTTCTAAAATGGATCTTAAAGTTCACATCAATAATATTCATGGAAGCCAGATGGCTGCAAAAATTACTGGGAAATTTACTGTAGATGGTAATGAATTTCGTTTTAATGCAATTGCATTTGGTAGAATAGGCGGGCAAAATATTGGTGCAAAGCTTTCAAAAAATACCGAGAAAGAATTAGAAAAATTAGGATATGATGTTGAAGAAGTTATTTTGGTGCTTCAGAAAAACTTACTCCAAGGAGATTTGACACTTCCAGAGGGTCTTAAAAAAGAATCATTTGTTGATGACTAAAATTCTGCTTCTTCTAATGCCTTAGCACAAGAACAATTTCTAGTTTTAGGAATTTGTTCAATTAATTCTGTCAGTACTTTCTTTGTTTTCTCTACATTCTTTGATAGTGTTTCTAACACTTCTTTTGCAGTAACTGGCTTTTCAGCCCATACATCATAATCTGTCACTGTTGAAATTGATGCATAACACATTTGTGCTTCTCGTGCTAATTGACATTCTGGAACCAAAGTCATTCCAATAATATCTGCTCCTGTTGTTCTGTAGAATTTAGATTCTGCTTTCGTTGAAAACCTAGGGCCCTCAATGCAGACATAAGTGCAATCTTTGTGCATTTTCAAATCCTCATTGTCTGTAACCTTCAGAATTGATGCTTGTAATTCCGGACAAAAAGGATCTGCAACTGAAATGTGGATTACTTTTCCTTCTTCTGAAAATGAACCATTTCGAGATTTTGTAAAGTCTAAAAATTGTGATGGTAGTGCAAAATGTCCTGGCTCTACTTCTTCTTTGAGACTTCCAACTGCAGAAGGTGCAATAATTCTTGTAATTCCTAATTCTTTGAATGCCCAAATGTTTGCTTTAAAATTTATCATGTGTGGGGGAATTGTGTGTTTTTTTCCATGTCTGGGAAGAAAAGCAATTTTTCTTCCATTGAAAATACCGACAGTTATGGTATCTGAAGGTTTACCATATGGTGTATCAATATCAATTTCTTGTGGATTTTCAAGTAGTCCTGAATCATAAATACCGGTTCCTCCAAAAATTCCAATCTCTACATCTTTTTCCATTAATATTTCACCAATGATTTGCAATTGTAACTGCTAATTCCTTTCATTCCGTTTAATTCTGTTAGTTCTATGATGAATGCAAATCCTGAGACTTTACCGCCAACTTTTTCAATTAATTTTGCAGATGCTTTTGCAGTACCGCCTGTAGCTAGTAAATCGTCACAGATGAGAACTCTTTGACCTTTCTCAATAATGTCTTTTTGAATTTCTATGGTGTCTTTTCCGTATTCAATTGTGTATGATAATTTGACTGTTTTTCCAGGCAATTTACCTGCTTTTCTAATCATCATCATACCTTTGTTATATCGTGAGGCCAAAATACATGCAAGAATGAATCCGCGTGATTCAATTCCTGCAAAGACATCTATGTCTTTAGTATGAAAATATTTGGAAAATTCATCTGCAATTTCTGTTAATGCAGATGGATCTTTCAAGATTGGACTAAAATCTCTAAATAAAATGCCTTTTTTAGGAAAATTTGGGTATTCTGCTATTTTGTCTTTTAAGTTCATGAGAATCTACTTTTTAGGTGAAATAAAATTGTTTGATACTATTTGATTTCAAAAGTACTTTGAGCAGTATTGAATGCATCTTTTGCAGTTATTGTATATATTCCTGGTTCCATATCTTTAGGAATTTTCCATGGTTGTTTAATCTCCCCTGAACTTGTTGATGGAAATTCTAATTTTTCAATTATTTTACCATCGTCTGAGATCATTTCAATTTTCACAGTTTGTGCTGCTCCAATAACTTGAATAGTCAAAAAATCGTTCACCCCATCTAATTTTGGATTGTTTGAAACTGATATTATCATGCCCTCTTGTTCGATATTTTTCACTTTCATTTCCACATCATCAAAATTTGATCCACTTTTTGCATGAATCTTCCATGTTCCTGTTTTCGCATCAGAAGGAATTCTGAATACTTCTTCGGAAATTCTTCCCTCTTTGTCTGAAAATGATTCTCTGACCTTGATTTCCTTTCCATCTGGATCAAACATAGTTATTGTTAGAAGAACGTTGGGGCTAGTAGTTCCTAAAATCAAAATTGGATCTCCTGGTTGATATTCTGTTTTTGTGGTGTTGATGTCTATTTCACCGGATCCTACTTGCAGACCAACTGCAAAAATCTCTGTACTTTTGGTACTTCCTTTACTGACAACAGCTGAATACACTCCTGATGTAAATCCCTTCAAATTTAGAGAATGAGATCCTCTTCCATCAGGTTGTAGCTTTATGGATATTGTTTCTCCTTTTGGTTTATCTGCAGGATCAATAATTAACAAACTAACCACTTCTGATGCTTTTCCTGTAATTGAAATTGTTGCTGTTTCAGTAGATTTGTAACTCAATTTATCAAATTCAATATTCACTGGAATTGTAGGCAATTGCCCTAATCCTACAAAAATAAATTCCTTACTTTTTTCTTGTGTTGCAATCAATGTGTATGTTCCTTCTGCTGTGTTTTGAGTAGTTGGAAACTCAAATTCTACCAAACCTGACTCATCAATTTCAAAAATATCTGAGAATATCTCATTTCCAAGAGGATCTTCTAAAGTTAGTTCTATTGGTTTGTTTGGTAAAGCCGTTCCATTAAATGCCATAGTTTGCCCTGGATCAAATTTCAAACTAGTGGGTGTGATGATTACTACTTTATCTGATTCAACTGCCCAACTGATCGTTTCTTCTTCTCTTCCATCTGAAATAATGCCCGTGTATTTCCCAAATGGTCTGTCTACTGGGACAATGAGGGGTTCTAGTTCCCAATTTCCTTTATTATCAATTTCCGTTGCTCTTGTTCTAATTTGTTCACCGTTTGGTCCAATAATTTCCAACGTAATTGGATTACCTGGCTTTCCAGTTCCAAAAATCTCCAAAAACTCTCCTCTATGAACTACATTTGGAACTCCTTGTATTGTTAGTTTGACATTCCCCTCTACAATTCTATTTTCTATTTCATTAATTCTTAAACTGAGTTTCTTCTCTTCACCTTTTTTATCCTTAACAATGAAATCTACTCTGTCTGCTTTCTGTTCTTTTGGTATTTTCATTGAAGTCATAAAATGTCCGTCTTTATCTGTCTCAAAACTTCCAATCTTCATCGAGTTAATGTAAAAATCAAATTCTTGAGATGCTCCGAATTTATCGCCTGTGACTCTAATCGATGAACCTACGTTTGGTTCTTTTGGTACTATTCTAAAGGATGACTCTGCAGAAATACTGATACTGGTATTTCCTTCTTGATTCTTTGGATTTTCACTTAGTAAAGATAGTTCTTTTGGCAATACTTTTCCGGTGTCTATTTGTTTATCTTCGCTATCTAATGCTTTCCAATTTATCCCAGCGTTTACTTTGTCTGTTTTAACACCAAACTTCACTGATTCTCCCTTTTTGATAGGTTCTGATGATGTAAACACAATTACTCCTTGTGGTGTCTTTTCTCCTACCCATCCTTTTTCAGTTTTAAAAGATTTGAAACTAAAATCACTCCCAAGCCAAATCCTAAACGTATTGACATTCTCATTTTGCTCATTTGTTAATTCAATAATTGTTGTCTCCTCTAGTGCAACACTGTTCACATTAATTTCTGCATAAGCTGGAATTACTACTGCTACTGAAAGTAATAATGCAATTGAAAGGATCATTCCTCTCATTGAGGATTTATTCATGCTGATCAGATTATCCATCTCTCTCTTAAACCTTAAAGACTTTTTCCTACTTTGCTATTTCTTAGTTCAGTATATGTCATGAGCAAACTTCTTAAATCTCAAGCTTTGGCTTTTTGAAATTTACTTGGGTCTGGCTTGGTTGCAATATTTTGATATTGTCTTATTCTTTCAGCAATTAGCCTGTATAATGATCTGAATTGATCCTTTGTTTTATCTGTGAGAAAATTGGTGTCCTCAAGAGCAATTTTTTCACAAATATATCTGGTAATTTCTTCATTGTCAAATTTTCCCCAGTCATCTTCTCTATGATCTTGCCATATCTTTTTCAATTTTTCTAACACTCCTTTTCCTTCTTTGGCTACTACTTCTTCAGGTGTGAGATTTGAAAATCCTTCACGCCTTAACTTTATTTCATAAGTCTGATTTACTGGATGTAGATAGTCCTCAAGTGCGATATAGTCTTCGATGGATTCTAGTTTCTTTCCTTCCTTTTCAAAGAATATGGTTTGAATCGATGAAAACTCGTTTGAAACTAACTGGGCAGAAATTTGCTTTGATTCTTCAGAATTATCCAACAATACAAATGTTCTATAGCCATGATTTCGATAAAAAATCGCTAATGGTAACACTGAATTTTTGTTATATGCTGCCACAACATTCAGAGGATTCATTGATATGTTTGGATCCTGCAAAAATTTATCGAATGCATTAAGATACATTGCATCGGACATTGTCTCTACAATAATTATTGGTCTTGAATTTGTACCGATTTCTCTGTCTACAATAGATTCTACCTGACCTCTTGATAGTCCGTACAAAATTGGTGTTAATGTTTTGTCATCTGCATTCCAATAATCATAAAAGATTCTGCTAAGGTGTTTTCTTCTGTCTAATTCTACAACAAGCAAGTTTCCTGGAGTATAATCAAATATCATAAATGGTGAATGTGTTGCATACAAAACTTGATTTGAACCTGCTAAATTTTTCAGCAAATCTGAGATTCCCATTTGTTGGGTAGGATGAAGATTTCTTGCAGGTTCGTCTAAAAGTAGTAATGCTTCTTTTAGTTCTGCTCTTTGTGTTTCGGCAGCAAAGTTTACAATAAAAGAAAATGTCCATTTGAATCCCTCTGCTCTTCTATTTAGCAATCCTGTGTTTGTTATGGTTCCATCTTTGTGAACATCTGAAATAACCACACTCATAATATTTCCTGGATTGTATCTCAAATCTACATGGATGGGATCTCCTTTCCATGCTGGATTCAGTTTGCTAGTTAATCTGTTGCTTGCAGCATTTAGAAGTTTGATGCATTTTGAAGGGCTCTCTTTTACTTCATCTAGTTCTTTCATGTCTAGTTCTGCAAGATAAAACAGATTTCTTACTGTCTCTGCCTTGTCAAACTCTTCTATGTATTCGATAGAGTCTGCCCTTTCCCCTCTTTCTTCTCTTAGAAATTCATTAAGGTTGATGTTGCCGTAGATTTTTTTGTAATCCGAAAAATAGACAAATCTTGGATGTAAATCAGATGCAATGAAATTCTCTAGGGCTGTTTTTATGCTTTCACCGCTTAGTAAATTTGAAAATTGGTTTTCAGGATTCTCGTAGATTTTTTCCCATTCTTCGATAACTTTTGGCTCCTGAATTGCAATAACGTGGAATTGATTGCTAAATTCTGCCATGCCGCTATCAAAAACTTCTTGATTCTTTGGAACCTGTCCTTCAAAGAATTTTGTATTGATTTGTATTCTGAGATGGTTTGGAATAGTGTCCAAAAATCCTAGAATCTGCCTTGTGAAATTTTCCCATGAATTAATTCCTTGACTTTCGTCTTCACTAAGTTCTATGTCTGCAAATTCGTATTGCACTTTTGGCCTTCTATTTGTTCTAATTAATTTAATTTTTTTAATTTCTGGTAAACTTGGAAATTTTTCTTTTACCAAGTCTCTTTCATGTTGATTAAGATCAAATTCTCCTTCTGCCAATCTAATCTCTTCTTTGAGCTCCTCATTCATTTCATCACAAAGATCTAATTCTGAAACCTGTTCATCTCTATTCAACAAAGTCAATGCCTGAAGTATTGTTGTTTTTCCACTTTCATTTCTTCCAACAAAGGCAGCTAAATCCCCCACTGTTATCTCTCCGGAGTCATGAATACATCGATATGCTCTTACTCTGAACTTTCTAAGTCGCATCTAGCGATATTTAGTCGCCTTCGATTTAACTCATTCGTCAAATTGATCTGAATTTTCATTTTTTGCTAAATAGATATAAGGGAATTACAGGTGGTAAAACAAAATGGTATCTAAAAAAATTTTTATTGTATTTGTTTTGCCTGTAATTTTTTCAATAGTTTTCGGCTCTGCTGTAATGAGTGATATTTTACAAAAACCTGATAGAGAATTACACCTATTGCCAATGTCTACTGGAGGACTCTCAATTCAAAACTCGTCAATTGAAATTATTGGTCTTTCCAAGCAATATTCAACCTCAGAACCTGTAGAAATTCAAATTAAAGTTCGAGATTCTTCTTTTGACTGTGGCGATCTATATGTTACAATTTATTCATCCACAAACGATGTCGTAACACAGGGTGGATACTTTGAACAATGCTTTGAAAAAGGAAGCAATATGATTCCCACTGATGATGAATTTTCCAAATCTATTGAGACTCCAGGCTCGTATGAGATAGTAGCAGAAATGGTTTCAAAACAGCTAAAGAGTGCTTCTGCAAGGGGATCATTTACTGTTAAATAGGCCATGAATTTTTCTATGATAATTAGTAACTTGAATTTAAAAAATAAGGTGATTTAATGGCAAAGAAAAAAGATACGCTCTCAGCAGAAGCAGAAAAAATAAAGGCCGAACTAGATGCATTAAAAAAGAAACAGAAAGTTCTAGACTCTTCACCATCTAAGAAAAAAACAGAACCAAAACCACCAAAGAAAAAAGCTGAAGCAAAGACTAAGAAAAAAACAGAACCAAAACCACCAAAGAAAAAAGCTGAAGCAAAGACTAAGAAAAAAACAGAACCAAAACCACCAAAGAAAAAAGCTGAAGCAAAGACTAAGAAAAAAACAGAACCAAAACCACTAAAAGAAAAAAAATTAACTAAAAAAGAATTAGAAGAAGCTAAAAAAGAAGCAGAAAAAACATTAGAAGAGGAATTAGAAGAACAACTTTCAGATGAGGAAATTGAAAACTTCCAAATTGAAAAAGTTGACATGGAAAGACTCACAAACAAAGTATGTGATATTTTAGCAGAACGCGAATCCGATGGGATGTTTCAGAGTGAGTTGTGGAAAAAACTCAAACTTACAAGTCGTGACGGTTCTCGTTTAGCATTAAAACTTGAACGAATGGGGACAATCACTAGAGAGAAACTTTTGGAGAAAGGACGCTGGACTTACAAATTAATTTTAAAGAAAACTCCAATCAGTACTCAATCAATTGAAAATGCACCTTGTTTAGTTTGTCCTGTTGAGCAAAAATGCTCACTTGAGGGTGAAATCAGTCCTCGAAACTGTCAGTTCATTGAAGATTGGGTTATTGCTGATATGAAAAAACCGGCGAAGACTAAATGAAATTAATTGATGCACGTAAGGATCATTTCCGAAGATTAGCTCATGAACAAGGTTTTCGAAGTAGAGCCGCATTCAAACTACAAGAATTGAATAAATCTTATCGCATTATTGGTCCTGGATTTTACGTGTTGGATCTTGGTTGCGCTCCTGGTGGATGGACTCAGATGGCTGTGAAATTAGCAGGAAATCAGGGTAAAGTGATGGGTGTTGATTTATCATACGTTGAAGAGATTCCTGGCGCTCATATTATTAGAGAAAATATTGAAGATGAACATGTCGTTGATGAAGTGATGACTTATTTTGGCCGTAAGGTTAACGCAGTGATCTGTGATCTTTCCCCTCAGGTTAGCGGCAATTGGTCCGTTGATCATGCTAAACAAATTTCTTTAAATTATGATTGCACCAAAATAATGGACAAAGTTTTAGCAAACAAAGGTAATGCTGTTTTCAAAGTTTTTGATGGTGAATATTCAATGGAATTCAGAGACTATGTAAAGAAAAAATTTGCTCGAATAAATCTTACAAAACCCAGCGCCAGTAGAAAACAAAGTAGTGAACTATACCTTGTTTGTTTAGGATTCATTGGATAGTCTGAAATATTTTAATAACCTCATTAATGTTTGCGTTTGTTCTGAATCCGGTTGGACTAAACGATGTGACACTAGCTACAAAATCATTTTTTTGTAAATTTAATATTGCAGATTCCAGCTTTGGTGGAGAACCTTTCATTTTTGATGCAATCTCGTCAAGTGTAAAATACGTTGCAGGCATTTCTGATTCGGCAAGACACTTTACAAGAGTTTTTTCACAAATCTTGTCTACTTCTAAATTTGGAATTTCTAATAACATCTTTTGAATAAATTCTTTGTCGAAAATTTTTCCAATCCATAGTGGTCCTGCAATACTAGTTTTTTGTTTACATAAATTGCATTCCTGTTCTTGTTCTAGTGATATTTTTCTGTGTCCGCAATTTTTACAATGTAAAATATATCCCAAGTTTTCTTCCTGATCTGGTCTGTTTAAAACTTTAACATAAGTTCTATAGTAATGCATTTCACTTTCAACAAATAATGGACTGATTTCTACCCCTAACCTTGCAGCCACTGCTCTGAGACAACCTAAAACTAATCTGATTGCTATCTCATTTCCGTATTCTGTTCTTACTGGAACTCCGCCGTATTTCCTCTTACAAGCACCCTGAAACAACCCATTTAGAACTTGAAGATCTGTTGCCGCTGTGGACAAAATTCCCCCATGCATGGTTGCTCTAATGCCACAGTCAAAATATGCTGCAGGTGAACCAAACGGATCTATGTCTACAATTGAGCCTCTTAGACCCTTTTTTGAATATTTACTCAAAAACCTACATACTTCTTTTTCAGAAAATTCGATATTTTTTAAATTATTTAGATTGGCAGAGTGTTCAGCCAGTTTTAATGCAGATGGATTTAGATCATTTATTACTATTTTTTCTATTTTTAACTCGCTTCCAACTCTTAATCCTCTAGCGCCAATTCCTGATAGTCCTTCCAAGAAAATTTTTGGCCCTTGAACATTTTTTAGGAACGCAGAATATGCAATTATTGAAAAGTCTCTGTTCAGTTTTGCTTTTGGGTTAAAGAATGCAGGTTTTTTTGGAGGAACTTTTTCCGTTATTGACTTTTTTGGCACCAACAATTTTGTTTTACCTTCAATGATTTCTTGAAAAGATTCGTCTGAAATTTCCAATTGTCTTTCAATTTTTTTTAAACTTATAACGGTTTAATACTTGTGTTTTACGACAAAACTCATGCAAATTTGTGGAGTTGATGATGCTGGACGTGGTTCTATGCTAGGTCCACTTGTGATAGCTGGAATCTCATTAGATAAAAAAAATTTGCAAAAACTATCTTCTTTAGGAGTAAAAGATTCAAAAAAACTTTCGCCAAAACTTCGAGAGCAATTTTATAAAAAAATTATTGATATTGCAGATGATTATTACATTGTAAAAATTTCTCCTAGATTAATTGATGCCAGTGTGAAAAAACATTGTTTGAATGGTTTGGAGGCAAAATATATGGCAAAAGTAGTTTCAAAATTAAATGCTGATATATCTTATGTTGATTCATGCGATGTAAATCCTGCTCGATTTGGAAAAGAAATTTCTAAGCAATCTGATAATCGTAAAGTAAAGTCATATCATCATGCTGACAGTAGATTTGTCATAGTATCTGCAGCATCTATTCTTGCCAAAGTTACTCGAGATAAGGCAATTGCAAAATTAAGACAAAATCATGATTTGGGTAGTGGGTATCCATCTGATACTGTAACTGTAAAATTTGTGACTAAATATCATGTAACATATAGTGTTCTGCCTAATTTTGTGCGTAAAAGTTGGAAACCTGTTCAGAAAATAGTTGGAAATAATTAATTTTTATATTTTGCAATTACCATTGCATGATCCTTATCATATGGATGTAAATCTATAGATTGTAAAATATCAAAATTTGCTTTTAGTTTTTCTGTTTCCTCCTCAACAATTCTTCTTGGTGATTTTGTAACATCTATACTTCGTGTTTTAATTACCAAAAAGAAATATCCGCCATTTTTTAGATACATTTCACAATTATCTAATGCTATTTGTGTCTGGTCGGGCTGGGCAATGTCTACATATACTATATCGACTTTTCCAAATACTGAAAAGTATTCTTTTGGTTTTCTTGCATCCTGCAAAATTGGCATGATGTTTGATCTGTATGATGCCACTCTATCTAAGAAATCTCTTGCAACTCTACTTGCATGTTCAACTGCAAACACCATTCCACTTGGGCCCACAATATCTGAAATATGACTAACAGTTGTTCCAGTAGATGCCCCTAAATACAGAACTTTACTTTTATTTTCAAAAGGAAAATATTCTAATTCATTCATTATGGCTGCTGCTAATTTACTTCTAAATGCATCCCATAACCTATATTCAATTCCTTTTTTGATAATTAATTTTTCTTTATAGACTTGGTTTCCTGGAACCAAATTTTCAGTAGCTAGTTTTCTTTCGCCTTCTGATTTTATCCAAAAAAATGATTGATTATCTTCTTCCAAACTTTTTTCTCTTTTTATTTGAATCTGTTCTTTCATAATTTATTCTACCACCTTCTCTTCTTCTATCGCCACCTTCTCTTCTTCTATCGCCACCTTCTCTTCTTCTATCGCCACCTTCTCTTCTTCTATCGCCACCTTCTCTTCTTCTATCACCACCTTCTCTTCTTCTATCGCCACCTTCTCTTCTTCTATCACCACCTTCTCTTCTTCTATCACCACCTTCTCTTCTTCTATCACCACCTTCTCTTCTTCTATCACCACCTTCTCTTCTTCTATCACCAAAGCTTCCACCGTCACGTCTAAATGATTGAGGTTTTCTGATGTCTTTCTCGGTTGGATTTTCGTATTTTTTGCCTATTTCATCTACTCTAATGTTGAGTTTTTCAAGCAAAGTCTGATTTAGACCTTCACCATAAACATCAACTCTGGCAGCAATGACTGCTTTTGCAGCAACTGCTCTTGCAATCTTTCCTCTTTGCCATCTAGGAGCAGCATGAACCATGGCATGTTGGAACAGTAGTCCGTGTTTTGGTGGTTGTGAACCTGTCTTTAATGATCTAAACAATGCTTTCTCAGCTCCTAGAACTTGTATTGTACTGGCAGGAAGCGATGCTAATCTTTTGAGACTTCCTGCTCTTCCTAAAATTCTGGCACCAACTGCACTTCCAAGAATTGCTGAAAGGTTTGGTGCAATTTCTTGCATTGCAGTTTCAACATGCTCTTCAAGTTTTTTACGTAACTCGTGGAAATCTAAGATTTGTTTTGCTATTGATTGCACTATAGCTAAATTAACGTCTGAGATATCTCCTCCTCTGCTTTTAGATGAAATTAAAGATAGCATTTCTACTTTTGATTCTGGAAAACCTGCGTCCTCAAAAACTTGCTTTGTTAATGATTCTCGTTTTCCAGCAAGAACGATTTGTGCATATCCATTAATACTATCAATAATGTTATCCAATTCTGGGAAATGCAATCCATACCATTCTCTGAGCCTTGAACTTAGACCATTTGCAATTTTATCAATTTCATCTAATGAATTGATTGCTTGAATTATGTGAAGATCTGGGCTTTCTGATACTTCGGTAACTTTTGATGATGATAATCCTAAAGCAAATTCTCTTAGTTTACCTAACGTATCTTGCAAATTCGAAGCAAATCCTGAATCTACAATAATTTGAGGTTTTGTTGCTTGAATGTTGTTTAATTCTGATGCGTCCATCAAGTAACAGTCAATTGAAAATTTTTTTAAAATTGAAAGTAATGATTCATCACTAACAGAAACTCCTCTTTGAATAGAAGCAAGATAGTTGATTAATTCATTTAGTTTTGATTCCTTGTTTTTTACTAACAGATATTCTTTAACTGGGTTTGAGAATGGGAATGCTCTTTCAATCTTTCCGTCATTGAAAACTGAGATTCCTAACTCTGTTAATATCACAGAATACATGACTAGTTGATTCTAAATCACCTTTAAAAAAGGTACCAGAATCGTAAATCAACTATTATATTCGAAACTAAGCTCATTATTCAAAGTGGAACTCAGTCTAGCAACTTCCATAGGTCAAATTCAATTAGATAGGCCTGTGATGCTAGCGTCTGGAATTCTGGGCATATCTTTGGATGTTTTTAATCGATTGTATCGTTCCGGCGTAGGTGCTGTTGTAACTAAATCTCTTAGTACAGAACCCTGGGAAGGCTATCCCAATCCGACTATCTTTAGTGTAAAGGGCGGAGGATGGATAAATGCAGTAGGCCTCTCAAATCCTGGAGCTACTAATTTTGCAAAAATGATTGAGCCTAATCAGGATGTTCCAATAGTTGTGAGTTTGGTGGGTTCAATTCCGGAAGATTTTGAAATGATGATTAAACAATTTGAAAATTGTAAAGTTACGGCATATGAGCTGAATCTGTCCTGTCCACATGTGGCCAAAGTCGGTTTAGAAGTTGGCGATGATCCTGAATTAGTTAAAAAAATTGTGACTACTGCAAAAAATACCACTGATGTTCCAATAATAGCAAAAGTTGGTTTAGGAACTACTCATTATCTTAACACTGTAAGTGCAGCAATAGATTCTGGAATTGATGCAATCACTGCAATCAATACTGTTAGAGCAATGGCAATAGATGTTGAAACTCAACGACCAATTCTCAGTAATAAATTTGGAGGGTTATCTGGGACTCCAATCAAACCAATTGCATTGAGGTGTGTCTATGAAATTTCTTCAAAACATGACATCCCAATAATTGGGTGTGGCGGTATATCTACATGGGAGGATGCAGTTGAATTCTTTTTAGCAGGCGCTTCTGCAATTCAACTTGGTAGTGCGGTAGGAGATAATTGGATTGATGTTTTCAATGATATCAATAATGGAATATTGCAGTACATGAAAAGAAAAAACTATTCTTCAATAAAGGAAATGGTGGGTCTTGCAAAGAAACAATAATCATACAACAATTGTTACCATTGAAAAAGTAATTGATGAAACACCTACTGTCAGAACTTTAGTTTTTTCTGATGATGTGATGTCCAATGTTCTTCCCGGACAATTTGCAATGGTTTGGATTCCAGGAGTCAATGAATTACCAATGAGTGTGATGATTTCTAAAGAATCTGGAAAAGCAGCATTCACAGTTAGAAAACATGGACCTGCTTCAACTGGTTTGTTTAATATTCTCGAAGGTCAACAAATTGGAATTCGTGGCCCGTATGGAAATTCATTTGATCTAAAAGAAGGAAAACTTTTGTTAGTTGGTGGTGGAACCGGTCTTGTCCCAATGATGCGATTGCTCACTTTTGTAAAACCTGCTGATGATGTTACTGTTTTAATTGGTGCAAAATCTAAAGATGAGGTATTTTTTGAAGACTTGGCAAACAATTTGTTGGAAAATAACCCTCACAAAGTAATTGTCTCAACTGATGACGGAAGTTATGGTGAAAAAGGATTTGTCACTGATTTGGTTGAAAAACTTGTCAGCAAATCTCATTTTGATGGGGTTTATGTATGCGGGCCTGAAATAATGATGTACAAAACCGTACAATCCGCTCATTCTAGGAAAATGTTTGTCCAAGCTAGTCTTGAGAGGATGATGAAATGTGGTGTTGGAATTTGTGGTAGTTGCTGTGTAGGCGAAGATCTGGTATGCCGTGACGGGACTGTCTTTGATGGGCAACACCTCTCAACAAACAAGGAATTTGGTCATTTTTACAGAAATAAGGCTGGGATCTTAGAAAATTATTGAATTTGACTAGCAAGGTTTAAAATAAATCACAAAATTATTTCCATGACGGAAATGGGAACTCCAAAAATTGTATTAACTGCAGATAGAACCCTGATGTCTCCTTATAGGGGATTGTCGCTTGCAACATTTTTTGGTTGTGCGCCAGCTATTGACCCAAACCGCGATAAAAACAGCTTTTGGTATAAAATTCTTGGAAAACAGGTAACTCCCAAAATACTCTTTGATTTTATTTGTAATTATATTCCTCATACAAATGGTGTTGCAAACTATGCCCCATATGGCTTGAGAAAATTAGAAGCTGGTTTGCTTCGAGATGGATTTAGCAGACAGGATGTAGTAGTTGCCCATCCTGATCATATTGAACAATTTATTGGTCCTCAAACAGAAGTTGTCGGAACATATGAGATGGATCCTCTTGGAATGGGTCCTGTAACTATGACATTTACTTATGGCAGAAAACAAACATCTTATGATGAATTTTACAATACTGAACTACATCATAGAATCAAAGCTGCTAAATTAAAAACTGGAAGTAAGGCCAAAGTAATTTCTGGTGCATCTGGAACTTGGCAATACAATTATGATCCAGAAAAAATCGAGGAATTTGGAATTTATGCAATTCTGGAAGGGGAATTGGGTGGGATTGCACCTGAAATTGATGGACATGCTGGACGATTCTTCAACTATTTGATAAATGGTGACTTTGAAAACATGGATCCTTTCAGAAAGAGAAGTGACTTTAAAGTTAACATAAAAGAATTTGAAAGAAACGGAAAAAAAATCCATGGACGTTTTGTTAATTTCTGGGATAGACCCGAACTTGAAGAAATTCCTGACATTGTGGAACCAAGTATGCATGGAATGGTTGAGGTAATGCGTGGTTGTGGCAGGGGTTGCAAGTTCTGTGATGTTACATTAAGATCATTGAGATATTATTCTCCTGAAAAAGTCAAAAGAGAAATTGAAGTTAACATAAAGAAGGGTGGTTCTAAATCTGCATGGATTCACAGTGATGATATTTTTGTTTATGGTATGGATCCTCGAACTGCGAAAGGGATGGAACCAAACAGAGAAGCACTAGAAGAATTGTTCACTGCAATCATGTCAACAGGGGTTGAACACACAAACCCAACTCACGGAACTCTTGCTGGAGCTATTGCTGATGAAAAATTAATTCCTAATCTCTCTAAAATCATCAAAGCAGGTCCTGATAACATGATTGGTGTTCAAGCTGGATTTGAAACTGGCAGTCTTAGATTAATCGGTAAATATGCTGATAGAAAACTTGCACCATATTCTCCTGACGAATGGCATTGGGTTGTCAAAGAAGGCGTCAAGACATTAAATCAAGACTATTGGATTCCTGCATTTACCTTGATTATGGGTCTTGATAATGATGAAACGCCTGAAGATTCTTGGGAGACTATACGTTTACTTAGTGAATTGGAAAATGAACAACCTGATTCTATGTTTACAGCTACTGCATTAACATTCGTTCCTATTGGATTGCTAGAAAAATCTGATTTCTTTAACATTGGAAATGAGATGACTCCTGCTCAACTAGGCGTGCTTTACAAAACTTGGCAACACAATTTCAAATATGGCATTCAGAAATTTATGACCAAGACTGGCTCTAAAGGCCCTCAAAGATACTTCTTTAATGCCATAGCAAGATCTCTTGGCGGTGTTCCTCTTGGTGCAATGGAGAGATATGCTAGAAGAAAGAGCAAGGAACACGAAAAAGTCATTGAGCTTGTCAAAGCCAAGTATTGGTAGTCATACAAATACATAAATTCACTAATTCTTATTCCTAAATATGGCAACACACGGTTCACTTACCAAAGCAGGTAAAGTAAGAGGACAGACACCAAAAGTTGAAGGGCGAAAAATTGTAGGTACTAGTTCTAGTCTTAGAAACAAAAGTAACTTCAAAAAGCGATTTGTTCTAGGCAGATTCCCTGGTCAGAACAAACCAGGACAAAGAAGAAAGAGACGTTAATCGATTCTTTTCAAAATTTTATCATTTTACGATCTGTGTCTATTATTTGTAATTCTAAATGACCGATCAACCGAAACTTTACAGCAACAAAAACAACCGTAGATTTGACAGAACCTCAAAACAGGAACTGTCAACATGAAGGTTGATAATTCTTCGTGTTAAGTGTCGGTTGATCGGTGTCAAGATTTTTGAACCGTATGATAAAGTACTCGTACTGTAATGGTTAAATGTCATACTTAGATCCGCTGTGATCATGGAGGTGAGAGAATGGACGAAAACTGCGGTTGTAAGAACAAGGAATACACCTACGTTTGCGAGGACGATGTGTGTATCCCTGTTACTGAAGAACCTAAGTGCTTCACACAGAAGTCGACCTTCTACAAACTAGATTAGTTCTGTAAGTTCAAAAGAACTATTCTAATTCCCTTATTTTTTTATCAGCGATCTATTTAGATCTGTCGCATTTTGAATTAGCGTTAACCACTTGTTTGAGCCTTCAATTTCGATTCCACAGGCTTGAGCTGGAGTCTTGCCTTCTAGACCCATATGTGGGCGTAGGTAGTTATGATAAATTTGGTAGCCTGTCAAAATAGGAGTATCCATTTTCTTCAATCCTCTCATTACTTTTTCCCTGTCACGAATCTCACCGTTCAATCTCTCTTGGATGTTATTGTTTCTGTCGCCTTGAAGATGTATGTGTCTGATGTGTAAGGTTCTATCTTCCCTTTTTAGTGACCAAAATTCTTTCTTGTATGCTTCATGATATGATCCTAATCCGTCTGTAATGAACACTTTGGGTTTTGCCTGTGTAACCTCTTTTGATTTCTGTAACAAACCTCTTGCATCATGACCTTCTTTTCTGTCTGCAACTTCTTGAGCTATCCAGTATCTAGTCTCTTGATCCATTAATGCAAATACGTATTTCAAATCACCATGAATCTTCATGTAGATTTCATCGGCGTGCCAAGCATCGCCTACATTAGGAACGATTTTGTCAATATACTTCTGCATCAGTTCGGTGTATTTTGTAATCCAGTTATACACAGTAACATGAGATACATTAGTTCCCTGCAATTTCAAGAATTTTGTAACGCCTCGTAGGGATTCACCTGTAAAGTAGAGTTGTAAAGCTGATGTAATTGATTGTGGAGTTGATTTCATTCTTTCAAATCCTAAGTTAATTGAGAATGTCTTGTGACAATCAGAGCATACGAATCTTTGAATGTTGCCAGACTTGTTTTTTCTGATTCCAAATTTCTTTACGTTATCTGAATGGCAGAATTTACAGTTTGAAATTGTAATTGATGGAATTGTAATCTTATTTTGCTGTCTGACTTCCTGTCTTATCTTTATGCTGATTTCAATGGCATGGATGTGCTTGCAACAGACTTTTCTGAACTTGTGATCCGCACAGTTACAAGTCCAAGAATTGCCTACCTTTACTACATCGTATTTTCTTTTTGATGTCTGTGAGTGTACCTTGTAATGAATGTCAGATACACGAATCAGGTCTGATTTCAAGGCTATTTCTTTTCCTTTTTGCTCACGTTTGTTTTTCATCTTACTTACTAGGTATATTGTATAAGGTATTATTAAATATTTACCTAGTAGGTATATCCTTAAATATTTGAATACATACTATCTAAACAATGGGAATTGTAAAGCTTGAGGGATATTCATGTGATAGATGCGGACACCAATGGGTACCACGAACCAAGATAAATGAACTTCCCATCATATGTCCTAAATGCAAGTCACCATACTGGAACAAGCCACGACAAGGTAATACAAAGAAACATTTGGATTGGAAAGAAAAAAGGAGAATGACATAATGGTTCAAAAAGAATTTGGTTGTGACAACAACGGATGTAATCACACCATTGTAGTAACTTCTCCTGATGATGTATACACAAGACTTCTTCGCGATGTTTGTTGTGACGAAAGTATGGAAAAAAAATACGAATGTGATGATTGCCATTTTATGAATACACGTTACTGGTGTGTTAAACATCCGTCTCACGTAATTGGGTTTGGTGCAAAAGATCCGTATGATGAGACTAGATTTTCTACTTATGTTTAGATTCATTTTATAAAAAATGAACTAACCACAAAGAATTCAAACCCATCAATCTTTTTCAAACCTTCTATTAGTTTCTTGATCTGTTCTTCTGTGAGATTATCTCTGGGTTTTACATTTGCTTGAATCATATTACCTATTAGGTAATACCTAGTATATGAGAACTATTAGATGGATCAACCGAGGTTAACAGGTAGAATTTTTTACCGTCAACTTAACAGAACCTCAAAACAATACTCTTATAAAGTACTCGTACCGTACCATACGGTATGGTAGAAGATTTAAGATTAGATAGTTTAGAGGGCGTAGGTCCTGTAACTACAAGAAAATTATCCGATGCAGGTGTCCACAACGTCATGGATCTCATCGTCAGAGGTCCTGTAGAAATTGCAGAAATAACTGGAATGGAAAAGGACACTGCTGAAAAAATTGTCAATAAAGCCAGACAACATTTAGTTGATGGAGGATTAATTGCCAAACATTTTGTTAGTGCAACTGAAATTTACAAACACCGACAAAGTATTGGTAAAATTACAACTGGTACAAATTGTCTTGATACACTATTTGATGGTGGTATTGAGACTCAGGCCCTTACAGAAGTTTATGGTGAATTTGGATGTGGTAAAACACAGTTTGCTCATACAATGTCTGTAATGGTTCAAAAAACCAAAGAAGAAGGTGGTCTTGAAGGTAGTGTATTATACATTGATACTGAAAACACTTTCAGACCTGAAAGAATTGTATCTATTGCCAAAGCTCATGACATGGATCCGGAAAAAGTTCTAGATAACATCATAGTTGCTCGTGCATACAACAGTGCACATCAGGTGTTAATTCTAGAGGAAGCTGGCCCTATAATTGAAGAAAACAATGTTAAACTAATTGTTGCAGATTCTGCAGTTGGACTATTCCGTGCTGAATATCTTGGAAGAGGAACATTGTCTGTTAGACAGCAAAAACTAAATCATTTTGTTCATTTGCTATCTAGAATTGCAGAAACATACAACTGTGCTGCAATTGCAACCAACCAAGTTATGGCATCACCTGATGTCTTTTTTGGAGATCCAACAAGACCAATTGGTGGAAATGTAGTTGCACATACCAGTACATACAGAATCTACTTTAAGAAATCAGGCAAGAAACGAATTGCCAGAATGGTAGATAGTCCTCACCATCCTGAAGAGGAAGTAATCTTTGCTCTAGGTGAAGCAGGTGTAATTGATCCTGAAGACGCCGATAAAAAGACAAAAAAGACTACCAAAAAAACAACTAAACCTGCAAAAGAAACAGCTGAAGTAGATGCTACAGAAACAGCTGAAGTAGATGCTACAGAAACAGCTGAAGTAGATAACATTGTGAAATCTACAGCAGATAATGAATCAGAAGATTCAGAACCAATTGAAGAGTAACTCTTCTCCTTTCTCTTCATTTGTTTTTTAATTTTTATTTATTTTTCACAATATTGATTAAATTATAATATCATTTGTGACTACTAATACATGATGACCGATCTTTATCGATTACTTCCAGAAGAGATGGAACAGCTAGTCATTGACATGGGTTATCCTAGATACCGTGCAGATCAAATCTTACTTCCATTGTATTATAAATTTCCAAAAGACATTAACGACATACCACAACTCCCAAAAAAATTAAGAGAAGAATTGACAGAAGCTGGATACACAATTGGTTCTGCAAAAGAGATTCATCGAATTGTTAGCAGTGATGGTGAGACAACCAAACTCTTACTCAATTTGACTGACAATAATTCTGTAGAAACAGTTTTGATGCAATACCCTTCATCTAAAATTGGCGGTCATCCAAGATCAACCATTTGTGTTTCTACTCAAATTGGTTGTGCAATGGGGTGTGTGTTTTGTGCAACAGGGCAGATGGGTTTCAAAACAAATCTTACTGCAGAACATATTGTATCACAAGTAATTCATTTTGCAGAAATTTTGGAGAAACGCGGTGAACATGTGACAAATTTGGTGTTTATGGGAATGGGTGAACCAATGGCAAACTATGATGAGATGATCAGAGCCATACGAATTTTAACTCATGATAGAGGTTTTGGATTGGGTCAAAGACACATCACGATTTCTACAATAGGTATTGTCTCTGGAATCGATAAACTCGCTGAAGAAAATCTACAGATTGGTCTTGCCATATCACTTCATTCACCAAATAATGCATTACGAAAAGAACTTGTTCCAACTGCTGGACCAAATTCTGTCAAAGATATCATTGAGGCAGGAAGACGATATTTTAAAAAAACTGGAAGACGTGTTACATTTGAGTATGCTTTGATGGATGGAATTAATGACTCTCCTGAAATTGCAACAGAACTAGCTAGTCTTTTGAAAGGTAATGGTTCTCATGTCAATCTAATCCCAATCAATCCAACAGCTGGAGATTTTAAACGACCATCAAAACAGCGAGTACTTGAATTTGAACGAATTTTATCTAATGCTGGTGTAAATTGTACTGTGCGGGTGGAAAAAGGAACTGAGATCTCAGCTGCTTGTGGGCAACTCCGAACCGATATTATTGGCTAATTTTGCCTAAAACATGTTCTAAGTCTTAAAATAGGGCTTTCGAAGATTTTACACTTAATGGCAACTAAGAAATCTCATGGTCGTTCACACGGATTTAAGCACAAATCTAGATCCGTCATGAAGAAAGTATCTCCTAGGGGAGTCTCATTCTTGTTACGTGAATATCAAGAGGGCCAGCAGGCACTTGTCATTATTGATCCTAGACAGCACAAAGGACTGCCACACAGAAGATACCATGGCAAAGTAGGTGTCATTACCAATGTTGGTAGACGTGCAATTACACTTGATGTGAAATTAGGAGAAAAATCGAAAACCTTAATCACTAGATTGGATCACATAAAACCATTCGGTGTATGATATGGAAGAAGTACAAAAGAAACAAGCAATTTCTCTTTCAGAAGTTAAAGAAATCTTAGGTAAAGTTGATCCTGAGGAAATGGATCAAATTCAAAGATGGACTTATGATTATGTTTCAAAGTTTGCATCAATAGAACCAAAGGATGCCAAAGAAATGAAAAAACAACTCATTAAAGAATGTGAGTTAACAGAAGACGAGGCTGTTGAAATTGTTAACATTAGACCCACAAGTTTAGCTGAACTACGTTCGTTCACATTTGGTTGGAAAAAACTAATTCTTGCTGAAACTCTAGAAAAGATGCTCAAGATAATCAAGGGGCAATAGTACTTTTTTCGGAGAACTTTATTTTGTATAGGGCACAATCCCCACCTAGGAAATATGAAGAGCATGCTTATGTTCTGGATTTCAATCCTCGGGGAAAATCATCGACAGTTAGAGGACGAGAAGGAATTATTGTTACTGCAATTGGGGAAGATCGTCTTACTCTTTTAGAAATTCTTGGAATTCCAAACTCTGTTTTTGAAATTGGTGAGAAAATCTATATCGGAAAAGACGGCCGAACCAAGGTTCTATCTGTTTTAGGAAAAATGGATTATGACAAAATTTCATCATCTGCACAAAGTGAGTTACCTGCTGTTGTCGAAAAAATTGTAACTAATAATGAATCCAAATTTGTAGAGTATCTGAACAAAGCACAACCATTAACACCTCGAATTCACGCTCTTGAATTAATTCCTGGAATTGGCAAGACCTACATGAAAACAATGTTGGAAGAACGGGAAAAGAAAAAATTTGAAAGTTATGATGATTTACAAGAAAGAGTTGGGCTCAAAGAACCAGTTAAGCATATTTCACAGCGAATCATGGATGAAATCACTGGTGAAAGCAGAATGAATCTCTTTGTCAAGAGATGATAAAACGTAAACGGTTCGGACAACACTTCCTAAACTCTAGTTCAATAGCCAAATCCATTGTTTCTGAGGCTAAAATCACAAAAAATGATACCGTTTTTGAGTTGGGAACTGGATTGGGCATCTTGACTCCTCTTCTATGTGAGAAAGCAAACAAGGTTATCTCCATGGATGTGGACAAGCAACTGATTGAGGATGCAAAATCTGATTTTTCTAAAATTCATAATTTAATTCTGAAATCTGGTGATGGTTTTAAGAACAACGCCCCTTTCACCATTTTTGTGTCCAATCTTCCGTATTCTAAGAGTAAAGAAGCAATTGAATGGCTTGCGGAATCTTCGTTCTCACATGGTGTGATAATGGTTCAAAAGGAATTTGCAGAGAAATTGCTTGCAAAATCATCAAAAAAACGCAAAGCAATAAGTGTAATTGCTGATCATGCATTTGAAATCAGTATTCTTTCCAATGTAAGTAAGAATAACTTTTCCCCGCCTCCCAAAGTTGATTCAGTAATTCTGAAAATAGTGAAAAAAAATATCATGAAAAAAGATCTAATTCAAACAATAAATAAAATTTTTTCATACAGGAGGAAAACTGTTAAGAATATTTTAAAACAATTCAATAAAGAAACTGTAATAGATAAAAGAGTGGATGATCTTTCTGGGGATGAAATAATTAACCTTGCAAACCAAATTCTTGAAAAATGAAGAATATCCTCCTTCTGAGGATACTTTTTTCATCGTAAAAAATATTGAAAATGAAAAAGGAAATTTTGCTTTGGATGTGGGAAGCGGTTCTGGATATCTGACAAAATTGCTTTCTGAGAATTTTACCTTTGTAGTTGGGACTGACATTAATTTCAACGTCTTAAAAGATCAAACTTACAAAACAAAAAACATTGTCTGTTGTAGCGGTTCTGATGCATTAAAAATCAAATTTGATTTTATTGTATGCAATCTGCCCTATCTTGCAACTGATGAAATCTTGGATGTTGCAACGGATGGTGGCACAGATGGGTTTGAGATTCCTAAAAAAATATTCGACTCTGTAATTAACAATATTGCAGAAAATGGAAAGTTTGTCTTTGTAACTTCTTCATTGTCTGACTATCAAAAATTAATTCATTATGCCCAAAAGTTAGGCCTGCAAACCCGTATTGTGGCAAAAAAGAAACTTTTCTTTGAGGAATTGATTCTAGTAGAGGCTTCTAACTGACTATTTTCTGAGTTTTTCTTTTGCGTATGTGATAATTGCATCTGTCATTTGAGTAGTCGATGCGTTTCCTCCAATATCCCAGGTAACTGTTTTTCCTTCATTAATCACTTGATAAGTTGCATCAAATATTGCGTCTCTAATTTCTCTCTCACCTAGATATTCTGCCATCCAAGCACCTGACAGAACGGTTGCAGTGGGATTTACTTTATTTTGACCTGCAAATTGAGGCGCGCTTCCATGTGCTGCTTCAAACATTGCAAAATTGTCCCCCATATTTGCAGAATAAATCAATCCTATGGATCCTACCAGTCCAGAAGCTAATTCTGAAATAATATCCATGAACAAATTAGTACTTACAAGAACCGCTCCATTAAACTGCTCAGGAGCTACTACCATTTGTTGCGCCATATTGTCAATGTAAATTTCTGATAATTCTACATCTGTTCCTTCAACGGCTTTTTGAGCTGAACTCCAAAATATTCCATCTGTCTCTTTGAGAATGTTTCTTTTGGTTATTGCCACCATTTTTTTCATATTGTATTGTTTTGCCCAATTCATTGCAGAATTTAAAAATCTATCACAACCTTGTCTTGTAATTTTTCTAATGGCAATTGCCGCATCGTCTGTTATTTTTGCTTCAACACCAGTGTATAATCCCTCAGTTGCTTCCCTAAAACAAACACAGTCTAATTTTCTATCCGGTGTCAGTCTGTCAAAAGTTTTGGTTGGTCTTATGTTGGAATATAATTCGAATTTTTGACGTAGAGTGACAGCAACACTTCTTGGGGCTCCTGGAACTGGGATTGTTGTAGTCGGTCCCTTAAAACACGCATCGGATTCTTCTAAAATGCTAATGGTCTCATCAGGAATGTATGATTTGTCTTTTCTTCCATTTTTATCCCATTGCTCTGAGCCTGCCTCACAGAGAATAATCTCTGATTGGATATTGCATTCTTTCAAAACTTTTAGCATCGAGTCTACTACTTCAGGTCCAATACCGTCTCCTCTCATAACTGCTGCTTTTTTACTCAAAACTGCCTGCTTTTGATGAGTTTATTATTTAATTCTACCTTGCAAATGAAATGTGATCTACATGTTTTCTATAGAGATGATTTAATACCTAATTTACCAAGGTTCTATCAAATGAAAATAGTTCAAATCTCTGATCTGCATGTGGGCTCTCAATTTTTACAGGACAAATTTGACACTCTAGTTGCAGAAGTCAATGAATTAAATCCTGAAGTGATTGTAATTACTGGTGATCTGACAAATGAAGGCTTGATGAAAGAATATGCGCAATGCAAATCAATGCTGGAAAAGTTTAACACAAAAAAAATTATTGCAATTAGTGGAAACCATGATTATCGAAACACCGGTTATCTGTTATTCAAAAAATTCTTTCCGTTTGAATCTGTAAATGAATTGAATGATGATGTTGTTCTAGTTACAGTTGGAACCGCTAGGCCTGACAGAAATGAAGGTGAAGTAGGTTACAGACAAAATTTATGGTTGGAGAGAACTATGAAAAAATACAAAGATAAAGTAAAGATTGTTGCAATGCATCATCATTTGATTGCAATTCCTGACACTGGTTCTGATCAACTTACTGTTGTTGATGCAGGTGATGTGCTGCGAACTGTTTTGGATACCCATGTTGACATAGTGCTGTGTGGACACAAGCATAGACCTTGGGCTTGGAATTTTAGAACTCTTACTGTCGTTAATGCTGGAACCGCTACATCTGAGCGTGTACGTGGTTTCTTTGAAAATACTTACAACATTCTAACAATCTCTGATAAAAAAGTCCAGGTGGATCTCAAAATAGTAGGCGGAAAAAGACTGCCAATTGATGAAATAGTGAATAACTATAGCCAATTTGCCGACGAGTGAATTTATTTACAGATTAAATCTAGGCATCTTTGTGCGGGGGTCGCCTAGCCTGGTAGGGCGTAGGATTGCTAATCCTATGTTCGCAAGAACGCGGGGGTTCAAATCCCCCTCCCCGCGCCATTAAAACTTAATAGACCGATTTGGGAAGTTTTTTCAATGGGACGAAGAAAAACACAAAAAATTATTCGTAGTGGTCCAAAAAATGCAACTACTGGAATGTGTCCTGTCTGTAAAACAATCGGCAAGGTATTCCTTCTAGGTCCACCTGGGCAAGAGAGAGGAAAATGTGAAAAATGCCGCCAAGAATTTGAATTATAACATTCTAACAAATACCATATCTTTCATTTACTGACCATGCATACTGTGGCCTGATATCAAATCCCTGATCTTTGGCAGAATCAAGTTTTTAGAACTTGTAGCTTTCAACATCTAAGGATGCTCAAAGAGATTCTAATTAATTCTGTTCCAATACTGTACAATGATTTTTGCAAACTAGAAACAATACCATATTTCAAAAGTTAACTTTGGATGTAACAGAAAAATCTCACACTGATGGTAAAGACACACAATACATCATTATTTTATCAAATGTTTTGGAAAACAAATATCTGTGCAGAAAGTGTCGACATTTCTATCCAAGAATGCATTTCAGTTAACGAATAATCAAAATATTAAAACTTGATATACGAAAAAATGCGTGATTGATAATGATAGTAATCTGTCTGACAAGAAAGAAAAGAGATTAAACTCTATAAAAAAAGCTCATAGCCAAAAGAATTCATTTACTACCCGGATGGAGGATTATCTTGAAGTAATATCTGAGCTAGTAGAACTCAAAGGATATGCTTCCCCTACAGACATCTCAAATTACATGGATGTACGGCCTCCCAGCGTAACCAAAATGTTGCGTCGTTTAGATGCTGATGGTTATTTAGAATATACAAAATACCGTGGATTGAAATTAACTCTTAAAGGAATGAACATTGCAAATGACATACGCCAAAAACATAGTGACTTGTTGGATTTTTTTGAGATTATTGGCGTTGATGGTTCTATAGCCAACAAAGACGTTGAGGGGATCGAACATCACATAAACCCAAAAACAATGAAACAGTTAAGAAAATTTACTACCTTTCTTAAATCCAATCCTGATCTACTTTATTCATTTAACAGAGCACGTTTTTAGTCAAAATTCAGTCTTTGAATTATGATGCTTTCTATCATTCAAAGTTTTTCAGTCATCGCTGTGTAAATAAAGTTGCACTAGACTAATAAATTTAGCCTAGACTAACTTTATATTATTCTGCGCGCCTATACTCATCGATGATGGTAGCGTCCCGCTCTGGAATAATGGTGGCGTTGATAGTTGCAATGGTTGCAATATCTGCAATTTTCTTTGTGTTTCCTGAGGGAATCAACGCACAAAAAGAAGAGAAAACCTTTGTTACTCACACTGGAGGCGTGGTTAAAACAAGCGGCGAAGTTTTAGATCCTGTATATCAAATATCTGAAGTTGAATTCGATCCTGACAAATATCTCAGAGAGTTCAATTATGGTCGCGTTTCCCTAGAAAATGGTCAGACAGTACGGGAATTTACAATAATAGCTGATGATGATAAAGTACAAGAAATTTCCCCAGGTGTATTTTACAATGTTTGGACGTTTAATGGAACCGTTCCAGGTCCCACAATCAGGGCAACAGAAGGGGATCTGTTAAGAATTAATTTCATCAATAATGGTGACAAAGAACATACTATGCACTTTCACGGTGAGCATCCTGCAGAAATGGATGGGGTTTTTGAGATTGTAGGGGGCAATGGCGGACAATTTACTTATGAGTTTGAGGCAGGACCTGCAGGTGTTCATCCTTATCACTGTCATGTTATGCCTCTTGAAGAACATATTGCACATGGTTTGTACGGAGTTTTCATTGTAGATCCAAAGGAAGGAAGACCGCCAGCCGATGAAATGGTTATGGTTCTAAATGGATTTGACACTGACTTTGATACTGAAAATAATTTCTATGCTGCAAACTCTATTCCGTTTTATTATCAACATCATCCAATACAAATCAACAAAGATGAACTAGTTAGAGTTTATGTTGTTAATATGGTGGAGTTTGATCCAATTAATAATTTACATTTACACGGCAACTTGTATCAATACTACCCAACAGGAACTGATGTTATTCCATCTACGTTTACAGACATGATTACTCTGTCACAAACAGAGAGGGGAATAATGGAATTCAAGTATCAATATACTGGCAAATATCTATTTCATGCACACAAAGTGGAGTTTTCAGAAAAAGGATGGGTTGGAGTATTTCTAGTAAAAGATGATGGGACAAAGTAGATGAAATAGACTATGGAACTTGATGAGAAAAAATCACATGCAAAAGTAATAGCCAGCGGGATTATCCCGTTTGCTTTTATCATCTTGATGATGGCATACATTTTTGGTCCAGGCTCAGATTTGCTTGATTTGGGGATTCCTTTGCCTGAAATTACCATTGAAAAAGTGGATTTTGTTGACTCTGAAATTCAAGCAACTGTGCGGAATACTGGTCCAATTCCAGTTGAAGTTGCCATGGCTGATGTAAATGACAGGATCCAACCTGCAGCTGTAGAGCCAGACAGATTCTTGGAACGATATGAAGTAGTGTTAGTTAGAATTCCTTTTGAATGGAATGAGGCAGAACCATATATCATTGGGATTACAGTGGAGGATGGAACTAGGTTTGAAAAAAAGATAGACGCTGCTGCTCCTGCTTTAGAACCGACTGTTGAACTCGCAGTGTTTTTTGCAATAATTGGAACTTATGTTGGAATTATTCCTGTAATGATTGGTTTGTTGTGGCTTCCATTTATAAAAAAAATTAAGAAGAGCAAATATCATTTCTTTTTGGCATTGACTGCGGGACTGTTGTTGTTTTTGGGAATTGATTCTATTGAAGAAGCAATACAGGTATCTGATGAAAGCCTTGCAGACAGTTTTAATGGCACATTGCTTGTTGCCACAATTACTGTTCTTTCATTTCTTGGGTTATACTATACAGGTGAAAAGTTGGTAAAAAGATCTGAAACCTCTAGACTTACAAAACCCGTAGCGATTGCATTGATGATTGCAATAGGAATTGGGTTGCACAACTTTGGAGAGGGGTTGGCCATTGGGGCTGCCGTAGGTCTTGGGTCTATTGCGTTTAGTACATTTTTGATAGTAGGGTTTGCATTGCACAACACTACCGAAGGAATTGCAATTGCCTCACCAATGTCTAGGGAGAAAACGGTAATCTGGAAACTTGCAGCTATGGGGATGATTGCAGGATCTCCTGCAATTTTTGGTGCATGGGTTGGAGGTTTCGTGTATTCTCCATTTTCCTCGGTGATATTTCTTTCAATAGGGGCAGGCGCAATATTTCAAGTAATTATAACAATCTTGAAATGGATAAGAGTAGAGGGCGACAAGAATCTCTCAAGTGCTGCAGTGGCATCAGGCTTTGCTATAGGAATGCTGATAATGTATGCTACTAGTATTCTTGTTTGACATTGGCGAAATAACCTGATTGACTCCGCGCTTCCAACCTATACTCCTAAATGAAGACTAGAATTAGTTTTTCAATCTTTTGGAATGTTTTTTTAATCTGCCTTTATTTTCCTATACACTGTAGGGTTTGAATTTGCCTATCTTAAATCTAAATCAAAATAGCTGCTTTATTTCAAATCCCAAATGCATGTATCGTGATTAAATATGTGAGTGCTGTTTTCAATTTTTTTGACCGGTGCAAATCCGCCAGGAGTACAAAACTCTACATATGGACTTAGGCCGGAACTTTGACTTTCTTCTGGGACGCTGCAGCCGGCAGCTTTGGCTTTTCCAATCTCCCTGTTTTCTGAAGACCAATATCTGTTTGAAGAATCTTTTTGTAGAATTTCAGGACAAGACATTTTTTTGATCTCTTCCCTTTCTAGTTCGGCATTGGGAAAAATCGTGTTTATTTTATAATCTAACGCAAAAGAAAATATGGCAACTACTATCACCATGCATACAATTGGGATAATCCAAAAATGGAGAGAATTCTCTTCCATGTTTGTAAATAGGGTTAACACTATTTAATCGCTTTATTATTTTGCATCTAGATCTCTACTGCATTAATGAATAGACTACTTTATGACTATCATATTTGGAAACAGAAAACCAGATAGTCTGAAATAATTGGGATTCTGCATGATTTTCTCAAATACTGTATTTGGATTTTTATTATTTTCCTAGCTGGCAAAAATATTGCGCACACAGTCACTGCAAAATGTGCTATCAGAAATCCTGTGCATTTTGAACCACTAATCTTAAATGTTCAAACATCTTTGTATGAGTATGGATTCAAAAATTGCACTGTTTTCTGTACTTGTACTAGCTGCAATATTTGCAATGGCACTTCCAATGGATTCTGTCTATGCTCAGACTGGAGATGCATCTACTGATGGTGAGGACGGGGAACACGAGGGAAAATCTTGTCCATCTAAAGATAAAAAGACCGCATTCATTGACAGTGGTTTGAATTTATAATTTTCAATCTCAATCCCAAAATGTTGTATGAAATGTGGCATTGAACCTAGTTCTGCAAAGCAATCGATACTTTGTTAAATTATATCTTAGACTGACAAATACCCATTTTATCTTTCATTTACTGACTATTCTCGATGTACAAGGTCTATCAGGTTATCAAAAAATTTGATTCAAGAAAAGATCATGGATTTTCAATGCGTCCACAATATGCTAGATGTCTTGAAGTAATGAACACAGGTGAGAAGATAAACGCCAAGGAATTTGCAAAAGAACATCGCGGAGAATTTGTTATAAGAAGAAATACTCTTGAATCTAACTTGGCAGATACTCACATTGCTTTTGAACCGAATGCAAACACAAATGTATTGTATTTGAATCCATTTCAAAACACAAAGCCTATGAATTAGGTGGTTGTTACTGTAGAAACTGCGACTATTATTTTAAAGAAAAATTTCTTCGCTGTCCTTGTTGCAATACACGTGTACGTTATTCAACTCGAACCAATAAACGCAGAATAGAGTCTGAGGTAATTCGATTATGAATGTAGATGAAATAAGAGTAAAAGGTTCGAAGTACTTATGAATTGCATAATTTTATCGTGAGTAATTGAAAACTAGAACAAAAATTCCAATTATTATAATCGCATCTATGGTATTGTTATTTTTATTATATTTTTTTTATAATGCGCCAATTATATGCGATGATGTGATTTTTCAATTGAACTTATGTGGAGATCATCTGGAAGAAAAATATGTTCCATTACCAATTATACAACACTTTATGCAACTTTATCCTGAGACAACGGGTTTGGGATATTCCACTGGAATGTATCAGGTACAAAAAGTATTTGCTGATGCCATGCTGGCTGAGAAAATTTTTGTCCGTCTTGAAATTGATTTGCGTGATTCTTCTATCATATACAGCTGTTCAAATCACAACAAAGGAGACGATTTTCTTGTATCATACATTACAAATCCTACCGTGAATGATCTTGATAGCAATAATTGTCGTACACTAAATAATCTAATTCTAGAGAAATAAGAAAATGAAAGCTAGGCTTTTGATTCTTGCAATGGTTGTATTTTGGACTACATTTGATTCCTCTTTTGCAGAATCCCAAGAGTTTACAGTAGCTGAGGTCAAATGGGTAAAATCTTCTCATTCTTCTGATGGCTTTGCTTCAATTCAAGTAATAGAGCCGGACATGAACTTGTCTCCAAATGATATTGAAAAATTCAAGATTCACATTTGGTCTGATTCTGATCCAAATGGAATAACTCCAGATGTATATGAGACAAGCAAAGATTCAGGAGTATTTGCAAGCAACATCTACTTTTCTCCAAATTCTTCTACTGGACAAAGAATTCATGTACTTGAAGAAGATCTTGTAATTGCTTCATATGAAGACCAGACACTCCCTATTTCATACACTGATGAAAAACTAGAGGTTTTTGATTCCATGATAATTCGTAAAACATTGGCCAATCCTGATGAGAATCAGGGTTTTTTCAGAATTGATGACCCTACGTTTGTCAGACAAAATCTGCAGACAGGGGAAACACTGGGAGACGCATCAAGTATATTTGGATGGTTTGTTTTAGCAATGTCTTTGTTTATAGTATTTGCATATATTACAATGAAAATAAAGATGAGAATTAAAAAATGAAAACTAGATTTTTGATGTTTATTGGAATGATTGTAATTTCTGCAGGATTTCTTAATACTGTCCAAGGTTTTTCAGATGACGGTTTTGATACTGGACGGTTTAGCGATTTTCATTATGGGGAAAAATTCTACCAATACCAGTATCAGCCGTTTGGTGCGTTGGTAGGTGACTCATCTAGCAGATGTCATTTCACATCAGACTTTATTCTAAGTGAAAATTCCCTTTCAGAATCAGGACATGCAAAATACAAATTTCCAAATGATATGATCTGGCCTGGAGGATACGAGAGCAGTACATTTTTCATCATAAACTCTCCATCTTTTAACTTTCCAGCAGACAACAATTTTGAGAAAATAATTCCAAGCCAAGCCAAAGACGGCAGTGTGATTTTAGAGTTTGATCTAGTACCGGGACTCAATACATTCCTTGCAAATTCTACTGCTTTTTGGGACTCTCAAAGATCACAGATGATTGATTGTCCAAATCCTTTTGATTTTGAAAAACAAGATGCCAAATATTATGACTTTGTATATCCACTTAAAGTTCAGCAGAATCGTGCAATGACATTTGATCTTGATAAAAATGATTTTTTGTGCAAATCAGAATTTGTTTTAATTCAAAAATATGATGATTCTCCTGCTTGTGTAAATAAGCAAACCGCTGTAAAATTAACAAACAAAGAACAAAGATCTGGATGGAATGCAAGTGAACAATTATGGAAATATCTGTCAAGTAAGATGAATGAGCTTTATTCAGATAACAACTGTCCAAAATATTGCCTCATTTTAGATGAAAAATATGCAGTAGATAACGTGGGACAAACTTTGGGTAAAACAATAGGGCTACCAAAATTTTTACCTGATGCCTATGAATATTTTCAATTCCATCATCATGAAACATATTCTGTGATTCAAATTTCCCCAGTGCCTATTTCTTTGAATACTTCATGGAATGATTTTTACTGGCAAGACAATGGAATATTTCTCAGGTTCTCCGAAACTCCTGTGACCGTTGATGCTAATGCATCTGTTGAGCATTGGGCAAAAAACCACAATGCTAAAAAAATATCTCTTGATTCTGGAGAATTGATTTATCTAAAGAAAAGAGAACTTGGTTTTAATGAACAGATTGGTGGCATTTATCCGACATTGTCAGAAGCACAATTTGTACGCGATGGCTTAGTCATATCTGTTGCAGGTTATGTGTCTGATGAAAACATGGAAAATATAGTAAGATCTTTTTACACAAAATAAGAGATTGTTTTATTCAACTTGGTGCTCAAGATCTGAAATGATTTTATGTTAAATCAAATCACTAATGTATGGGCCATATTTTTTGATATCAAATGCTCGAAAATGACAATGGTAGTTTTCTGAAAAAAAACTATCCTTTGGTTTTGATTGCAGTCGGATTTTTCCTTGTGTTATTTCCTTTCAATTTGTTTGGAACTGATAAACTAGGTCCAATCTCACTTGTCCTGTATAGTTTGTTTGCAGTATTGATAATGGGTTTTGTATTGTACTACAAACAAAGAAGCAAATATTCTGCCAAAACAAGGAAAATTGTCAAATTAACAGCTCTTGCAATACCTTTGTTCTTTGTTGCATCTGTTATCTTTGGGGTTGCATTGGGTATTGGCAATATACTCTATGTATCATCACTGGAGCCTACCAAGAATTTAGACAGAGATTTGTTTGAAAAAGAAATTCTTGATTGGACAAATACTCACAGAAATCAATATGGCGTGGGTAGTGTTGTCTTGGATCCTACATTGAATGATCTTGCTGAAATACGTAGTACCAATTTGTCAGTGGCATATCCTGCATACATAGAGGCATATTCTGACATTGACATCAATGTGATTGCAGAAAGAGAGGAAATAGAATGCATAGTGAATGGAACATCTGTTCCTATCCATGATTATACAATACTTGTTCCATCCAAATCATATTCTGAAATGGAAAAAGTTGTTGATCTTATAATGACATACATGGTTGATGACGAGGGGTATGGAAATATTATTTTTGGATCAAACATTACAAAAACTGGAATTGATACTTTTGTAGTAGGCGGTGACTTGTTCGTGGTCCAGAATTTCTGCTAATGTATGATGGTATTGTGGAATGGAAAATGAAAACTAATTATGATACAGTAATCAAATTTTCATAAAATGTCTTTTGATGAAATCTGTCCAATATGCAACAAACCCTCTGATCAACACAATTCTGATCAAAGAAGCAAATGCAACATAGAATTGGTAAAAAATGGACTGATGAGACACTGTGGTCTTTGTGGATTGACAAAGCCCGCTCAAGGTCTTATTGATAGATGTGGAAAATGCAGGGAAAAATACTCTTTTTCAAATTCTTAGTATTGCACAATTTCATTACCCTCATAGCCAGTATCTAAAAGAAAAAGTCAATATTTCCTAGCCTAAATTATAGTTCAAAAAGCTAACCTGCCCATCAAAATAATTACCCATAACTTTTTAAGACAATTTTTTCTTGATAGATAATCATGAGTTCAGAAGCTGAAACCATCTATGAACGAGTTGCAAAACTTGAAGATGAGATTGCATTACTTAGAAGCGAAGTGGATATTCTCAAAAAGGCATTTAGAAATAAAATTGCCCGTCATGAAATATCTATGATTAAGAAAGGCAATGATATAGATTCCATCATTGATTAATTTTTTGATTTTATACTTCTAATTAATTCCAAAACAAAATCTACATCTTCTGCATTTGGATTGATTTCTAAATATTTGTTCAAATATTTCAATGCAGTATCCGGGTTAAGTAATCTTTCCTCCAAAATCCCTTTATCTCTAATGTCTTCTGCCGATTCCGGTTCAATTGCTAATACCATGTTGACACATCGCAACGCCTTGTCGTAAACAAACGATTGAACATATGAATTTTTTAAATTACGAGTCATTCTAACAAGAATCTGTTCTGGTTTTACCTCGTCCAGGTATTCCGGTTGAAATTCTAATTCCCCTCCAAAGTTTACATCCAATATTTCTTGCAAGTCATCTACGTCTACAAGGCGACCGTCATAGAATGGATCTAGAATCATCTCCTCGTTGTATTTTACCAATACATGTCCCGGAAAACCAACTATCTTAAGATCCAACCCTACAAACTTTGCAACTTCGGCATAAAGAATTGATAGTGTTATTGGAATTCCTGATTTTTTATCTATCACTTCATTTAGAAAATTATTTTTTGGGTTATAGTAATCATCATCATCTCCACTAAATCCTAAATTTTCAAAGAGATGCTCATTTAACATCGAAATCAAGTATGTAGGGTTCTTCACATCATTAATTGATTCTTTTAGAGACATGCCAATGCGGTTGATCTTCTCAATGTATTCGTCTACATTTAGTTCGGGGTATTCTAGAATCTGTGCAAATTTTAGACATTTTTCTACCAAGTTAAAATTTGGATTTTTTACAAATGCAAACCATTCTGCAACTAATGGATCAAATCTTTCTTCCAATTGAATTAACTCAGTTTTTTGAGGTATAGCTGCGGATCTTTTAGCTCTCTTGTGTTTGGCGGTAGTTCCATCATTTTTTTAAAAGTATTCCTGCCTAACTTTTCGTAAATAGTTTTTGTAAAATCTTTTCCCATGCTCTTTCTTACCTGGTATGATGAAAAATCTGTTCCCATAAATGTCGTAAGATAATTCTGAAAATCCTGATCTTCTTTTAGGATGTTCTCGATGGCAAACCCTGCCATGCCTTCCATAGTGGTGAATGCTGCGTGGTGTTGCTGAATTGGCACCAACCACCTCTTGTAGATGTCTAAAAGATGGGGAATTGATTCATCAATCTTTGGATCTATTTCCACATGTGTAAATGTCATGACATCTGGTCCAATTTGCTCAATTAAGAAATGATCTGGATTCAAAAAGAAAAACAAATTTGCTTTTTTGGCAAATGGAAAATCATCAGGTACTGCTTGCAATTGACAATATTCTGAAAGTTTGTTTATGGTTTCAGTATCCAGCGATAAAATTATTTTGGCCAATTCCTCATTAATTTTGTTTACCTCCATTGCGGCATTCTTGTTTATTTGGTGCAGATTTCCTTGTGCTGAGTGAATTAATTCCTCAAGTACCGTCATTTTTACTGCACCAAGATAACCAGAATTCACGTTTTCAAATCTTGATTCGTATGGTTCTCCCTGTTTATGAAGAATGATCTGAGGGTATCTTGATAAAATGAATTTGTTAAGATAAATGATTGAGTCGAGATAATCCCCGTACGTGGTTGTGATTTTTGAAATGTATTGAATTGCGTATGTGGAATACACCAAGTATTTTGCAGTGTTTTCCTTCATCAGCTCTGCAATTGTCTTAAGATCTTCTCTTGCAACTGCATTGAATAACTTTTTCACAAACTCCTTTGATTCAGAATCTGCAAACACTTTGTCCCCCTTTAACCTCTTCAAATCTTCTAATTCGGGAAATTTTAACTGGAGATTATCTGCAAGTTTAATCCCTAGAAAATCTTCCACTTTCCCTTTGAATGAGGGGAATATTTCTTTTGCAATCTCTTCTAGCTCTCTGAATTGCACTTTTCCTGCAATGTCTTCTCTTGCTCTTGCTGCAAGTTGCATGATCTCTTTTTCCTCATTGATCTCGACTGATAATTGGCCAAATAGTGCCTCTGCAAACTCTTCAAATTCTCCCAATTTGCATAAAATCGGAAAATACTACATTTAACATTATCTTGTAATTTGCATCAAAGAAATTATTAGTTCACAATCCTTTGGCATATCATAGATGCTAGAACACACTCCTGAATTTTTAAGATGTGTAGGATGTGGTTCTAAACTTGAACTCGATACCTTGCAAATGAAAAAAGAAATTGAAGAAGGAATTTTAAAATGCAAGAAATGTGTTCTGGCATTCCCAATTATTGAGAAAATTCCTATCTTGTGGAATGATTTTCCCAAATACCTTTCTCATCGTAAAGTCCTGGGCGGCCAACTCTATCAATTGTCAAAAACTGAAAAAATGAAAAGTTTTCTGAAATCGTCTTTATCCAAAACTGTTCATGTTGATGATAGGACTGCAATAGATGAGAGATGGTCGAAAATTTACCAAAATAGCATGCATTCAAAATTCTACTCTTTGATCATACGTCATCTTGATTCTCTGCCAAAACCAAATCTAGTGTTGGAGCATGGGTGCTCAATCGGGATTGTGACTTCGTCACTGGCTGATTCAAGCAATACTGTGTTTGGAATAGATAGATCCTTTAGCGCACTAAGGTTTGCAAAAAAAACTTTCAAACATAACCTTGATTATGTTGTTGCCGATTCTTTGTCTCCTGTATTTGGAAAATTACAATTTGATATGGTGATTGCGCTAAACCTTTTGGAATTGGTGGAGCCTTTAGAATTATTAAAGCACGTATCAAAACAAATCACTTTTGGATATTTTGTAATCTCTGATCCATATGATTTTGACAGGGGCGTCAACTCTGTTAAAAAATCCCTTGATGAATTCACACTACGTGCAAATTTGGAAAAATTCGGGTTCAAAATTCATGCAAACACAAAAAATCCTTCCTACCTTCCATGGAATTTAAAACTCAATTCACGTGCTATCTTAAACTATAAGGTAGATTTGGTAATTGGCAAAAAATGAATTTCGCTAAATCAAATCCCTTGAAATTCATCACTTGCAACCACGGTAACGATTTTGATCTTTCCTAATGGGATTAGATCCTGTCTCTTGTCATAGTATAGGTACTCTCCTTCTTTGTCGGGATAGATTGTGATTGTATCTTGTTGTCCTGGTTTCAGAAGATCAGTCTGAACATTAAATCCTTCAATGTAAAGCCTGTGATTTGTTGTACCGTTATTAATCACAGTTAGTACGTATGCAAATGATGTACGTGACAGTAATGTGGGATTGATGTCTCCTGCGACTCCTTTTATTCCTCTGATCTGTGCCTTTCCATCAATGTCTTCAAAAACTACAGTATGTTCCACTTTTTCTTGCCAGAAGATTGTCACGTGCCTTACATTTCCTTGTCCGATAAAACCTATAATTACTGCCAGTGCAATCATTCCTCCTACTAGAGCCACGATAATCAAAATTTTATCATTTGACTTCAACATGCTAAGGTCTTGCATTCTCTCCTTAAAGAAATTAATGTTAATTCGCAACAAAAAAATCGTGTATTGATGACGCGATGTGTAAATCAGTTAATTTAAGAATGAGACAAGCATTGTTTTTCTATCTTGGTTCATTATTTCATCAGTCAAATAAAACGCGTTCAAAACAGATCTCCTAAATGCGTCAATTGTGGTGGATTGGATCTTAAAGATGATGCCGTACTAGCTACAATTGGTCCTTCTGAAACAAATGCCGACTATGTGCCATCAGTTCTATGCCTTTCTTGTGAAACATTGATGATTATCACTACTCATTCAGAATTAGTTGTTGGAATACATCACACAGTTGGAAATCAAGTGACCATGCGTAATTCTTAAAGTTGCAGTCGTCTCTATTTCAAGTTAATTCGTGTCGCTATTTTTAAAATTAAAAGAACAACAATGAAATACTGAAATGATATGTATGATACATGGCGTCAATAATTGTCATTCCAGTTATCTTGGTTGCGATAATAGGGTTGTCTGGATATCTTGTTTATCGATTTTTGATTTATGATTTGTATTGCAAAAGATCTGTTAATCAGACACTTTTGAAATACAATATTAAAAAAACTCCGTCTCAAATTATTAAAGAATATTACCATAGTAAGGGGGAATCAATTTCTCATAAGGAGATTCAGATCCTTGAAAAAAATTACAGACAAAATGAACCTGAGCAATTTCTAGCAATGTATGATGCACTAAGGAATCAATCAAAAGACCCTTAATTTTCTAAATTGCTTATGGTTTAATTGGAATTTGGATGAATGGGGTTCCGCCTTCTCCAACTACCAGTGGTAATTTACCATCCCATGCTTGTGTCTTTAACCAATCTAGGTAATTTGGATTCTCAGCTAATGCTCTATTGATGATTGCTATGGCTTCGGCCTCTCCCTTTGCTTCGGCAATGTTTGCATTTGCAAGTCCTATGGCGTTGGCTTCTCTTTGCTTTGCCTCTACTTCGATTCTTCTAAGATCATTTTCTGCTCTGAGCGCATTTTGTTCTGCCTCGACTTTTGATTCAATAGCTTGTGCAAATAATGGTGAAAACTCAAAATCCGTAATTGAAATCACTTCAGTTACGACTTCAAACTGATTTAGTCTTTCAGTAATTGCTGCCTCAATATCTTGTTTGACTAGCGGTCTTTTTGTAATTAATTCTTCGGCATTGTACTTTGCAGTTACTTGTTTTACTGTTTCCTCTATAGCTGGCTGAATTACTCTGTTTTCGTAATCAAGACCTATATCCTTGTACAGTCTATGCACTGCTTCTCTATTTGGGTGATAGTTTACAGTTACTGTTGTTTCCACTGTTTGCAGATCTCTTGATGCACTTCTAGCATCACTTGCATATTTTAAAGTACGAACTTCAATGTTAACTACTTCGTCTTGAAATGGAACCACAAAATGCAATCCTTCTTCAAGTGGTGGCTGTGTTAGATCAACTGCATTCCAGTGTAACAGAACTCCTCTGTGACCTGAATCTACTATTTTCACAGAAGCTGATATCACTACTCCGATAATTATAAGAAGAATAATTCCTACTGCAACTCCTCTTGCAGCACTCATATTCACATTAACTTTAGGTGATTGATATCTTGACAATGATATTCATGTTTTTCTCTTACTATTATATCAATACCAATGAAAAAATATTTTGGTATCAGAATTCTACTCAACAAATTTATGACATCATGTTGTTGTGAAAATAATGGCAGATCCTAATTTTTCGTGGATTTATTTGGTAATTTTCTTGGCAATTCCGTTATCGAGAATAATTCCTCGCCTATTGTCCAAAAAAGGAATTAGATTTAATCCCTCTAAAACAATTCAAGAAAGACAATTTACTCCAAATTCTGACAGTTATTTTCAAAAATCCTCTATGGACTCTCCTAAACCCGAAATAGTTCCGTCAAAGCCTCAATCAAAATCCATGCTTGTTTTGGGAGAATTGAACCGGGGGACAAAATATTTTGAAAATATTCAAAAAAACACTGGCCTTGATAACCAAGAATTAGAATCGATTCTGGAAGATCTAGAAAATAATGGCCTGATGAAAGTGCATCAAAAACAGGGGTTATTTGGTCTCAAAACCGAGTTACTTCCCACGGATAAGGGCTTTAAAGAATACTATTCCTAGAAATCTGCATTCATTGTCGGTTTAAATTAGCGACAAGTTGTAACTCTACATGATTCACAATGGTGGAAAGATAGGTGAATTTGTATGGTAAGTTCAAATCAAAACTCTAGCTGCATGAGATGTGGAAAAAACTCCATGTTAACTGATGACACTACTGGTGAACAATTTTGCTCAAAGTGCGGTTATGTGGTTTCAGAAAAAACCCAGGAATCAGGCCCTGAATGGAGATCTTTCCAAAAAGATGGTGGTGCTGATCCTGCAAGAACTGGCGCTCCATCATCATTACTGATGCATGATATGGGACTGTCCACCGTTATCAACCCATTAAACAAGGATGCTTCTGGAAAACCACTTTCTACCTCGATGAAAAGTACCATTGAGCGTCTTAGAACTTGGGATAACCGAAGTCAGGTTCATGAGCCGGTAGACCGAAACTTGCGACAGGCTCTTGGTGAGTTAACTAGACTGAAAGACAAGATTGCAATTTCTGCAAATGTTCTTGAGAAAGCAGCTTACATTTACAGAAAAGCTTTGGAGAAAAAACTTGTACGCGGTAGATCTATTTCTGCGATGATTGCTGCGTCTCTTTATGCTGCTTGCAGAGATACTGCTACACCTAGAACCCTCAAAGATGTTGCAGATGCTGCAAATGTAAAACGAAAAGATATTGCACGATGTTATAGATTGTTACATTACGAATTGGAATTAAAGATGCCTGTAGTTGATTCAGTTCAATGTATTGCAAGGATTTCAAGCAAACTCGATATTACAGAAAAAACAAAGCGATATGCAATTAAGGTATTAAAAGAAGCTCAGGAGCGTGAAGAGTCAGCTGGAAAAGATCCTATGGGTCTTGCAGCTTCCGCATTATACTTGTCCTGTGTTCATAACGGTGCGTCTGTAACTCAAAGAGATATTGCAGAAGCTGCAGGTGTTACTGAAGTCACAATACGTAACAGATACAAGGGATTGAAAGCTAGCCATTCGTAATTATTTTAAAAACAGAGCCAGAATCAAGTGTCACTTTTGAGACTGTAAATCAAAATTTTTTTAATTTAATTTTGTAAACTCATACTTTTACCAGAGTTTTTTGTGATTTGTTCTGTGGATTTGTCCAAACATCCGGTTCCGTCTTTTTCCCTTTTTCCATAATGAATGCTTCTGCATTTGCATTTATTTGCGTCAATGTCTTTTTTGTAATCTCCAAGTCTTTTTTAGATATTTTGTCTAGTCCAATGTCTCGCATCTTCGCTATGCAATCTATTATGGGATCTACTGTTTTCTTGGCTTTTTTTGTTAAAAAAATCAGGTTGTTTCTCCTGTCTTTGGGATCTGACTGTCGTGTAAGGTATCCTTCCTTTTCCAATCTGTCTATTATTGGGACAAGCGTTGGTGCTTCTACGAACATCATGTCTGCAAGCTGCTTTTGCGTGATTCCTTCCTTAATTGAGAGTCCGGTAATCACTTTCCACTTTCCACCAGTGAGGCCAAAACGCTCAGTTAGTT